>NZ_CP087263.1:2881607-3201785 GCF_020923435.1 Brevibacillus humidisoli | reverse complement strand
AAGAAAATGTACTTAAACGGGGTGAAGCGCGCCAACAGGATGTTGACGATCATCCCGAACAGCATGATCATCGCTGTTTCCGCGCCAAAGGTTTGCTGGGCGAGCGCGACGATCGCTTCATTGTTGGGGATCACACCCTGGATGTGAAAGGCCATGTCAAACATTTTGCCAAAAGCGTCTAACGCGCCCACCAATATGCCTGCGCCAGCGCCCAGGATCAGAAAGCCCATGACTGTCTTTAAGGTTCCGGAGACGACATCAGCCGTCCCTTTTTTCTGCAGCAGCAATCCGACCAGGGCAAACAGCCCGACCAAGATCGCTGGGGTTCCCAGTATGTCTTTCATGATTAGATCAAGCATCGATGATCATCCCTTCGTGAAGTATTGTTGCAAGGCTTCCTTGATCTCTGCTTGGTTTAAAATGTTCTCAAGACCAATCACGCAGCGTTTGCCATCTTCCAGTTGATCCACAATATCTTTTGAGCCCAGATACACATCTGCCTGCTCTGTTTTGCTCGTCGCCAGATCGGTGTGGGAGACTTCCGCTTGCACGCCCATCTCAGCGAGGATTTTCTTTACGTTCATCTCCACAATGAAGCTGCTGCCCAATCCATTTCCACATACCACCAGAATCTTTTTCATGCTTTTCCCTCCTATTCGGAATACGTTGCGATATATCGAAGTATGGTATCTTTATCATTGGCGGCGATCAGTTCGTCGATGTTGCTTTCTTCGGACAGCATCTTTGACATCTGCGCCAATGCTTTTAAGTGGGTTTCTTGGTCGATGGCGGCCAATACGATGATCAACTGTGCTTCCCGCTCTTGGTCCTCTGAGAATGAGACGGGCTTCTTCAATCGAAGCAAACTCATGCCGACCCGGTTTACTCCCTGCTCCGGTCTTGCATGCGGCAGCGCCACTTTGGGAGCAATCACGACATAAGGACCGTTTTCTTCCACGTTGGCGATCATCGCCTGCACATACCCCTCTGTGATCGACTGGCTGCGCAGAAGCGGTTCGGCTGCCGTACGTATGGCTTCCCGCCAATCACTCACCTGGTCTTTCAACAGGATATATTCTTCGCGTAACAACTCGTCTAGCATTGGTTTTCGCTCCCTTTTTAGCTGCTTATGCTGTTGCAACACCTGCTTGATTTCCTCTATGACCTCTTCCTCTTTTTCCAGGACTGCATATTTTTTCACTACCTCGACGATGCTTTGTGCCGTCACATGGGAAGGGGAATGGTTGGATAAGTTCTCCATTTCATTTAACAGGTGCACTTTATCGGCATCCGTTAAGATCGGGTTGACGAAAATGATCCGATGACGCGGGTTGCTTATTTTGGTCGTAGAGACAACCAAGTCTACCTCTTCCTGAAACTGTTCGTATTGCCTGAGGGTAAGGGGACCAAGCAAATCAATGTTGGCAAAAAGCCCCTCCAACTGCTGCGCCAGGATGCGAGAGGTGCCTACGCCATTTGCACAAACCAGCAAGACACGCCGCAGGGTGCTCGCTGTGATCCCTTGTCGCCGCATCCAGCCTCCGAAATGAACGGTAATATAGGCGATCTCATCTTCTGTGATCGTTTTGCCGACCAATTCTTCCAGCGGTGAGATGCTTTTTTTGGTCAGTTCATAAATGTCGCGATATTGGCGCACAATCACGCCTTTCAGCGGGTTGGAGACGTCGATGTTATAGATAAAGCGGTAATAGGCTGGCTGCAGGTGAAGATACAAATTTTGTTCCAGTTCAACGCGGTGATCAAACACCACACAGGCTCGCATCTCAAACAGATCAACCATTTTCCGGATCGCCGCTTTTAGAAAAGGAATCTCATGCTGCTCCGTCGACTGATCCAGTTCATTCACCTTGGCGCTTAGCAGCAAGGTAGACAAATAGCATTTTTCGTCCTGATTCAGCTTGATTGGGATGATTCGCTCCAGCGTATCAACTACCTGATAATGCTTTGTCGTCACGATGTGCTTGATCTGTTTTTGTGGAAAAGAGACGGGATGGCCGCTCAAAAACCGCTGGAGGTAGAGAGAAAAGAGATAACTTAATAGCTTGGTCGAATCATCGGCAAACTGCAGATGCAAGTGGTACTCGCATTCCCCCAGCCATTGCAGGATCGCGTCGGGAGTAGGAATGTCTCCCCGGCCTGCAAGCAGTTCCTGGATCAACCGTTCTTGACCATCATGCAGCAGAGAATGTACGGATTGACTTAACAGATTGCGGATCGTCAATTCACTCCCGCTGATCCGATATCCATCCGTGTGCGAGTAGGAGAGTCGCAGCCCCTGCCGTTCTACTTCCTTTTTGATGTGCTTGATATCATGTAAAGTGGTATTGCGGCTGACACCAGTCTTCTCCATGCACTCGCGTGTGGTAATTCGTTCATCGGTCAGGAGCAGATAGAAAAGCAAATAGAGCTGCCTTTCACCTGGGCGCAAAGCAGATAGATCGAAGCTTTTTGTTCCCGTGATCCGAGCTATCGCTTGCTTCCTGCTGTCGTCGAAATAAAACCCTTTTGCATAGATGTACGGTACGGCTGGCAAACCAGATTGTTTGAGCCAATCGTTGATTTTCCCGATGTCGTAGTATAATGTTCTACGAGAAATCGAGAAATGTTCCATCAATTCCTTGACTGACACGTAGTGATGGGACTGCAGTAGATACTGCAAGATTTGCATTGCTCTTTTGTCTAACATGGTGGCCACCTTTAGCACAAAATCATGCACAATCTGCTGCTTGCACAGATGGTAGAACATCTGTTTATACTACTACTTTACTATATGGGGCATTTGTATTGTCAGACCGAATGTTACCAAGCAGACTTGTGCAAAAATTGTTCCCTGGATACTAATGGGAAACGGCAGTTGTAGAATGAATAGGTGTGAAAGAAGCCAGCGAAACGGGTTGAAAAAGAAGCAGGTTAGTCTCGCGACAAGTGCGGAACAAGCAGATATCCTGCTATACCTAGTTGTGAGATCATCTTGTTTTTTGCGAACTTAGGATCTCAGGTGAATATTGCGGCTGTGTGTACGTCTTCATATAAGCAGACCATATTGTCAGTTAAGGAGAAGATATCGTCTGCGAGTTTGAATTCCCGCATAAAAGAAGAGAAGAGGCAGTTGCCTGCTGTCTGGAGGATGAAGCCGGCCAATAGGCAGCAATCCAGGAAAAGCGAGGAGGGTCAGCGGTGACCAAAGATCTATCCAAATACGTCGGATACACATTTGAGCCGTATGCGTATCGCGTAGAAGCAGGAAAAATCCGCGAGTTTGCACTTGCGATCGGCGATGACAACCCGATTTACCATGACAGAGATGTTGCCCAGCAGTCAGGCTTTCGCGACATCCCTCTACCCCCTACATTTTCTACCGTGATCGAGATGTGGGCAGGACCCAGTTTCGAACATTTGATAGAAGTGTTAGAGCTGGACCCGCTTCGCGTGCTGCACGGAAAACAACGGTACGATTACGGCAGTGTGATCTGCGCGGGTGATGAGATCACCGCCTGCTCACGGATTGTCGCTGCCGAGTCGAAAAGCAGAATGAACCTGTTCACATTGGTGACAGAGTATGCCAATCAGCAGGGAGAACAAGTACTGAGAGCTGAGTCGGTGATCATCGAGATGCAGGAGAGAATGAGAGCGAAGGAGGGAAAAGGATGAAAGAACTGCCCATCCTACATAAGCAAGCGATTACCCACACCCAATTAGTCCGCTACGCCGGTGCCTCTGGTGATTTCAACCCGATTCATACGGTTGTACCCGTAGCCAAACAGGCTGGACTGCAAGATGTCATCGCCCATGGGATGCTGGTGATGGGGTTCGCGGGACAGGCGCTGACAGAGTGGTTCCCCCGTCAGTATTTGCGCAGTTTCCAAGTGCGGTTTTCGCGAATGACCTATCCAGGCGAGCAGTTGTCTGTGAGTGGTCAACTAGTGGAGTCGATGGTCCGCGATGGTGAGGAACGCTGGCTCGGCGAGCTGATCGTGACCAACCAGACGGGTGAAGCAAAGCTGAAAGGAACCTTTGAAGTATGGAAAGGTGAACCAGAAGGTTCGGAGAACTTACCATTAATTCCCTAGAAAATTGATTCACATTTTTACCGTTATTAGAAATAGAAGCCTTCTCCTCCTCGGGAAAAAGGTTGTCGACAGTCCCACCCAAATACGCGCAGACCGGGTGGGGCCTTTTTGTGGGACCGAAGACATACAGATATGTAAAATCAGGAAAAAAACACATTATATGAAAAGGGTTGATAAAATCATATTTTCATTTAAAATGAAAAAGAAGTTCATAGAAAGACCCCTTATTATGAGTGGTGGAGGGACTGGCCCGATGAAACCCGGCAACCCACTGGAAGGCAAACTTTCAGGAAGGTGCCAATTCCTGCAGGCATACGACCTGGCAGATAAGGGAGAGCGGTGCAGATGCGATCCTCTTCCCTGTCAGCAGGGGAGAGGTTTTTTCGTATTCTTTTACACTTACACAACAAGGAGAGAAGCAGTCATGAAGAGAGTATTTTTGCTGCTGTGTCTGTTTGCCTTGGCCTTGGCTGGCTGTGGCGGCGGCGGGCAGCCAGCGGACTCCAGCCAGTCGCAATCGGCAGAAGGAGATCGAGGCCAAGATCAGCCGAAGAAACGGATCGCCCTGGTGCTCCCGGAAAAAATCGGCGTCAATCCGTTCTTCCAGCAGATGGATGAAGGGGTTAAGAAAGCGGCTGAGGAGTTTGGACTGGAGGCAAAAACAATTGAGGCGACCGATCCCAACGCGTTCGAAGAAAACCTGCGGGTTGCGGTGGCTGAACAGTACGATTTGGTTATTACGGCTACCTTTCAGGCAGAAGATGCTTTGAAAAAAGTGGCGACAGAAAATCCGGACCGTCAGTTTGCGATCATCGACACGGTCATTGATCTGCCCAACGTGCGCAGCGTCTCATTCCGCGAGCACGAAGCGGCATACCTGATGGGGGCTGCCGCCGGACTGGCGACCAAGACAGGAAAAGTGGGAATGGTAGCAGCGATGGATATTCCACTGTTGAAAAAATATACGGTTGGCTTCGAGGAAGGTCTGAAAGCGACCAATCCGGATGCGGAGTTCCTGTTGAACTACGTAGGCAGCTTTGAAGATCCGGCAAAAGCGAAAGAATTGGCGCTGCTGCAGCATTCACAAGGTGCTGATTTTATTGCAGGGGCCGCTGCTGTAGGCGATCTGGGCGTGTTCGAAGCGGCCAAGGAGAAAGGGTTTTACACAGCCGGCCAAGACATAGACCGTACGGAAGTGGACCCGGAACATGTCGTCTTGTCACAACTAAAGGGTACCGATGTAGCGGCGTATGAGACGGTAAAAGATTTTGTCAACGGCACGTTTACACCAGGGGTGGTCGATTACGGATTGAAAGAGAAAGGCGTTGGTCTCACTTTCGTCACCCACGAAAGCAAGTCTCCGCTCCATCCGTTTATCGGCGAAGAGACGATCGCCAAAGTGAAAGAAATCAATGACGAGATCGTCTCTGGCAAGCGTGAGGTCCCCGACCCGCTGAAAAACTAGATCGGGCAAACCGGCTACCCACCGTAGTCGGTTTCCTCTTTTCTCGACAAAGGGGTGACACTGTGTGACTGTTTTACTGGAAATGGAGAACATCACCAAGCTGTATGGCACGTTTGCCGCCAATCAGCAGGTTAGCTTTTCCCTCAGACAAGGGGAGATCCACGCGATCGTGGGGGAGAATGGAGCGGGCAAAACAACGCTGATGCGCATGTTGTACGGCATGGAAAAGCCGACAGATGGCACCATCCGGATCAACGGAGAAGTGAAGCGGTTTGACAGCCCGGCAGACGCGATCAAAAGCGGGATCGGCATGGTTCACCAGCACTTCATGCTGTTTCCCACTTTCACGGTGGCAGAAAATATCGTGATCAGTCAGGAACCGGCAAAAGGGGTCTGGTTTGACCGGAAAAAGGCGGCCGCTCAGGTGAAGGAGCTCTCGGAAAAGTACCGGATGAGCGTCGATCCCCACAAGAAGGTCTGGGAGTGCACCCTGGGCATGCAGCAACGTGTGGAGATTCTCAAGGTCCTCTACCACGGTGCCGATATCGTGATTCTCGATGAGCCTACGGCCGTGTTGACGCCGCTGGAGGTAAAAGAGCTGCTGGTTACACTGAAACATCTCGCTCAGCAAGGAAAAAGCGTCATCCTGATCACGCACAAACTGCACGAGGTGATGGAAGTGGCCGATCGTATCACGGTGCTGCGGGGTGGACAGGTTACGGGGACGCTGAAAACAGCGGAGACAAACGTGGAGGAACTCTCCCGGTTGATGGTCGGCCGCGACATCGCTGAGATCCAGCGCAGCGAACGGCCGCGAGGTGATGTGCTGCTTGCGGTAAACGAACTGTTTATCCGCGGCAACTCGGGGAAACCGCTGTTGGACCGTGTCAGTTTTCGCGTCCATGCTGGTGAGATTGTCGGGATTGCCGGTGTGTCCGGCAACGGTCAGTCAGAACTGATACAGGTCATCACCGGTCTGCGCAAGGCAGACCAGGGAGACGTTTACCTGCTCGGACAACCGATCACCAACGCACCGGTGCGCAGCATTCGACAGCAGGGTATGGCCCACATCCCGGAAGATCGTTATCTGTTGGGAGCAGCCAAGGACGGCAGTATCGTCGAAAATGCGATCTTGCATCAGTACGTGCAGCCGCTCTACCGGCGCTTTGGCCTGCTCAGGCAGAAGCGGCTCCAGCAGTTGACCGAGCGCTGGGTGAAACAGTTTGCTGTCAAAACCAACTCACTGTATGAAAAAGCGCAGCATCTGTCAGGGGGGAACCTGCAGAAGCTGATCGCCGCCAGAGAGATCGGACAGGAGACGCCTTTTTTGCTAGCGGCTGAGCCGACCCGTGGCGTAGACATCGGGGCCATGGAGTTTATTCATGCCCAGCTGCTAAAAAAGCGGGAGCAGGGTGACGCGATCCTGCTCGTCTCATCGGAATTGTCAGAAGTGATGGCCTTGTCCGACCGCATCCTGGTGATGTACGAAGGCAGAGTTGTCGGGGAGTTGGACAGTCGGGAAGCGACGGAAGAAGCGATCAGCCTGTTGATGGCGGGAGGAGGAGCACGATGAGAACGAAAGAACTAGCTTTTGCCCTGCTCCATCCGCTGCTGGCCGTATGCGTCGGGCTGCTCGCCGGTGCCCTTGCGATCTGGGTGGTGGGTGCTTCGGTAATCGAGACGTATGCCGAACTGTGGAAAGGTGCGTTTGGCAGCTTTTACTTTTTTACCAATACGCTAACCAGAGCGACGCCGATCATCCTGATCGGATTGGGGGTGGCGCTTGCCTTTCGAGCCGGGTTTTTCAATCTCGGGGCAGAGGGCCAAATGGTGCTGGGAGCTGTGTCGGCTGCTTTAACGGCTCTCTACCTGCCAGGTCCTGGATGGGTGAAGCTGATCGCGGCCTTGTTGGCCGGGTTTCTCGCAGGAGGGCTTTGGTCGATCCTCGCTGGTTGGCTGGATGCCGCCTTCCGCTTAAATCTGTTGATTACGACCTTGCTGATGAACTATATTGCCGCCTTGTTTGCCGGTTATCTGGTGACCGAACCGTTTAAGGACACATCAGGTTCGGCAGCGATGGCACAGACGCCGATGATCGACAATACGGTCTGGCTGCCCAAGCTGTTTTCCGGCATGAGCCTGCACGCCGGTTTTCTGATCGCGGTCACGGCGGCGATCCTGCTGTACTTGATGATCCGCTCCAGCTCATTTGGCTATGAAGTGAGGGTGTTGGGATACAATCCTTCCTTTGCCGCTTACGGCGGCATCCGCCGCACACGGGTGATGCTGTGGAGCATGCTGATCAGCGGCGGGTTGGCGGGACTGGCAGGAACAGTGGAAGTATTGGGCATGCAGTATCGTTATATCGATGGCGCCTTGACCGCACCGGGGTACGCCTGGACCGGACTGATGGCCACTTTGCTGGCCAATTCTCATCCGCTGGGTACCGCTGCTGCCGGCATTCTGTTGGCTGCGTTGGAGACGGGAGCGATGGGAGTGGAACGCAATACAGAGGTGCCGCTGGAGATAGCCAGTGTGATCCAGGCTGTCCTGATCTTGTTCGTCTCGGTCAAGTTTAGCTACTCGTTCTGGAAACGGAAAAAAGGGAGGGGATCACATGGAACAACTGCTTGACCTCTCCTTGTTGAACTCAACCATCCGGATGGTGACGCCGATCCTGCTTGCCGCTCTCGGAGGAGCGCTCTGCGCCCGCGTCGGGTTGTTTAACGTGGGGCTGGAAGGGCTGATTCTGATCGGAGCGTTTTCGGCGATCGTCGGCAATCACTTTACAGGCAGCCTGCTGTTGGCCATTCTCTTTGCGGTGCTTTGTGTGGTGCTGTTTTCCCTCTTGTTTGCCTACATCACCATCGACCTCAAGGCAAACGAGATCGTCGTCGGGATCGCCCTAAACTTCCTGGCGACTGGACTGACCACGTTTGCCCTGCGCACGATCTTCGATGTCAAGGGTGCCTTTTACGACAAAAATATGGAGGGGCTGCCATCAATCGATCTGCCCATCATGGGTGACGTTCCGGTGGTGGGGACGATTCTCTCCGGACATTCGCCACTGGTCTACCTTGCCTTTGGCCTGGTTTTCGTCCTGCACATCTACCTGTTTAAGACGGTCTCTGGTTTCCGGCTGCTGGCTGCCGGTGAGAATCTGACTGCTGCCAAAAGCTTGGGGATGAAAGTTCGTCGAACCCAATACGGAGCGATCCTGGTTTGCGGTCTCTTGTGCGGATTGGCAGGTGCCCAGTTGTCGCTTGGACAGGTGACCATGTTTTCTGAGGGGATGACCGCGGGTCGCGGCTTTATCGCGCTGGTGGCGATGATGCTCGGGCAGTCTAATCCATTTGGCGTGATGGGGGCCAGTCTACTCTTTGGCTTCATGGATGCGCTCAGCATCCGTCTGCAGGGATTCTCGATCCCTACTCATTTCACCTTGATGCTGCCGTACGTGATGACGATTGCAGCGATGTTCTTCTTCCGGGACAAGAGCTATCTGCAGCTCGCACAGCGGGGCGGGGGCGGTTCGCGCTAGCGAGTGTTTGACAAGTATGGTGATTCATGGGCAGAGTGGAGTTGTGAGGCGAACCGCTGCCCCGCTTTAGAACAACTCCACACGAGAGAGGAGGCGGTAGCAGATGAACAAAGCAGAGCGGATCAAGCGGATGAAGGTTCCCGCCGTCGATCCGTCCCTGGCGCACCGATTGCCGCCGGGTCAGGTACTGACGGATCGGTTTCCGATCCTGCATGAAGGAGACGTGCCGACATATGACCTTGACACCTGGACACTGCGGGTCTTTGGCGAGGTAGAGCAAGAGAAAGTTTTCTCGTTCACCGATCTGATGGCGCTGTCGCAGACCCAGTCAGTCTGCGACATCCACTGCGTCACTCGCTGGTCCAAGTTTGATACCCAGTGGGAGGGCGTGCGCTTCACTGAGTTGCTGGACGTGGTGCAAGTGAAGCCGACAGCGAAGTACGTGATGCTCTACGGCGACCATGATTACACGGCCAACCTGCCGCTTCGCGAGCTGATGGGCGAGGGGATTCTCTTGGCTCACACCTATGCAGGCAAACCGCTCACCGCGAAGCACGGCTGGCCGCTGCGGCTGATCGTACCGCACCTTTACTTTTGGAAAAGTGTCAAATGGATTCGCGGGATTGAGTTTATGACCGAAGACCGCCCCGGATTCTGGGAGCAGAACGGTTTTCACAATGATGCCGATCCGTTTCGGGAGCAGCGTTTCTCTGGAGAGGAACTGCCGATACCGGAAGACGAATGGTTGAAAAAGGAGTTTGATTGAGATGCTGTTATCCATCCTACGTGTCAATCCGGAAGAGATCCCAGCCCAGGCGATTGTCTGCGGCGATCCGCACCGTGCGGCAGTAATCGCTGATTACTTGGAGAACAGCCGGGAATTGGCGTTCAGCCGCGAATACCGCACGTTTGTCGGCGAGTATAAAGGGGTGCCGTTGGCGGTGGTCAGCCACGGCGTCGGTTCACCCGGTGCCGCTGTCTGCTTTGAAGAACTGATTCGGGCCGGGGTAACCACCTTGGTCCGGGTGGGCACGGCAGGCTCACTGACCGGCGAACTTCCACCTGGTAGTTTGGCGATCAGCACCGCCGCGGTACGTGAGGAAGGGTTGACCCGCCAGTATGTGCCGCAGGGTTTTCCGGCAGTTGCCGACAGCACCGTGGTCGAAGCTCTGTACACTAGTGCACGCGAGAGAGAAGGAGTCGTCAGGAAGGGAATTACCCTCACGCTGGATGCTTTTTTTCGTGGCGTGGTCGAACTCCCGCATAAAACGTATCAGCAGGCAGGTGTGATTGCGGTGGAGATGGAGACAGCCGCGCTGTTCGTGATCGCCTCCCTGCGCGGCGTTAGGGCGGGATCGATCTTGGCGATCGACGGTTATGCCGACGTGGATCTGGCTCAGGAGTACAACCCGCATACCGATGAAGTGGCCAAAGCGGTGGCGCGGGAGATTGAGATCACACTGGAGGCGTTCCGCAGGCTGTCGTCCCAGGAGGCATAAAGGAACGTGAACGAGAGTAGGACGACAGAGGATAAGCGATAGAGAAGCTAGAGAAAACGGGCAGATGTACGGAAAGAAAGCCTTTTAGGGACAGAGTGAGCTCCCTAAAAGGCTTTTGCTTTTAGTGGGGCTCACCGCCCCCTCTTAGATCTCAGAACGATCCACTCGCTGACAACCAAATGCAGGACGAGACCGGCCCAAATGTTCACATTCAGTACTTCTTGCACCATGTACGCTATTCCTCCAGCAGGAAGAGCCAAACCATTGAACAAATAGGAAAGAAGCAGCAGAATCGGCACCAGGACGCGTGCGCCAACAGCGACCAATGTAATGCCGAAACTGTGAATCATCCATTTGCGGTACTCCTCGTATTCACCCCTTACCGCTGTACGATACCCCTTCCAATTGGTGAACGCTTTTACGCCGAACTGTACAAGAGCCAATTCAGCCGCCAACCACCAAAAGCTGTCTGACCAAATCTGATGTGTTATCACCATCGGCTCCGCTAGGTTGGTTGGCAAAAGTGTCCGGAAAAGAGCTGCTTTCCACCTGTACCGAGGCTTGGTCTTCAAGCTAGGCCGACTCTTCATCAGTCGGCCATTTTCATGTGCAGGATTTCTACAGGAGAATAATGGTCCACAGAGCGCACCTCCATTTTGTGTGAAAATTTGCTGAACGAGCAAAAAGGACCAGGAATCAAAGAAATACCTTGAATCACCTTGTGATTTCAAAGAATAACGTTCAGATCAGCAACAGAGCAAGGCAAAATAGGAAGGTTTTGCTTTCTTCCTTGAGATTTGCACCAATTGCCCGATTATGGTAATTTGTTGACTTGGATAAACTGACCATGAATTCGTTCATCAGGTAAAGAAATGAGAGTAAAAGGTGATGAACATGAAAAACGTAACAGTCGTATTCTTCTTGGCGTTGGCACTTTTACTGGGAATAGCAGCGTGTTCGGATCAGACAGAAACACCGCCACATTCGGAGCACAGCAATGCCGGAGAAACGACAACAGGACAGCCGGATGGGGAGCAATCAAATAGGGAACAACCAAGTGGAGAACAAGTGAAAGAACTGGATATTTCCTATGTAAAGGAAAACCTGAAGCAAGGTCTCTCCCAAGACGAAGTGAAGAAGTTGTTTGGCGACAAGTTCACGAAAGTAAAAAGCGCGATGGACAACACCGACATGTGGCGATATGATTTCGGTGCCAGAGAAGGATACCAGTCGCCAGATGATCAGTATGACACGGTAGATGTGGAAGGGATCAAGAACGGAGAACTGGAGATGATCGTATTCGTTGGCTGGACGATCGATGGAAGGGTTGACACTTTTTCCGCCTACTACATGAAAAAAAGCGATGGAAATGTGTACGATTATCGAGTGCTGCCAAATGGTGAAGTAAAAGAGCAAGCCATTTGATTCTATTGATAGTGGGTTCTCCTGCCTTTGCCGAGGGAGCAGACGTTCCGAACCGTCCGCCCCCCGGCTTTTTTATTAGGCATGCTGCAAGGCGGCCGGTTTTGGTCTGGCACCCGATCCATGTCGGGCGGAGAGTGAAGCAAGTGCAGCCCGATACTGTTCAGTCAAGGCCTGTTGGATCTCTGCCGAGGCATACGGGTGGACCGATAAGCCGGCGTTCAGGAGAAACTGTTCGTACTGCTCTGCGATTTGAACTTTTTGCAGTGCCATCTCAATGTGAATGTTGCGAGCCATGGGAGTATGCATGCCCATCGCCGAAGAAAAATCTTCCTTGGCCATGGAGACTGCGTTGAGACGTCCGTCCAGGGCAATCAAATAGTCTGTTTCGGATGAAACAGCGCCAATGGTTGGGAGTTGCTGCACAGGAGGCAAGGAAACGTATCCCGAGTCTTGAGGGGTCAGGAGTTGTTGCATTGCTTTCATGTGGGCAACCATGATTTGCAGGTTGTTCTGTACGATCAACTGTAATGAATGGCTCGTCTGCAACGATAAGTAGTAGCTCAGCTTGGCAATCGTCCCCTGGTGCATCGGGAGGTGATTGCCCATGAGACCGGCATCAACGGCGTACAACTGCAATGACCTCATCCTTTCCAATTATTTGTGTACGTTTGTAAGATAACCTGAACCATATGTGACTGATACATGCCTTGGATAAAAATATCAAAACGAAAAACCTCCGCCGTTGTACGTCAGCATACTGGTCAAGACCCCATTTTGTAGACACTAAAAAACCCCCCCGGCCGTTAGGCCGCAAGCTGACGCCTGTACTCGACTGGCGTCAGCTTATTTAATTTGATTTGTATACGCTCCTCATTGTAAAAACGAATGTAGTCCTCAATTCGTCTTTGTGCCTCATCCAGACTTCGTATATCATAAGGATAGAGAGCTTCCGCCTTCAGATGCGAGAAGAAGCTTTCCATAGCGGCATTGTCCAAACAATTGCCGCGACGGGACATGCTGATTCGGGCGCCAACCTTCAGCAGCATGTCGTGGTATGCGTGGGACGTGTACGGGTAGCCTTGATCGCTGTGAACGATCAGTCCAATCACGTCCTTATGCTTTTCAAATGCTTTCCGAAACGTCTCTAGGACAAGGGCATTGTCATTGTGTAAGCTCACATGGTACGCCACGATTTCGTTGTGAAACAAGTCTTTAATCGCTGATAAGAAAATGCGTTGATCTCCTACACGAAACTGGGTAACGTCGGTCACCCACTTTTGGTTCGGTTTCTCGGCTGTGAAGTTACGCTTCAACAGATTTTCGGCAACACGACCATCTAATTCAGCCGCTTGATACGTGCTCCGATACGCTCGCTTGCGACGAATAATGGCTTTCAGCCCAAGAATTTGCATGAGCCGTAACACCTTCTTATGATTCACAACCTTGCCGTATTGACGAAGGAGTTCCGCCTGAATTCTTCGATACCCATATGTTCCTTTTCGTTCTGTACTTTCTTCCTACACCTCCCGCATCCAGATTTCCAAACACTTTTTTAGGATTTCGTTCTCCCGTTTCAATTTTCGCACATGTCGACCTTGATCGATGTACTCTGCACGTCGTCCACGCTGGTCCAAAAGACCAAACTCCCCAAGTTGTTTGTATTTCCGCATCCACTTTTTCACTCGATCCTTATCCTGGATTCCCAAATGCTCAGTGATTTGTTTGTACGTCCAATTCTCCGCTACATGCAACCGAATCGCCTCAATTTTCATCGTCATTGGATAATGCTTGAACTTTTGCCCTTTGAATGCCATAAAGAATACACCCCCTAAAGTAACATCGGTTTTCCCTAGGGGTTTTTCCAATGTCTACTTTAAGGGGTGCACTTCATACATCAGCGGAGGTTTTTTAGCTAAGCATTCATTCTCAAGATCTAAGGGCCGAAGGGATACCAAAAACTCTCAAACACATACAGCTTCAGAAAGATAGAACAGACGACCAATCCGACGCTCGCGGTCAGTGTGAAGGTATCCAGTCGGGTAAACGACGTAGCGTTGTACCAGCTGCGGCTGCGTCGGTTGCCGAAGCCACGCAGTTCCATCGCGTTGCTCACCGTCTCCACTCGGTCGAGACTGGAGACAAACAGCGGCATCAGCAAGGCTACCCACGCTCTCATCCGCTTCCCTATGCTGCCGCTTCCTTTTTCCAGAGAGACGCCGCGAGCTTGCTGGGCATGGGCAATCTGCATGAATTCACGCTGCACATTGGGCAGATAGCGCAAGGCGATGTTCAGCGAATAAGCGATCTTGTAGGGAACGCCAATCCGATGCAGACTGCTGGCCAGTCGGCTGGGGTGAGTGGTCAGGATAAACAGGATGGCCATCGGGAAGATCGCCAGGTATTTGACGATCAGCATCACACTGTAAAAAGCGGTTTCTTTGGTGATCGTCAGACCGGCAACCGTAAAGAGCGGATGCTGCACCGCTACGAACCTGCCAGCGTAGGAAGGTGTCAGGATATTGGTCAGTACAGCGGTTAGGGTGACGAATCCGATCATCATCAGGATCATCCGCCGGATGCGCCAAAAGGAGATCTGAGCTAGTGGAATCAGCAGAAACCCCCCCAGTAAAAAGACGGCCAGGATACGAATGTCATAGAACAGGAAGATGGAGACAACCCAGCACGCCAACAGAGCAAGCTTGGTTCGTCCGTCCATCCGATGCAAAAACGAGCTGCCGGGAATGTACTGAAAGTTAAACGATTGCATCTGTCTTCACCTGCCTGTCCGCATCGATAAAGTACTGGATAAACTGGTCTGGCTGCGCAACCCCCAGGTGTTTGGCCAACTGGTACAAACTGGTTGTGCGCAGACTGGCCGCTGTCAGCGGCGGCTCGTCGGCAAACAAGCGGGATGTGGCCATATCGCCGATGATCTCCCCCTGACTAAGCACGATGGAGCGGCTGGTGTACTCCAGGGCAAGATGCATGTCATGGGTTACCATCAGCAGAGCGATACCCGTCTCTGTCAGACGGCTGATAAAGTCCATCATCTCCCGATAGTGACGGTAGTCTTGTCCGGCTGTCGGTTCATCAAGCAGCAGGACCCGCGGCTTCATGGAGAGGATCGACGCTATCGTAAGGCGTTTTTTTTGTCCAAAGCTGAGCGCAGAGACCGGCCAGTTCTTGTGGCCAAGCAGGTCGCATACGTGGAGCGCCTCTTCCACACGTTGCAGGACTTCCGCTTCATCCAGACCAAAGTTGCGCGGACCGAAAGCCACTTCATCTTTTACGGTCTCCTGAGAGATCATGTGGTGTGGATTTTGCATTACGTAGCCGATCTTGCCGCCCCGCTGGATGACGTTTGCCGATTCAGCCGGTTTCCCCTCCAGAAAAATCCGCCCCTGCAGCGGTTTCAGTATGCCAAGCATCAGATGGGAAAGTGTCGATTTGCCGGCTCCATTATGGCCTAACAGGGCAATACGTTCCCCTGGACGGACCGCGAAGCTGATCGCCTTCAGCAAGGGCTCCTCAGGGGTATAGGAAAACCAGACATCGTCGAACTGAAGCAGAGGAGCCGTATCCACCAAGGGGGCATCGGATGCTGCAGTATGGAATTGCCATTGGCGGAAGCTAGGCAGGACATCGTCGCGTTCGACTGCGCTGACCGCCAGGGGAATCGTCTCTGCGGTATAGGTGAGACCGGCCCGCTCCAGTGCTTCCAGATAGAGTGGATGACGGATGCCGGTTTGCTTCAGTTTTCCAGAGCTGACGACATCGGATGCGCTGTCATCGGCCACGATCTCTCCTTGCTCCATCAGGATGATCCGATCCATGCCGATCTCCAGCACTTCTTCAATGCGGTGCTCGACGATGATGATCGTTTTGTTGTACCGCTGGTGAATCTCGTCAATCAGGGCCATCACCTGCTGCCCGCTTTGGGGGTCAAGGTTGGCCAAGGGCTCGTCGAACAGCAGGATGTCCGGATTCATGGCGGGGATGCCGGCGATCGCTACCTTTTGCTTCTGACCCCCGGAGAGTTCCTGAGGACTTTTGTCGATCTGACTAACCATGTTTACCTTGGCCAATGCTTCCTTGACCAGCGCGACCATCTCTTTGTAAGACATCTCTTGGTTCTCCAGGGCAAACGCCACGTCCTCACCGACGGAAAGTCCGACAAACTGCCCTTCCGGGTCCTGCAAGATGGTTCCGACACTCTCGGAGATCTCGACGATTCTCATGGACGAGGTCGGTTTGCCATCGATGATGATCTGCCCCTGCAGTTCTCCCTTGTAGCTGTGGGGAATCAGCCCGTTGAGACAGCGGGCCAGCGTCGATTTGCCGGAACCACTCGGACCGGCGATCAGGATTTTCTCGCCGCGGCGGATATCCAGATTGATCTCGCGAATGGTCGGATGCTTCAGACCTTCGTATGTATAGCTCACCTGTTTTACAGATACGATTGGTTCCATTCTGACTCCTTTTCAGTGAAAAACCCTCTGCAGCGAGAGGGTTTCTCTATCTTGATCCAATTGATAAGACGTGATGGGGCGCTGCAGTTCGTTTCTTACTTGCCGATCTCCAGGTCGGTATGCCCGCTTTTGCGGCGAGCAAAGGCAGCGATCAACAGCAAGCCCAAAGTAGCTACCCAGACGACGTTAACCAGTGCCGGGACGATGGCCCAACTCACAACGGCTGTTGCAAACGGCGTTCCCATCGCGACGTCTACCAGAGCGGCTGCGGTAAGACCGACGATGTTGCCAACCAAACCGTAGAGGACAACCCACAGATAATGCTTTGTACGAACCTGGCCGCGGTTCACATCGAAATCCTTCATAAGAAAGACGAGACCGGCGAATATGCCAATGATCCCGTTGCCGATGTTCCAGTGCAGCCAGATCTGGCCAGAGAACAGATCATTGATCATCGCACCAAACGTGCCGACGAAGAAGCCGACCAGCGGACCGAACATCGCTCCGATCAGGGTGAGGACGGAGATGGCCGGACGCAGGCTGTTCCCGGCGACCGGAACGAAGTTGGTCACGTAGGATAGCAGACCGTAGAGGACAGCACCAATCCCGATCACCACGACCGTTTTGGTACTAAGTTCAAAGATAGACTTAGATGAAGACATGAGTGCATTTCCCCTTTGATGATAAAATAAAAAAACTCCCAATAAGAGGAGTTGTACACGTCCTCTTATCTTGCAAGCATCGCGCTTGCGGGAATTGGCACCATCATGTTGTGCGTCACATGTGGTTGCCGGGTTTCATAGGGCCCTGCCCCTCCACCTCTCTGGATAAGAGATCTTTGGCTATGTAAAAACAGATAAAATGTACCATTTGATGATCATGATGTCAATCTGTTTTTATGCTTTAGAATTATCGCTATACTGACCTTGCCAGGAAAATATTGAAACAAAGGAGTTGGACGATGGAACAGTACTGGCAGCACGAGGAGTTCGTCATCTCGACAGAGAAACGTTACCTGAATCTCGATTTAATCCATACGTTTTTGTCACAGGACTCATACTGGGCCAAGGGAGTACCGCGAGAAGTGGTAGAAAAAGCGGTTCAGCATTCAGCGCTCTGCTTTGGTCTTTACCGGGGTGATCCTCGGCAGGGCACCGTCGAGCAGGTTGGCTTTGGCCGGGTGATCAGCGATCTAGCTACATTTGCTTATCTTGCTGATGTGTTTATCCTGCCTTCGCATAGGGGGCTTGGACTGTCGAAGTGGCTGGTACGGGTGATTGTGGAGCACCCTGAGTTGAGTAGACCGAGACGGTTTATGCTCGCGACGCAAGACGCCCATACGCTCTATCATCGTTATGGATTTGCTCCGCTGGACAAACCGGGGATGTTTTTGCAAAAAGTAACCAAAAACCCTTACGGAACAGAGTCTTGACGCTTGATAGGATGTATACTAGAATGTGAAGGACGAACACAACGAAATAGACTCGTATAATCATGGGAATACGGCCCATAAGTATCTACCAGATGACCGTAAATCATCTGACTACGAGTGAAAGAGCGTCTAGGGTTCCGCTTTTCCGCTGCTTGCCGTCTTGGCTACAGTCGAGAGATGATGGGAATGCGAGTGATAGAGCACATGCTGCGCATCCTCTAGGAGAAGGTCTGGACCGAGCGACGCAGACACGTGAGTTTGGCTTATGTGTTACACCTTAGGGAGAAAAGCCCAGAAGGACAGGTTTCACTTCGATTGCATGTCTGTAATCAGTGGAACTGTCCCTCTGGGCTTTGTTTGTTATTGGTACAAGGAGGCAGCCTAGCCGTCGGGGAGTTGCGTGCTGATGCGACATAGCAGATGCGCGGGCCCGTCAGGTATTGCCGATTAAGATAGAAGATTTGCGGCGGGACGGACCGCCGATTACGACAAAAGGGAGACGAGATGATGAAAGCATTGCAGGAGCGCATCAGACAGGACGGTATCGTTTTGTCCAGTCAGGTGTTAAAAGTAGATTCTTTTCTCAATCATCAGGTAGATCCGATGCTGACGATGGAGATCGGGCAGGAGTTTGCCAACCGGTTTCGAGCGGATGGCGTCACCAAGGTGCTGACGATCGAAGCGAGCGGCATTCACTTCGCGATGGCTGCCGCGTATGCCTTGCGGGTGCCGTTTGTCTACGCCAAGAAAAAGCAGGCGGTTACGTTGACGGAGGATGTCTACAGCGTGCCAGTCTATTCTTTTACCCGCCAGGAGACGTACCGGATCAGCGTATCCAAGCGTTATTTGTCCGAGGGGGACCGCGTGCTGATCGTAGATGACTTTCTGGCTACCGGTGCTGCTCTGCTGGGACTGGTAGAGATCATCAAACAGTCCGGTGCAAAACTGGTTGGCGTCGGTGCTGTGATCGAAAAGAGCTTCCAGGAAGGTCGGGGCAAACTGGAACAAGCGGGTGTTGCGATCCATTCGTTGGCTCGGATTGAATCGATGTCGCCTGGTGAGATCCGGTTTGTAGAAGAGACAGAGAAAACACTGGCAGAGGAGACGAGTACACGATGCTAAGCAAACAAAAACAGTTTACGCTGGGACTGCAGCATGTCCTGGCGATGTACGCAGGGGCAGTAGTTGTCCCGCTGATCATCGGCGGAGCACTCAAGCTGTCTTCTGCCCAGATGGCCTACTTGATCGCCGCCGATCTGTTTACCTGCGGGATCGCTACTCTGCTGCAGGTGATTGGGACACGATATCTGGGGATTCGCCTGCCGGTCGTGTTGGGCTGTACCTTTACGGCGGTCGGGCCGATTATCGCGATTGCCTCTACGACCAACCTGGCTACGGCTTACGGGGCGATTATCCTCGCCGGGATCTTTGTCCTGCTGGCAGCGCCGTTATTCGGCAAGCTGCTGCGCTTCTTTCCCACCGTCGTCACCGGTTCGGTCGTGACGATTATCGGGGTATCGCTGATCCCTGTCGCGATGAACAATGCGGCAGGCGGACAGGGCAGTCCCGATTTCGGTCAGCCGCACAACCTGCTGCTTGCGTTCGGTACGCTTGCGCTGATCCTGCTGGTTAATCGTCTATTTGGCGGTTTCATCCGGGCCATTTCGGTGTTGATCGGACTGATTGCAGGTACAGTGGCTGCCTATTTTATGGGGATGGTCAGCTTTGCCGAGGTCTCCAACGCATCATGGATCAGCATCGTTCAGCCCTTTTACTTTGGGACACCTCAGTTTGATCTGGTGGCGATCCTGACCATGATCCTGGTCTGTGTGATCAGCATGGTGGAGTCGACAGGAGTCTACTTTGCACTTAGTAAAATAGCTGAGAAAGAGTTGACCCAAGGCGATATCGTCAAGGGCTTGCGGGCCGAAGGGGTGGCCATCGTACTGGGCGGCGTGTTTAATGCCTTTCCCTATACAGCCTTCTCGCAAAACGTCGGACTGGTCTCGCTGACGCGTGTCAAAAGCCGTGATGTGATCATCGCCGCCGGATTGATCCTGGTCGTTCTGGGGATGCTGCCCAAGCTGGCGGCCCTGACCACTGTAGTCCCGAGTGCCGTATTAGGCGGGGCGATGATCGCGATGTTTGGGATGGTTGTCGCGTCCGGGATCAACATCCTCTCCAGTGTCGATCTGAAGCAAAACGAGAACCTGCTGATCGCCGCCTGCAGCATCGCTGTCGGTCTCGGTTCTTCCGCCGTGCCGCAGATGTTTGACCTGCTGCCGACGACGCTCAAGATGCTGCTGCAAAACGGGATTGTCACCGGTTCGTTGACTGCTGTCGTGTTGAATATCCTGCTGCTGCACACCAAGCAAAAGAAAGAAACCAAGTTGGTCATACAGACGTCTGTGAATGAGGCGTAGACAGAAGACGAGGAGGGTGTCCCAAAAGTAAACTTAGGAACGACCTCATCAGAAAAAAAATTAGATAAGTCTCGGAAGAAACAAAAAACAAAGGAGCTAAGCGACCTGTTCTCGCTTAGCTCCTTGTCTTTGGGCGTCCACTGCAGCCTTCTTGAGCAAATTGTGGGCAAGGGAAAGCCACCCGACCTCCAGACTTACTTTCGGTAAGCCTCGAAGCAGGAACCTTTTGAACCCTCGATTGTTCTTCATAGCACCAAACACGGGCTCCGGCTCAATCATGCGCCTCACTGCCAGGGCATACCCTTCTTCGCTGCGGAGCTTCTGCTTTGCTTGGTTCTTTAGCCGCAAATACTTCATGCTGACTTTGACTTCGCGATTGCCTTGGGCTTTCGTACACTGAGACTTCAACGGACAGTCCTCGCAACCGGCGCTTCTGTAATGACGGTACACGATTTCGTATCCACTTTCCGTTTTCTCCTTGCTCTCTCTTCGGAAATGGAGGGTTTGCCCCGCTGCGCATGTCCACGTATCTTGCTCACTGTTATACGTCCAGTTGTCGATCTTGCTGATGTCCCTTTGCCATGCCTTGCTTTTTTCGCGGTGATACGTGCTGTATTTGACGATGGCTTCGACTTCGTTTTGTTCGAGATAGTCATAATTCTCTTCGCCGCCATAACCCGCATCTGCGATGACGCTTCTCGGTAGCTTTCCGATCTGCGCCTTTACTTTTTCAAGATGAGGGATAAAGCAGCGCGTATCGGTCGGCCGCTGATGCACACTGTAGCCGACAATGAATTGATTTTCGGTGCCAATCTGCACATTGTAGCCAGGTTTGAGCTGGCCGTTTCGCATGTGGTCTTCCTTCATTCGCATAAAGGTAGCGTCAGGGTCCGTTTTGCTGTAACTATTTCGAGTGCCTAGTATCTTCTCATGTGTTTCATACTTTTGGAGGCGAGGAAGCAGGTCTTTGCGGATGGTGCGAACCGCCTTCTTTAGTGGCTTGTCTTTTGGCTTCTCCTGCAGGCGTTCCTCCAATTGCTTGACGGCATGCTCCAGCTTTTCACTTGTGAGGGTAGAGGACTCGCCCAGCTCGCGAAGATCTTGGCCCCCGTGCGCTCCTTCTTCTTGCTTTTCGGCTTCCTCAATGGTGGCAAACAAGGTCTTCACTTTCTCCTGGAGCTTGGCTTTGTGCTTGACGACAGCCTTTCCCCAAACAAACGTATACCGATTCGCATTGGCTTCGATCTTGGTACCGTCCACAAAGTAATGCTCCAGCTGCACGTAATTCTCCTCGACCAAGAATTGAAGAATGGCGGTAAACACAGTCTCCAGTACGGGTTTCATTCGTTCCGAGCGAAAGCGGTTGATGGTGCGGAAGTCCGGACGTTGTCTGCCTGCGATCCACATGAACATTATGTTTTCACGGACGGCCTTGGCAATCTGGCGAGAAGAGTAGATGCGCTGGGTGTAGGCATAGATGATGATTTTGGTGAGCATCTTGGGGTGATAGCTGTCTCGTCCGCCTCCGGGGTAAGCCGCGTCAAAGATGGCGTCGTCGAGACGATTGACAGCGGCGTTGACCACACGAACGAGATGATTGGCGGGAATGTCCTCTTCTACATCCATTGGTAAACAAAGTTGATCCATGGTATATTGAATGTACAAAGAAACCACTCCTTTTGTATGTGTTGGGTCGCACTTACATTTTACCAAAGGATGGTTTCTTTTTGTTTTTCTAGATTGAAAAAAAAAGGGGATCCCTCAGCCATTATTCATGGCTTTTGGGACACCCTCCTCGATTCTCATTGGAAGCTGGTTTTAGTTTCTGGAGAAGGTGAGAGTAAAATCTCTCAGATCTCCAACCTGCTCTTGCGTATCATACGGATCATCATCCCAAGCGATGTAGCTGAACCATGCATCCAAATCAACTCGTAATTTTGTTTTATAATCCCCATCACCAATGTAGTCAGGTTCCGATTGGGTAATCGCGGCGAAATTTTGTACAGTAGCAGCGACAACATATTCTCGCTCGGCGGTAGACCAAGGAATGTCATAATCTCTATACTTGATCTCCACATTTACCTCTTCATCATCGGGAACATCTGATTCATCTTCTACATAGATGTCATATTCATCTTCTGTCATAGATATCTGTGAAGTGATACCAATCGACCCACCATACTCCGTCCCGGATACCACTCCCGATAATCCTCCGCCAACAGAATATTGCCATGTGGTCTTTTCTGGGCTTTGCTTCGGGTCATAATCAAATGCATGATTGTCATATCCCTCGTCATTGAAATGATCAAAGTCTATCTGAAACTCAAACTGATCTGTTTCATACTCTGGGTCAGAGACGTCGTCATTATCTGGATCTATATGTGCCTGACCCATGTACCCAATATAAGCATCCCCTGATTCATCCCAAAGGTCTGCGAACTGATACCAGAACCTGGCATCACCGAAAGAACTGTAATCATTTTCGTAGTTCCATCCCCACTCATCCCAACCGTTTTCCACATTAAACTCATCAAAATCTTCAGCTCTTGCGGTATTTAGCAAACGAAACTTTGTTTCATCTAGCTTCATAATATGTGAAACCTCATGATCTTTTTGCCGATGCCACGCATTTACGATAATAAGCTTATTTACTTCTTCATCCGATGGATGATCTCGTGCAAAAGCGGCTCCCCTGACATATTTGCCTGATTTCGTTTTTGACAATGCAAGATAAATCTGTTCCTGACCTTCTTTTAACCTCTTTTCAGGGACTGCATGATCTCCTGAACTTGTTATTTCGTATAGCTTCGTATACAAGTCTAGAGAGTCGGTTTTAAAATGAATGGAGTACCCTTTATCAAGGAATTTGTCCAGTTTTTTAAACGACTCCTTCGATAAAAGTTGTTCTGCCATCTTGTCATCGATAATCAAAGTCTTTATTTTATTTGTTTTCTCTCGTTGTTCAATTTGTTCGTAGTCGGGTTCTGGTCCATCAAGTTCCTCAATATCTATACTTTCTGACAAATCTTCTGGAAAACTGAAACTGTCGAATACAAAGACTTGCATATTTTTCTGTTTTTTGATCTCTTTCAGGGTTTGTTGTTCATCATTGTACAGATATTTAGAATCAAGTACGTCTGCTTTTAATGGATTTGGAATATAAGCTTCAAGGATAAACAAACTGAAAAGAAAGCAGCAGATCAAAAGAATCTTTCCTATTTTCAAGCCCAAAACCCCTTTCGTGGTAAGATGGGTGAATCTTCCACCGAAAAAAGCTTTAAGCCTCCTTTCTTTCGCGGTTGGAATGTCCCTTACTTTTTTGGATAATTAATCCTGGCGCTAAGCATACAGCATGAGAAAAAGGTTGTAAACCCCTTTTTCCATTTTTAGTTAGCAACCTTGTGGTGTCATGCAAAACCTTTCCCTACCAAAACTGAGTCACATTCAGTATGAAATAGTACTATATCTGACCTATCTGCCGTTACAAAGCATTTTTTACCCAGTGCATCATATGGTACTATGAAAAGGTAAGCTCATATCCTTTTTCAAGAATGGAGGAGTTCAGCGGTATGGCAAAAGCGATTACGGACTGCACGGTCTTACATAATGGTGTGGAAATGCCCTGGTTTGGCTTGGGCGTATGGAAGGCGCAAGAAGGAGACGAAGTAAAGAGGGCGGTTCGCTGGGCGCTTGAAACCGGCTACCGCAGCATCGACACGGCTGCCGTGTACGGCAATGAAGCAGGTGTTGGGGAAGCGATCCAGGAGAGCGGTGTTGCCCGCGACCAACTGTTTGTAACCACCAAGGTGTGGAATTCGGAGCAGGGCTACGAGACAACCCTGAAAGCATTCGAAGAAAGCCGCAAAAAACTGAAACTGGATTATCTCGATCTGTACTTGGTGCACTGGCCAGTCAAAGGGAAATACAAAGAGACCTGGAGGGCACTCGAAAAGCTGTACAAGGACGGACACGTACGGGCAATCGGGGTCAGCAACTTCCAGGTGCATCATCTGGAAGATCTGATGGCCGATAGCGAGGTTGTCCCCATGGTGAACCAGGTGGAATTCCATCCGCTGTTGACGCAACAGGAACTGCGTACATTCTGCCGTCAGCACAGTATCCAACTGGAGGCGTGGAGTCCGTTGATGCAGGGCAATCTAGATCAGCCGCTGCTGACCCAACTGGCTGAAAAGTACGGGAAAACGCCAGCACAGATCGTGCTCCGTTGGGATCTGCAGAACCAGGTGGTCACTATCCCTAAATCCGTTACGGAGCATCGCATCCGCGAAAACGCCAATATCTTTGACTTCGAGCTAAGCGCCGAAGACATGGAACAGATCAGTGGGCTGAACCAAGACAAACGCTTTGGCCCCGACCCAGATAACTTCAACTTTTAAAAATGCAGGACAGAGGGTAACCCGTCGAACGAAGGCGGGTTACTTTTTTTGACGGATAGAAGAAGGACAAGTTGGTTGGAGCAGGGGACCATATAACCCTCCCAAGCCAGGATTGAGGCTGTTCATATGGGAAGAATGCCATGATGTACGCAGAGTTCCCAATCGGTGTACGGGAAGATTCTGTCCAACCTGTTCTGTTGGTGAGACAGAGAAATAGGGCGTTCTCTAGAGGAGAGATGCATCGGGAGGATGATAAGGGTTCCATGTATAGTGACAAGATGGCGGAGTACGCAAGGAAATGTTGCGTATGCAAGCAAACGTTACGCGGCGAAAGAGAAAAACAGGTGGGTGAAAGCCTTGGCAGTGCCCACAGAGTCGGAGCGGAAACAAAGCGGTACACGCTTGACGGCCAACTGCTCCCCTGAACTCCCTTCGCCCCTTGAGGGCTTCTGTCCGACGTACCGTTTTGTTGGAGCGTAGACAGTCATCCTGGCTTCCCCGCAGGTACTGGCACGAGCCGAGCGTGTTTTTCTCTTTCACCCCCTATAGCTTGTCCAAAGCGGTGGGCCACCAGCTTGTCATTTCTCTGACGGTTTTTCTTATGCGTCCCGCAACAACCCCCTCAGCACAACCGCAAAGAACCTGCGGCTTTCCAGCGGAAGGTTAAAACTATCATCACTCATACACCAGTCATAGATGCATCCCCGCATGCAGCGCGTCAACGTCTCGATGATCTCCTGCAGGGACAGATCGCTGCGCAACTGATCACTGCCCTGCCCTTCGCTTACAAACGCTGTCAGAATGTTGTACAGATGCCGGCTTTCATCCAGGAAGTAATTGTGCGGATTAGGGGTTAAGGCGTTGATGTAGATCACCCTCATGATCTCTTTGCCCAGTTCATGTTGGATGTACGTCATCTGGGCATCGACGAACGAGAGGATCTTCTCGGTCGTACGCATGTCGTGAGGTATCGTTTGACTAAAACTCCAATAAAACTCATCGATCTCTTTAAATTTCTCCAAAAAGATTTCGTACTTGGATTGAAAGTGGGTGTAAAAGGCGCCTTTTGATGTGCCGCTTTTTTTGACGATTTCATCTACGGTTACTTGATTGTATCCTTTCGTGCTAAACAAGCGTAAAGACGTCTCCAGAATCTTCTTTTTTGTTTTTTGTGCCTCGATTTGTCTAGGCGTCAACTTGGACACGTTGATGACCCCTCTCCATTTTTAAAATTTTCTAAATATTATTGACTATAACCTGGGTGCTCCTATAAAATGGGTGGCAGTGACAGACTGTAGTCTGCGACTGTGGTCCGCGAAATCGGGTTGTACGTTTCCATCTTATCTGTTTTTCTCAGGAAAACTCAACTCAATCACAAAGAATCCATCATTGGAGGTAAACCATGGGGGAGGGAGAAGCTGATGGACATCGTCGGAGACAGAACCTTGCGGGACTTGCTGCAGGAAAAAGTGAGCATGCATCGGGAGAAGCCGTTTCTGCTGTTTGAAGATGAGGGTGAGCGAGGCTTTCACCTCACGTATGGGCAGTTCGAGGAGAGAGTGACACGTCTTGGCAACGCGTTTGCGCAGTTGGGTGTGGGAAAGGGAGACAAGGTAACGATACACTTGCCCAACTGTCTGGAATTTATGACGGCCTGGTTCGCAATCGCCTCGATTGGAGCTGTGATGGTGCCAACCAATATCCTGTCCACTGCAGGCGAGATGGAGTACATCCTGGAACATTCCGGGTCCGTCCTGCTCATCACGGAAGAACGGTACCTGCCCAAGTTTGATCAGCTGCGTGGCAAACTGCCCAACCTTCGCAGCATCCTGCTTTCCCGTTATAAAGGAGGTGAACATGCAGACAAGAGTTTAGATCACCACATGGAGCGAGCTTCCACTGCACCGCTGGAAGTACCGCTGAACCCGGAAGATGTGGCTGCCATGCTCTACACCTCTGGCACGACATCACGGCCAAAGGGTGTGCTGGTCACCCATGCCAACTATCTGTATGCAGGCGAAGTGATGTCGAAGTCGATCCGGTTGTCGCCAGAGGATCGTCAGTTGATCGTGCTGCCTCTCTTTCACGGAAATGCACAGTATTACTCAACCATGTCAGCCTTGACAGTTGGCGCAAGCGTTGCCATAACGGAACGGTTTAGCGCCTCAAGGTATGCAAAACAGGCGAAGCGTTTGGGGGCTACGGTCGGCTCGCTGTTTGCCGCTCCGATACGAATGATCTTGGCGCAGGAATACGATCCGGCCGATCGTGAGAACCGGTTGCGTGTGGTCTGGTTCGCCCAATCCGTGACCAGAGAACAGCTGGCCCTCTTCGAAGAGCGTTACGACACCAAACTGCTCCAGCTGTACGGGATGACGGAAACGATCGGAGCCCCTTTGATGAATCCGCTCGACGGCATTCGCAACAACATGGGGATCGGCAGACCGACTCTGGGTTACGAGGTAAAAGTGATCGATCCATCCGGCATGGAATGTCCAAGGGGAGAGGTGGGTCAGCTGATTGTGAAAGGAATCCCCGGCCGCAGTTTGATGAAAGGATATTTTCGCAATCGAGAGGCAACGGAAGAGACGCTGAGGGACGGCTGGCTGTACACGGGAGATCATGCGCGGATTGATGAAAGCGGTTACTTTTTCTTTGTGGACCGCGCTAAGGACATGATGAAACGAGCCGGTGAGAATGTAGCGGCTCAAGAAATCGAGAACGTGATTGCCAAGCATCCCAGTGTATACGAGTGTGCGGTGATTGGCGTTCCCGACGAGATGCGTGACGAATCGATCAAAGCGTATGTGATGCTACACCAGGGAGCGCAAGCAACGGCGGAGGAGATTATCGCTTTCTGCACGGCTCGTCTGGCCAAGTTCAAAGTTCCTGAATATGTGGAGTTTGTCGAGGAGTTTCCTCGTACCTCTGTCGGTAAGATTCAAAAACATGTGCTGCGCAGATGGCACGAAGAGCGCGGTTGAACACACCCCCTGTTCAAGAGAAAGGATGCTTGGATGCAGCAGCGTCCTTGAAGGGGTGTGTTGGATCGAGCAGTCTGCGTGCTGCCATATCAAAAGGGGGCATCAGAATGGTTCGGGGCTTCTCGCATTTCTTCGTTCGCGTCATGGAAAGGTATTTGCCGGATCCTTTCCTGTTTGCGACGATCTTAACTTTTGTGGTTTTCGGTACGGCGTGGATACTCACTCCCAGCTCGCCATTGCAGCTGGTCGATTACTGGGCGGAAGGATTGTGGAGCCTGCTGGTCTTTACGATGCAGATCAGTATCGCTCTGGTGACAGGCACTGCACTTGTACGAACCAAGGCTGTCACAAAAGGGCTTAATTTTCTCTCTTCCCTTGCCAAGACGCCGAAAGCGGCGTATGGGCTGACTGCTCTGATTGCAGGGGTGGCAAGCTTAGTCTCATGGGCGATTGGACTGGTAGTCGGGGCATTTGTTGCCCGACAGATGGCGCTTCGAGTAAAAAACGTTCATTACCCGCTGCTTGTCGCGTCTGCTTATTCGGGATTTGTGATCTGGCATATGGGCTATTCCAGCAGTGTGGCTCTCTTGATCGCGACGGAGGGACACCCGCTGGAACAGATGATTGGCATTATCCCTGTCAGCGAGACGATGCTCGCGCCTTTTAACGTAATTACCGCGCTCGCCATCTTGATTACGCTGCCATTTGTGATGATGCGGATGGCCCCAAAAGAGAGTGACGTGGTGACGATTGACGCCTCTTTACTAGCAAAAGAGGAGACCGCAGCCAGTGTCGCAGCGGTTCAGAAAACGGTGCCCACATGGGCCAGTAAAATAGAGCGCCTGCAGATCGTTAACCTGCTCATCGGCGTGGCCGGCCTGATCTATCTCATCCGTCACTTCTCCAATGGCGGTTCGCTTGATCTGAACATTGTGAATCTAAGCTTTCTTGTCGCCGGGATCCTGCTGACCAAGACACCGATCGAATATATAGCAAATGTCACCGAAGGCGGAAAATCGTTGGGACCGATCGTGCTTCAATTCCCCTTTTATGGCGGAATCATGGGTCTGATGACCAGCTCCGGCTTGGCGGCTATCGTAGCGGGATGGTTTGTCGCCATCTCAACGGCGGAGACGCTGCCGTTCTGGTCTCTGATTTGCGGTGGAATTCTGAATGTGTTTGTTCCCTCGGGAGGAGGCCAGTGGGCCGTCCAGGGACCGATCATGATGGATGCGGCGCTTCGCTTGGGCGCGGACCTGCCCAGGGTGGCGATGGGAGTCGCATGGGGGGATCAGTGGACCAATATGATTCAACCGTTTTGGGCGCTGCCTGCCTTGGCCATTGCGGGGCTAAAAGCGAAGGATATTATGGGCTATTGCGTGATCACGCTGATCATCAGCGGCGTGTTCTTCTCGTTAGGTATTCTGTTTTTATAATTTGCCTTTCGTACGAGTATAAAGGAGAAGCGGGATGCTTATTCTCCTTCCTTTTCTGACGCACCTCCGGCGTGGTTCCCGGACGGTGCTTTTTTTCTATTGAGGGTTCCAGACAAGTACCGATTTTTCCCTAAACAATTGTCTTACTTGATGACTGTTCGTTAAGATAGTACTTATTGAGCTGTTCTGAGAAACGATGGTGGAGCAGCAGACCGAATGGAGGGAGAGGAGATGCGGAAGCGTCTTCGCGAATTAGGGTATCAGGTCGGCCGGTATCAGCCCGGAAACCAGAATGCGATTGTCGATGTAGCCGGGGTGAGAGTAGGCCATGTCACGCTTAACCAGGATTTGCCCGATGGGCGAGCGGTTCGTACCGGTGTCACCGCGATTCTGCCGCATGGCGGCAACCTGTTTCGGGAAAAGGTGCCTGCCGCCTGTCATGTGATCAACGGTTTTGGCAAGACGACTGGCTTGGTACAGGTGGAGGAATTGGGACAGATCGAGAGTCCGATCCTGTTCACCAACACGCTCTCCGTCGGGGCAGTCCTGCACGGGGCGGTACAGTACCAGTTGGCGCAAACCCCGGAAATCGGCACGAGTGCCGGCACAGTAAACGTGATTGTCGGTGAGTGCAACGATGCCTATTTAAACGACATCCGTGGACTTCATGTGACGCCGGATCATGCGATAGAGGCGATTCGCAATGCCTCCCAGACCAATCTAGAGGAAGGGGCGGTCGGCGCAGGAGTTGGCATGTCCTGTCTCGGGTACAAAGGCGGGGTCGGCACTAGTTCCCGGCGGATCGACACAGGGGAGCAGGCGTATACAGTCGGTGGACTGGTGGTTAGCAACTTCGGAAGGCTGGCCGACTTGAACCTGTGGGGTTGGCTAAGTCCGCTGGCGAGGGATGAGCAAGCGGAGGAGCCCAACCGTGTCGGACGAGAGCAGCTCCGTCCGCAATCGAACACCAGTGAGGAACCGCTGCCCGATGGCTCGATTATGATCGCCTTGGCTACGGATGCGCCGCTTGATGCACGGCAGTTGAAGCGACTGGCCAAACGGGCTGTCTTCGGGTTGGCGAGGACAGGCAGTTATGCAGCCCACGGCAGCGGCGATATCGTGATCGCCTTTTCTACTGCCCGCAGGATCGCCACTCAGCGGGCAGATCAGTCCCGACAGGGTGAAAAGGATCCGCAAGCGGGCCAGCGTGAACAGGTTGAGCTGTTGCGAGAAGACGGGGAGACGATCAACCGCCTGTTTGAGATGGCGGCGGAAGTGGTCCACGAGTCGATCCTCAATTCGCTCTGCAAGGCCGCTGCCACAACCGGACAGTCAGGCCGCTACAGGGAAGCTTTTCCTTACGACTTGCTGGATCGGATGCGTTTTTTTGGTGTTGAGGGATGAGAGCAGGCATAGGTACTGGCGCTGCCGGAAGCAAAAGCACAGCGTGAACGAAGACGGAAGATCAGGAAGGGAAACGCGATGATACCGATTTATGCGCTGCGTGCATACAATTACTTTTACTTTTCACTGCTTGCCATTTTTATTTCGTTTTTACCGGTTTACCTCAATGGCCGAGGCATTTCACCTGCGGAGATCGGCCTTCTGGTAGGAGTCGGGGCTTTCGTCGGCATCATCTCCCAGCCGATTTGGGGAGTGATCAGTGACAAGTATCGGACGATCCGAAAAGTAGTGATCGTGGTTTTGGCTGTTTCCCTCGTGCTGGGAACCCTGCTGTTTCAGTTTTCCAACATTCTGCTGCTGTTGGTCTTTGTACTCCTGCTCTACTTTTTTCTGCTGCCCAGCGATCCACTGACGGAAAGTCTCAGCTACCAAGTGGCCCAGCAGCATCAGATCAGCTTCGGCTCGATCCGCATGTTTGGTGCGATCGGATATGCGACGGCTTCCCTGTTCATCGGATACGTCCTTGATTGGTTCGGGATAGGAAGTATGGCGGTGCTCTTCTTCGGTTATGCCCTGATTACCCTGCTGCTTGCCTTTGCCATTCCCGATGCGCCAGCGGCAGGCAAGCCCGTCTCCTTGGCCAGCTTGCAGCAATTCCTGTTTTATCCGAAAACACTGTGGTTTTTCTTGCTGGTGCTGATTGCTGCCATTCCGCATCGCACCAATGATGTTTTTCTGGGCGTATACATCCAGAGTATGGACGGCACCACAGGCATGGTGGGGCAGGCCTGGTTCCTCGCTTCCATGAGCGAGGTGGCTTTTTTTGCCGGCAGTGCGTGGTGGCTGCGCAAGGGGAAAGAACGGCAGTTAATCCAGGTCGCTGCCGTCGTGTATGTGTTGCGCTACCTGGCCTGTTCGCTGGTGACGGACCCGCAGTGGGTCGTCTATCTGCAACTGCTGCACGGGCTTACGTTTGCCGTCTTTTATCTGGCATCGATCCAATACTTGTATCAGATCGTACCCGAAGAATGGAGAGCGACAGGACAAACGGCGTTGGCCGTGATCTTCTTTGGCATCTCAGGGATTATCGGTTCGTTTGCCGGTGGTTGGGTATTTGACCGATTCGGCGGCTCTACTTTGTATCTGGTGATGTCAATCGGCTCTCTGCTCAGTCTGCTGTTCAGCACTACGGTGCCGAAGAATCGCTAGGCATACCCTGCTAGGGACACTTTCAAGTATGTGAACATACCAATCTGGCTAAAAAATTGATACCATAAAGAGCATGGGACACATCCTACACAAAGTTGGTGATCGCTGTTGTTGAAACTAACTGGTGAACGAGTCATACCCGAGTTGATGAAGCCCACCAACGGACTTTTGTTGGAGCATCTGGCCCGTTATTACTTTGCTACGCCTTATGTAGAGGGGCGGGTTCTCGATCTTGCCTGCGGTGTCGGCTACGGAACCCACATGATGGCCAAGACGTGCAAAAAAGAAGCAGCAGAAATCGTCGGTGTCGATGTAGATCCGGAGACGATTCAATATGCCAACAAGACGTACAACCATCCGTTGATCACCTATCAGACGGCAGACGCCTTGGACCCGGAATTGCCGCAGAAGCTGGGATTGTTTGATACGATTGTCAGTTTTGAAACCATTGAGCACCTGGATGACGACCAACGGTTTATGGCAAGTCTTTACGAGATGCTCCGTCCTGGCGGGACGCTCGTCTTGTCGTCGCCATTCGGGCAGGGAAGAGGGAAACCGTGCAGCGAACCGTTCCATGTCCATCAGTTCACGGAGGCGGAGTTTGCGGAACTGTTCCATGCGTTTCAGGAAGTAGAGCTCTATTATCAGCGGGGCGTGACAATCGAGCCGCCGCGGCGAGATGTGAAGTATTACCTGGGTGTCGCCGTATGCAAAAAATAAGCGGTAATGGCCCTGCCATTACCGCCTTTTCAGTACGGGAATCCAGATCTCACTTTTAAACGTCGGTGAGCTGATATCGTTGTGTTCATTCCACAGGATTTCAGGACCTTCTATCTGTTCGTAGCTGGAGGAGGGAAACCATTCGGCATAGATGCGTCCCCAGGTCTCCTGCAGCGTATCAGGAAATGGTCCGACAGCTTGGAATACAGCCCATGTTGAGGCAGGGACTTCCAGGTGGGCCAGGTGGTCCGGGCACACATTCGTCGTTGCCACGCCTATATAATGATCCAACTCCCCTTTTTCCTCCATTCGGCCCTCCGAAAAGTTGGTGGATGCTTGAATCAGTCCCGTAGGCTCCACATTGGAGAGCTGCTTTAGTGTAAGGATCGTCTTATTATCTAGCGTTTTCCACATAGCAGCAATCTCTGGATTGATCCCCTGGAATAGAATAGGCACTCTTTTTTTGATGCCAACGATGCGAAACGCTCCTTTTTCCTCGATGCGGTAGTTCATTTCTTTTCCTCCTTTAATTGACAACTGGAAGGTCATTGGCGGAAATGCTTTTAGTGATGGACCGCTATTTCTGGCTTCTGATGGCGTTACGCCGTGCAAACTTTGAAACGCTCTGGCAAACGAGTCGGGTGAGCTGTATCCATATTTGATCGCGATATCGATGATTCTCATGCTGCTGTGTGTAAGCTCAAATGCTGCAAGCGTAAGGCGTCTGCGGCGGATGTATTCCGATAGCGTGATGCCGGCGAGGAAGGAAAACATCCTTTTAAAATGATATTCCGAACAGAGAGCCAGTCTGGCCGCTTCTCTCAAGTCGATCTCGTTGGCGAGATTTTCCTCGATATAGGTGATCGCTTGGTTCATGTTCTTGAGCAAATCCATTGGATGACCTCCTTTGTCAATAGAATAGCAGGAGTGAAATCGACCCATCCGACATTTCGTGCACAATACTGCAGGATCTGTTCTTTATGGCTTTAGGGTAGGGTGTTAGGACGCAAACATGCAAGATTTTCTGATTTCACAAAATAAAAAGGGATTGACGAAGCGTACAAACGACTGTATGATGTTGCTATTACCAATTATGTTAGAGTGGAATACTCGGAATTGAATACCCTATTCTCTTATCGAGAGCAGGCTGAGGGACTGGCCCGATGACGCCCGGCAACCGACCGCACCTGCTGTGATCGCCACAGCAGACGGCACGGTGCTAACTCCTGCAGGAGCAATCCTGAGAGATAAGAGGCGGCGTCTCGTACGAACCACCTCTTTCCTCAGGGAAAGGGGTTTTTTCATTTCCGGTCGTTTCACTGCGAACACAGACAGACAAGGGGGAGCCTACATGTTGAAAAAATGGATGACACTACTTTTGCTGCTGGTGGTCGTGCTGGCCGGATGCACCAATGAACAGCCGCCGCTGCAGCAAGCCCAGACAGATCAGACCCAGACAGAGCCGCAACAGCAGGACTCGTCAACGACGGAGACGGCATCTACCGAATCGGGAGGAGAGACAGAATCGTCTGGCGCCAGTGCGGAGATTCCTGCAGCAGTCGACAAGCCGCTCAAGATCGCGCTGATCAGTGAGTTTTCGATCGGAACGTTCTCATCCCAGTATCAACAAGGGGTAGAAGAGCAGGTGAAGCGTTTTGGCGGTGAGCTGACCGTCTACAATGCGGACAACGATCTGGCCAAGATGGCGGCTCATCTGGACACGGCTGTCAATCAAAAGGTAGACGGCATCCTGATCAACCACGGTCGGGCGGAAGCGCTGCAGGCTGGAGTGGAGCGAGCCGTGCAGGCGGGCATCCCGGTTGTCTCCTTTGACAACGATCTTGATAAAGTGGAAGGCGTCACAATCATGGACCAGGATGATTACGGCCTCGCTTGGCAGGGACTGAAGAAGCTGGCACAGGACATAGACGGACAGGGGCAGATCGTCTACATCTGGGTTGGCGGATTCGCGCCGATGGAAAAACGGAACCGTGTCTACAACATCTTTCTGCAGCGTTATCCCAATATCAAGGAGATTGCCCGCTTTGGCTCAGCGACGGCCAATACGGCGCTCGACACGCAAGCCCAGATGGAAGCGATCCTGAAGAAGTATCCCAATAAAGGGGATATCGCTGCCGTATGGGCACCATGGGATGAGTTCGCCAAAGGGGCGACCCGCGCGATCAAGGCAGCCGGACGGACAGAAATCAAGGTGTACGGGATTGACCTGTCCGACGAGGACTTGCAGATGATTCAGGAAGAAGGCAGTCCGTGGAAAGCATCAGCCGCAACCGATCCGGCCGATATCGGCCGCGTACAGACCCGCTTCCTGTACCAAAAAATCGCCGGGGAGAAAACACCGAAGTACTTCTCGCTTGATCCTCATCTGGTGGAACAGGAAAAATTGCCGGATACGCCAATCAACATGGACGAATTGCCGAAGTACGTCAATGGCTGGGGAAAAAGCGACGCTGCCATCTCGCCCTGGATGTCGACACTGGAGAGCAAGAATAGCGACTAGCGCTTGACATAATGACAAGACTGACCGAAAAAGGAGGACGTGGGATGAAAAGCTCCCTGTTGGAGATGAGACAGGTATCCAAGTGGTACGGGGACGCTGCCGCCCTCCAAGGCGTCGATTTTGCGGTTAGAGGCGGAGAAGTGCATGCCCTGCTCGGTGCTAACGGCGCAGGAAAAAGCACACTGATGAAAATTCTCTCAGGTGCCCAGACAGCCAGTGCGGGAGCGGTCATCCTGGATGGTGAGCCGCTCACCCTCGGTACGCCCCGCGCGGCCAAGCAGGCGGGCATCCACCTGGTACAGCAGGAAGTGGATACCGGACTGATTCCTTCCCTCAATACGGCAGAAAACATCCTGCTGGATCGGCAGGTGTCGCGCTCCGGTTTGTTCGTCTCTCCTTGGCGGCTGGTGGGGGAAGCACAGCGCATCGTGGATGAATGCGGCTTTTCCCTCCCGTTGACTACTCAGGTAGAACAGTTGACCTTGGCTGAAAAGCAGTTTGTGCTGATTGCGCGGGCTGTCGCGCAGGACGTGCGCTTTGTCATTTTTGACGAACCTACGGCACCGCTTAGTCTTAGAGAAGCGGAGGCGCTGTTTGCCTTGATCGGACGGCTGAAGCAGAGAGGGATCGGCGTCGTCTACATTTCCCACCGCTTGTCAGAAGTGTTTCGCATCGCCGATCGGATCACGGTGCTGCGAGACGGTCAAAATGTCCTGCAGCGCACAGTGGGCGACACAGACATGGACGAGGTCGTAGCGGCGATGTTGGGCAAACGTTTTGCCGAGGAATTCCCCAAGGAGCCGACTGAGCGGGGAGATCTTTTGCTAGAAGTCAGCGGCTTGCGGGCGGGACACAAGGTGAAGCGATTCGACCTCAGGCTGCATGCGGGAGAAGTGGTGGCGGTCGTTGGCCTGGTAGGCGCCGGCAAAAGTGAGACGGCGCGTCTCCTGTTTGGTGCCGATCGCATGGAGGACGGACGGGTTTGGCTGAGCGGACGGGTGATCAGCTGCCGGACACCGATGGAGGCGATCTGGCACGGGATTGTACTGGTGCCGGAAGAACGGAGACAGCACGGTGTGCTGGTGGAGGAAACGGTGAAGGACAATCTGACGCTGGCCAATCTGGCAGCGTACTGTACAGCGGGCGTCGTCCAGCGTGGCACGGAAACGAGCAGAGCGGCGTCAATGGTTGAGCGGCTTGGCATCAAGGCGGCGGGGTTAGATCAACTCGTCGGCCGGCTGTCCGGCGGCAATCAGCAGAAAGTGGCCGTCGGCAAGTGGCTGCTGCGGGATGCACAGGTCTACATGTTTGACGAGCCGACCAAAGGGGTCGACATCGGGGCCAAAAGCGATATTTTCCGGCTGATCAATCAACTAGCCGCCGAACAAAAGGGAATCGTCTACTTCTCCAGTGAGATCGATGAGGCGATGGGGATTGCCGATCGTCTGCTGGTGATGGAGAATGGACGAATCGTCAAAGAGTGGGAGCGGAGCGAGTGGATCAGTGGAGCGGTAACACCAGAGACAGTGATGTTGTATGCAAGTGGAGGTGAAGCGGATGGAAGCGAATCCTGAACAGCAAACGTCTGTAATCGGCGGCTCATCCGATCCGTCTGATACGGCGGCAGAGAAGAAGGCTTCGGGCAAACAGAAGTTGACACCGTTTGTCCAGCGATATGGATCGCTTGCGGCCATTGCCGCCGTCATTCTCTTTTTTAGTATTGTGAACGAGAATTTTCTCACGTATGCCAATCTGGCTGATATTCTACGGTCCATCTCGATCGTTACGCTGGTTGCGATTGGCGTTACCTTTTCGCTGATTGTAGGCGGATTTGACCTGTCTGTCGGCTCGATTGTCAGTGTCTCCACCGTCTTGTCGGCATCGCTGATGGTATGGTACCGGCAGGAACTGTTGGTGGCGATCCTGCTGCCATTGCTGGTCGGACTGGTGATCGGACTGGTCAACTCCCTGTTGGTCGTCCGCGTGCGGATTCCCGACATCCTGGCCACGCTGGTCACGATGTACATCTTTCAGGGGATCCATCTCAGCTATACAAAAGGGTTTTCCATCTACAACAACATGCCGATGGAAGATGGAAGTACCGCTCCAGGCATTATCATTCCGTCCTTTTTGTTCATTGGACAAGGCAAGCTGTTTGGCATTCCTGTACCGGTGATTTTGATGGGTGTGGTGGTTGTCCTGGTTCATCTCTTTTTAACCTATACCCGGTACGGCCGGTTTCTCTACGTCACAGGCGGGAATATCGAAGCGGCCCGCCTCTCTGGCATCCCGGTGAACCGCTACCGGACGTTGGCTTACCTGTTGTCAGCCTTTTTTGCTTCTTTGGGCGGTATCGTGCTGGCTGCCCGGATCGGTACCGGTCAGGTTATGGCGGGAGCGCCGCTGTTGATGGACGCGGTGGCCGCTGCCTTTATCGGGTTTTCCATCTTTGGTCAGGGCAAGCCCAACGCCTTTGGAACGTTTTGCGGCGCCGTGTTGATGGGCGTGATGATGAACGGATTGACCATGCTCAACGTCCCCTATTACGCGCAAGATATCGTCAAAGGGGTCGTACTGGCCGGAGCACTGGCGTTTACCTATCTGCCCAAGTGGCGGAAAGGCTGACAAGGCGAAAAATGGCACAAAGCGGTGCCCTCGTACAGAAGATGGAATGAGGGCATGCCCTTTTACTGCGTCTCTACTGCACGCCAGTTTTTCCATTCTGACGTTGGGCGCCATAGATATCTCTTGATTCAATACCTGGTGCGTACACTTCCCATACCTAGTGTGTACCCAAATGAGACCCAATGCCGGAGTTCACCGCTGATCTGCTCGTGTTGGCGACGGACTCCTTCTTTGTCCGTCCTGGCAGAGCTGTTCAATAAGCTGATGGTCAGGCAGCGGCGTAGATGAGGCTGTAGAGAGCTTACTCTGCTTCGTCCCCGAAGTACTGTGTCATCTCCTCGGTAGCACTGGTTTGTGGGTAATCGACAGCATCTTCGGCAGGCTTGGCAGCATCTGGGGATGATCTGACAGTATCTACGGCAGGTGCCGCAACATCCACGGAAGGTCTAGCAGCCTCTCCGACAGCTTTTGACGTATCGTCCTGTTGCTCATCCAGGTTGGTCCGCATCCGGAAAAATGGGCCGGGGGAGTGCTCCACGATCAGCCGATCGTTCAGTTCGGCAAAGTCGGGCAGCGACAGTTCCTCCGCTTTCTGTTTCTCTTCCATCTGTACACTCCTTTCTGGGTGCCTGTTGGATAGCGTTCCCGTTTTGGTTAAGCGGACTTGATGGGGATTGCTGGAAGTCACATGCATGATGCACTCGGTAAAGACGACCAGTTTGTGGTACAATGAGGCGGAGTAAGCGACTGTGAGGATACGTGAGGGATTGCAGAATCTGGGGAGCTTGCGTATCATGCCTGGAATGATTCGAAGGGAGGAATCGCAGTGGATCAGCCGAACAAGCCGCTCGTACCGGAACTGGAAGAACTGGTTTACAAGTTTACCGAACTGCTGACAGGCGAAGCGACTCCGGAGCGGGTGGAAATGGTCAAGGTATGGTGTCTCTACAGCCATATGCTAAAGGTGATGCCGCAGCTCATCCAACATTGGGCGAGCGAACCGGATCATCAGGAAGCACGCGGCCAAATCAAACAGATGGTGGAGCAGATCAAGCAGTGGAACGCAGAAAAGAACCAGAATCCGAGCAACGGCTCTCTTCCGCAGTGAAGGAAGAGAGTCTCTCTATTCCTTTCTATTACCATTGATTTTGCTTGTGTTTAGTGCTACTATATTTTTTGCCGCTCATTTTTGATTCACAACGGAAAAACCTCTTGACTTTCTGGTGTAAAGCTGTTATGATCTATTAATGTCGGCAGTTGATATGCTGCTCGATACGAGAGCAGATACAACAATGGATACGTGCCCTTAGCTCAGCTGGATAGAGCGTTTGACTACGAATCAAAAGGTCGGGAGTTCGAATCTCTCAGGGCACGCCATTTTCTTTGAGTCGGGAAGTGGCTCAGCTTGGTAGAGCGCTTGGTTCGGGACCAAGAGGTCGCAGGTTCAAATCCTGTCTTCCCGACCATTGTTTCATTATTTCTATTATTGGGCCGGTATGGCGGAATTGGCAGACGCGCGCGACTCAAAATCGTGAGGGAAACCGTGGGGGTTCAAGTCCCTCTACCGGCACCATCAAACGTTGATATGACGCTGATTGTACGTATGTTCAGTCGGCGTTTTTCCGTTTAGTGGTCCGGGAAATAATAGGCGGTCATGATGTGTATATTCGCGACCAGCCGCGCGCGACAAAATCGTCTCTCCAACGGAACGAATACGATCGCGGGCGATGGTATTTGACACGAAGAAGACGGAACCAATTACCGGACCGAGGCTTTGAACCGTTACAGAAACCGATGCACCTTGTCGATGATTTCGAAACGGCGCTCCAGGTGTTTCTGCGCGATTATAAAATCCGCAACATCAATGAACTTACGATCCGGTTTTATCGAGGTCGATTGACAAATGCAGCGGAATATCTTAGCCGGTAATATCGTGCTTATAAAATGGATTCACCTCGCTTTATTAATAACCCACTTAACGAAAAGAATAAGCATCATGAAGAAAGATACCGTCGCAAGCAATAACCCCGTTACGTCTGCTCCGAAAGAAAACCCGTAGTCATAGGCTTTATATTCCATATAACCAATGAATACAGCAATAATCAAGACATGCACGCCCACTGAAAATATAAATGCTTGTAAGATTGATTTACTCATTTTAACTCCTTTCCTAACTCAACTTGTCAAGATTCACCTAGTTCCTCCTATACATATAGCTTTCCTTCCCCTACTTTCACACTGGTTCCGCCAACTTTCACTTGTTTGTACTCATGACCATGCTTCACAACGGTAATATCGATTAGGCTTGGCCTGCCCATTTCCAACCCTTGCTCGCTGCGAATCTCGTATACGCCTTGTACAGCAGGAGGGACAACGCCATGCTCAACCAGGTAGACTCCAAGGGGTCCACTCGCCCCACCTGTCGCCGGATCTTCTCTGATCCCCATCGCCGGAGCGAACATTCGACTGTGGACGTCGGAGTCCGCGTTTTCCGTTTCCACAGCAAAAGCGAAGATATGCCGGGTATGCTCATCGGTGGCAAATCCCTCCTGCCAAACATCCGGTCTAAAATGGATCCGGCGCATGGCCGCGAGCGATTGAACAGGAATAAACAGAAAGGGTACGCCTGTCGACACGGTTTGGATCGGCAAATCCTGGCGTATGTCTTCAACCGCTAACGAAAGCAGTTCCGCAGCCGATTGTTTATTGTGAAATACTTCCCCAAAGACGGGTGTAGGCTGGAACATCTCGATTTTTCCGATACGCCCATTTTCTTTCTGTACGATCACCGTAATGTCGCCAACACCCTCTTCAAAAACCCACACGTTCTCTCCTTCCACCGTCTCGATCAAGCCTTCATTTGCCAAAACATAGGCTGTTCCAATCGTCGGATGGCCGGCCATCGGCAATTCGATATCGGGGGTAAAAATTCTCAGCTTTCTATGATGGCGTGCGTGATCTGGCTCATATACGAATACGGTTTCTGAAAGATTCAGTTCTCTGGCGATGGCCTGCATTTCTCCCGTGCTTAATGCAGGCGGTTGCGTGAAAACGGCAAGCTGGTTGCCGCCAAATATTCGATCTGTAAATACGTCGGTCAGCGTGTAAGCTAATGTTCTCATCTAGGCATCTCACCTTTATCGGGCTGAAAATTCCTTTATATTCATCTTATATCCGAGCTTTATATGAATCAAATGAATCATTATAATATCATAAATGAAAATTATTTATATATAAGGTGAGATAAGATGACACTGGTGCAATTGGAAGTGTTTCAGAGCATTGTGGAGACGGGCAGCTTTACAAAAGCCGGCGAAGTTTTGGGTCTAACTCAATCAGCTGTCAGTCACGCGATTGCGGGATTGGAGTCAGAGTTTGGGTTTACCCTATTCAAAAGAAGCCGTTCAGGAGTACTTTTGACCGATGAAGGGCAAAGAATGTCCAGCTACGTGCAACATATATTGCAATTGACGCAGAAAATAAAACAAGAAGCGGCTGCAATTGCCGGATTGGAGACCGGCACTGTAAGGGTCGGCGTATTCCCGAGCGTTGCCGCACGATGGTTGCCTTCGATGATGAAACAATTCCAATCCAACCATCCTGCGATCAAGATAAAATTGTTTGAAGGCGGTTATGAGGAGATTCAGAACTGGATCTCTAGTTTTGCTGTCGACCTTGGCTTTCTGTCTCTGCCTGCCGAAGTCGCGTTCGATACCGTACCGTTGGTAAAAGATCGACTGGTTGCCGTATTGCCGAAACAGCATGAACTCGCCGCTAGGGACCAGCTTCGTGTGGAAGAAATTGCGAACGAACCGTTTATAATGCCAAAAGCTGGGTGTGATGCCCTCGTGAAGCAGCTTTTCCAGAAAAACCGCCTGAAGCCTAACGTTGTGTTTGAAGTGGCGGACAACCAGGCTATTGTTTCCCTCGTACAAGCCGGATTAGGGGCGACGATCCTGCCTGAAATGACGATATCTCCTGGCCAATACCAGGTAGTTGTCAAATCGTTGGATGAGCAGGTCTTTCGGGAAATTGCCATCGCCGTCACCTCGCTGGAGACCGTTTCGCCGGCTACGCGAGCGTTTATCGAAACAGCCAAACAGTTGATGAAAGAGATGGAATGAGCCGAAATATTTTGTCTCTCGATCGATCCTTGCACATTGGAGCCGAATTGTCTATTATAGATATTACAACTCCATAATAATAATGATCTTAGGCAGCGAGGAGGGAAACATGCAGTTCTCTAAAAGCACCGATTATGCCCTGCACGCCTTACTTCATTTGGCTAACTCGGAGCGCCGCTACAACATCGGAATCAAGGAGTTAGCTGCGATGCTCGGCGTTTCAGAAAGCTACTTATCCAAAATCATGTCCAAACTGAGGCAGGATGGAATCGTACGTGCTGTGCCGGGGGTGAAAGGCGGTTACGAGCTTGCGCGACAGGCCGGTGAGATTACGTTTCTTGATGTTATTCAAGTGATTGAAGGGAGACAGCATCTGTTCGAATGCTCCAACTTGAATTCGCAGCAGCATCGGTTGTTAGCCGAAGCGAAAGGTGCCGAACGGATTGGGAACGGCCTGGGCAACGGCGAATGTCTGGTTAAAAAGGTGATGGACGGCGCGGAACAACATCTGCATCAATACTTGCGGGAACAGACAATTCAGTCAGTACTGGATGAGGCTAACAAGCGTTGCAACCATGAAGTGGACAAGAAGTGATACACTTCTTGTACGTTAATTATGGATATTGTAGATCCGTGGAGGTGTATTAATAATATGGAAAAACAACTTCTCGATGTAGTGATTATTGGCGCAGGCCCGGCAGGGTTGAATGCCGCCCTTGTGTTGGGGCGGGCGAGGAAAAATGTGGCGGTGATCGATGAAGGCCGTCCCCGCAACGCCGTGACTCGCGAGGCCCACGGCTTTCTTACTCGCGACGGAATAAGTCCCAGTGAATTTCGGCGAATGGCAAAGGAAGAGATCAGCGCCTATCCCTCCGTGTCTTTCGTGGCGGATACGGCCGTGTCGATTGCGGGGACAGACGGTCATTTTCAAATTACGACTGCGCAAGGAAACACTTTTACAAGCAAAAAGCTGCTGTTTGCCGTCGGAATGAAGGATCGACCGCTGGACATTCCTGGATTAGCAGAGGTTTATGGAAAAAGCGCCTTCGTCTGCCCGTATTGCGATGGCTGGGAATTGAGAGACCAGCCGCTTGTCGTCATTGCCAAGGGGGGCGATGCCATGCACTTCGCTCCACTCATATCTGGATGGACGAACCGTTTTACCATCTGCACGAACGGCCCCGATGAGCTGACGGACACACAGCGCGAGGAGCTGCGTCGGCATCGCGTCCCCGTATACGAATCGCCCATCCGGTCCATCGACTCAGACGCCGGTATTGTGCAGCAAGTAGTTCTCGAAGACGGAACGACCATTCCGTGCAGGGGCATCTTTTTTAAACCGAATCTGGTTACGGGATCGGACTTGCCACGAGCCATCGGATGCAACATCACGGAAACGGGAATGGTTGTCGTCGATGACTTCGGGAAAACGAATGTTCCGGGCGTCTACAGCGCCGGGGATGCGGCTTTGCGGCTGCATCAGGCCATTGCTGCCGCCTCCATGGGCGCATTTGCCGCCGCGGCCATAAACAATGAACTGAATATGGAGGCTTGGAGGCGGAACGGATGAAGATTATTGCGACAGGTATGACAGGTAATATTGGGGGTTCAGTCTCCATAAACCATAGTGAAAAGAGTGAGGAACGATGATGAATGAGTTATTTCATGCAGCCATTTGGGAAAAAGCGTGGAAAGACGATCCCGATACTAGCGCGAAGAAGATGCAAAAAGCCGGTATCGAACCGGCCAGAGCCTTTGATCATAAGGCCAGGGCTTTCAACGAGCAATCGTTTAATGAAGAGGGAAGGAAACGAACCAAACGAATCATGAACTGGCTTGAAGGACAAGGTGTTCGATTCAAAAACGCCTCCGTTCTAGACATTGGGGCTGCTTCGGGAGTATTTTCGGTGCCGTTTGCGGAGCGAGGGGCCCATGTAACCGCCGTAGAGCCCTCTCTTGCGCTGGTGGAACTGCTGGAAGAGAACATCGCAACCTTTGCCGAAGACAAAGTGAAGATTGTACCGGAACCGTTTGAGGATATTGACGTGCAGGCCAGGGGCTGGAGCCATGCCTTTGATCTCGTCTTTGTCTCGATGTGCCCGGTCATTCTCAATTGGGAGAGCGTGGAGAAGGTACTCCATTGCGCCCGGCAGTTTTGTTATATCAGTATGTCCGCGGGTTCCATAGAGAACAGTCTGGTGAATGAAATCTGGCCGTTGGTCACCGATCAGCCCCTCAAGACGGAAAACGCTGAAATGGGATATTTGCTCCATCTGCTGTATCTCAAAGGATACTCCTATGAATCGCTTATCTCACGGGAAACGAAAACGACGGAAGTCTCCAGAGAAGCGGCGTTGCAGGAAGTGATGACCTGGCTTCGCAATCACGGTCTGCCTGTAGATGATCGGAATCGGAAAACGGTTGCAGACTATTTGGAGCAAACGTATCCATCAGGTAAAGTGGTGGTCCGGCAGAGTGGCCGTTTTGGCAAGGTACTCATTCGATTGCAGGATCAGAACATGTACACCAGAGAAAATCTGTACGATACGCTTTAGTCAACATGACCTTCTTGTGTGCTTCCAGTTTCCGTTTCATCGCGAGGTACCAGCCATACGCTACAAACGCTGCACTAATGCGTCGGTGCTAATCGTCGGAACTATTGTGTAAATAGACACGATATCTCCACCCATTCACTTCTGTTGAATCAATCTCTCCTTGTCAACTTCTCTGAATTGACCGATCGATCTGATGATAATCTCAGGGATAACCAGCAGAAGGGCAATGGAGCCGTATACGCCAATTGTATAGCTGGTAGCGTAAACAAGACCGAATCCTTGTAGAAGAAGCCTGATGCCATGAATAACCAGGTTCGTAAAACAAAAGGCGTAACTTCGGATCATCCAGTTCCGATGCTGGATGATCCGTTTCTTTTTGATTTGAACGAATGCCATAATGGTTATAAACAGCCATAAAATATTCAGCGTATTAAATCCGATACTGCTGATTTTTCCTCCCGTGGCGTAAGGTGCCATATATCCGGACGTCAGCACGACAACGAATACGGACACGAAATAAACGTAGCCGTTCATTCGATGGAACGTTCGACTTTTTTCAAAGATGCGATGGGAAAAATTGAGCAGCCCCGCCGCCAAGGCCGTGCAGGCAGTGGCAACATGAACATGCATAACGGTTAACCAGACCGGGAGATTAAGCTCGCGCTTCAGTCCGGTTTTTTGGGCTACAAACCTCTCGGCTCCAGGGTCGATAACGTAATTGTCCACCAACGCGTAAAGGATAAATAGAATGCTGACACAGGCCAAAAGCCCATATAATGTTTTCCGTAATCTCATGTCATTCAACTCCCGCGGCTCCATGTTTATCACCTATCCACAAATCCCCCTTCTACTCACCTGATAGGAAGATAGCATGGAAATCTCTCAAATCAAGCGCAAAAAAGGTCACAAAACCATCAACAAATGGTCAAAATATGTGCGAAGCCGTTTGTTTTTCGCGGAAGAGATGATACATTTCATGTAAAGATAGTAGGCAAGGGAGAGTCCCCGAAAAAGAAGACGGGGTAGTAAAAGGCGGGATAAACGTGAATGAAAGACCTACAATCTTAGTCGTGGACGATGATCAGAACATCGTTGAACTATTGAGGGACTTTTTGGAGAATGACCATTTTCTGGTCGTAACTGCCAACGACGCGTCGCAAGCATGGACAGCGTTTCGGCAACACAAGGTGCATTGCATCATTCTAGACATTATGATGCCGGGACAAAACGGATTTGACTTCTGTCGGCGCATTCGGCAGGAGAGCGACGTTCCGATCCTGTTCTTGAGCGCCCGCAGCGATGATGTAGATAAGATTCGCGGACTGACACTTGGCGGCGATGATTATATCGTCAAAACCGCTTCACCCGGCGAGATCGTTGCTCGCGTGAAGGCTGTTTTACGACGCGCTGGCACGCAGCAAGCAAGCACGGCAAAGGTGTTGGACTTTGGCCGCATCAAGCTCGATTTGTCCACTCGAGAAGTGTTCGTCGATAGAAACAACGTCTCGCTCACGCCGAAGGAGTATGAGCTGCTCCGATTGTTTGCGGAACATCCCAGACAGGTTTTTACCTATGACCAATTGCTTACGAAATTCTGGGATGGCATCGGCGATAAGCATACGATTCGCGTTCATCTGAGCCGTCTTCGAGAGAAGATCGAGCGTGATCCGGATCAGCCGCAATATTTGACCAACGTCTGGGGCGTGGGTTATCGCTTCGAGGGGCGTATCATATGAGAAAGCTTCGTGTTCGTACGTATTTCTTGTTTAGCCTGGTGCTCCTCCTGCTGCTGCCTTGGGTTTTCTTCGTGGCGGCCCATCTCATGACGACCCAGTCGTTGGATATTGCCGCGGGTCGGCCGAATTCGCATACGGTTCCCTTGTTTGCGGCGTTCGCAGGTCTTCTGCTCGCTTTCTTTATTATAGGCATGCAAACGCGAAGGCTCCTTCTCCTTCCCCTTGAGCGGATGAGTCAGGCAGCTCGTCAAATTGCTGCAGGCGATTGGGACGTACAGCTTCCCCGTGCGACGATCAGAGAAATCGCCGAGGTTCAAGACGGTTTTGAAATCATGGTGAAGGGACTTCAAAGCTCGCATGAGAAACAGGCGATGCTGGAGGAGGAACGAAGATTCGTCATCGCTGCCGTGGCACATGACTTGCGGACACCGCTATTTGCCTTGCGTGGTTATTTGGACGGGCTTGAACAAGGCATTGCGCACACACCGGATCAAATAGCGAAATATGTGACCGTTTGTAAGGAAAAGTCGGCGCAAGTGGCTCGGTTGGTTGAGGAACTTTTTACCTTCGCGAAAATCGAGTACCTGGAACCCGAGCGGAGTGAGAGCACGGCTGACTTTCTTGACATTATTCAGAAATCGATCCACAGTCTGGAGCCGCAGGCGCAACAGAAACACATCTCAATCGTTTTCGATCATGAGTCGGATAACTGTATGATCAGAGTGGATTCACACGTATTGGAGCGGGCGATGAGTAACTTGTTGGATAATGCTGTGAGGTACACGCCTGCACATGGCATCATTCATGTTCGATGTCGTCGGGAGAGAGATCGAATAGCGTTCACGATCCACGATTCAGGGCCGGGCTTTGCGCCGGAAGATCTCCAGCGGATCTTTGAGCCTCTTTACCGGGGAGAGCAATCGAGAAATCGTGCGACAGGAGGATCCGGATTGGGGCTTACCATATCACGACGCATCATCCGCCAGCACGGAGGCGAGCTTGCTGCAGACAACCACCCGGGAGGAGGCGCCATCCTCTCCGGCTGTCTACCTGCCGCTAACCGATAAACATTCTGATGGAGCAAACATGAAAGCCTGATTTTTACGATTGCCGCGAAAGGGGAAAAGCTCGTCGCCCGGCCGTTCGACTGATCTTTGCAAAATACTGAACCGACCGTTCCTGAAATGGTATACTGTCGCTACGGAAAGGAGGGGTCACTATCGGACGCTCAAAGGAGTTTGACCGGGAGCAAGTACTTCATAAAGCCATGCTGGTTTTTTGGAAAAAAGGCTATGACGCGACAAGTATACCGGATTTGTTAAACGAAATGGGGTTAAGCAGATCAAGCCTGTACGAAACCTTCACAGATAAAGAGACGCTATATCTCGAAGCGATCCAACATTACAAAAAAATAAATCAAAACAAAAGAAATCTCTTGGTCCATGCGCCGTCAGCCAAGGTTGGCATCCGGCAATATTTCGATCGGCATATCGCTTCCGCATTTAGCGTTGATTTGCCCAAAGGATGCTTGGTGACAAACGCAACCATCGGATTGGATTCACCGGATGAGCAACTGCGAAAATTCATACAGGACAATTTTGAGGAATTGGAGCAGGCTTTCTACGAGCTTTTGCGTAAAGGACAGCAGACAGGAGAAATCGACTCCGCGAAAGATATAAAGGTTCTGTCTCTCCTCTTGCTTAATCTCAATCATAGTATCAATGTCCTGTCCAAGGTAAAAACCGACAAGACCGTTTTTTATGACATGGTGGATGCGGTCATTGAGATGCTGTAAGCTCATTCTTTTTTTTTTAAGATTACAGGAACGATCGTTCCGGAAAAGAGGCCAGGAGATGAACACAATCGAAGATCGAAATATTGAGAAACCTTTCTCAGCGCGGATCATCTTCATTCTCGCTGCCGCGTGCGGCTTAATCGCCGCAAATCTTTATTATGCACAGCCTTTGGTTGGCCCCATTAGTTTGGAGCTTGGACTTTCTTTCGAAGCAGCAGGACTGATTGTCACGCTCGCTCAAATCGGTTACGGAATCGGATTGTTGTTTATCGTGCCCTTGGGAGACATCCTGGAAAACCGAAAGCTTGTGGTTGCGTTATTGTTTCTCAATGCCATTGTTTTGACGGTTGCAGCAGCCATCCAAAACGCTGCGTTGTTTCTCGCCGCTTCCCTGTTTATCGGGTTGGGCTCAGTCGCGGCTCGGGTGCTGGTGCCGTACGCGGCTCATCTTTCGCCGGCCCGATCTGTACCTGCCGCCCCACACGCATGAGGGGGTCAAGATAAAACGGCACAGATCAAACAGGAAAAACTATTTGAACAATACGGTCTGAAAAAAAGCGATGGACGATTATTCCCGTTCGAGTTGTCGGGTGGGATGCTCCGCAGGGTGTTGTTTGCAACAAGTGTTCGAGAGGGGGTCAAGCTAGTTATTGCTGATGAGCCGACACCTGGTATCCACCCGCAGGCACTTTCCGAAATCTTAAAGCAACTGAAGCAATTTGCAAAAGATGGTGCGGGAGTCATGCTGATAACGCACGATATTGTATCCGCGTTGGAAATCGCAGACCGAGTGGCTGTCATCAAGGATGGAGCAACGGTGGAAATCTCCGAGGCGGCAGCTTTTGAGGGCAAGGGCGAGCGCCTGAAAACCGAATACACCCAAAGGTTGTGGAGAGCCTTGCCGCAAAATGATTTCGATTTGGAATTCAAGGGAAGGACTGTGTGCACCATGACTCTGATTGGAGAGAATCTGGGTCACTATTATCAAAAAGAGCGCTGGATTTTTAAAGATATGAACATTTCAGTAGCCCCAGGCGAGGTGCTTGGGCTATCCGGTTACAGCGGTTGCGGAAAAACCACGTTGGCTAGAATTTTAGCAGGGTACATCTCACCCCGCACAGGCCATGTAACGTTAGATCGTAAACCTATGGAACGAGGGACTTTTCGGCCGGTGCAATTGATATACCAACACCCGGAAAAGGCGATTAACCCCAAGTGGCGGATGCGGGACGTTTTGACCGAATCCTACACACCCTCGCAGGACATTCTGGATGCTTTCGAAATACGGGCGGAATGGATGGACCGCTGGCCCGTTGAGCTTTCCGGTGGTGAGAAGCAGCGCTTCTGGATTGTCCGTGCGCTGAATCCCGCCACGAAGTATATTATTGCCGACGAAATGACCACCATTCTGGATGCAATTACACAGGCCCAAATTTGGCATGCATTTCTCAGGATCTGCAAAAGCCGAGACATTGGTGTCGTTGTGGTCAGCCACGAGAGCAGTCTCTTGAATCGGTTATGTGACAATATTTACAAGGTAGGGGAGCAGTAGAGACAGAGCAAGCAAATACTGTTCGTGGTTTCATCGTTATCCCGTCGGCTGGCGGGATTTTTTTATGTTTATCAGTCTTTAAGATGGAAGAGCTATCACGTCTGCAGAACCTCAGATGCCGGAAATGTCAAAACAATGGACGGAATTATCCATGTTCGTTCCCGTTTCCTTTTGTATAATTAACAATGAGAATCAATATCAAAAAACAAAACTGCAGTGGCAAAAAGGGAGAGGGAAGAGATGTTTCGGTCAAAAAGGGGTTTACTCGTACTAACAGCAGTACTGCTGTGCATGATGGTCATCGCTGGCTGCGGAGCTACTGGACAGGAGAGTGCCGTTACCTCCAACCAACTGGCCGCAGGGGAGCAGGGCAAGACAGAGCAGCAGAATCAAGAAAACCAGGCTGTTGGAGAACAAAACAGTCGAGTGGTTGAGCATGCGATGGGCAGCACCGAGATTCAGGGTACACCGCAAAGGGTTGTCACTCTTTATCAAGGGGCCAATGATGCTGCCATCCTCCTGGGAGTCAAGCCGGTGGGTGCGGTTGAGTCTTTTGTCGAACAACCTTGGTATAAGTACATACGCGAGCAGATGGACGGAGTGACGAATCTTGGGAATGAAACCCAACCCAATCTGGAAGAGATTCATAAGCTCAAACCTGACTTGATTATCGGTGCCAAATCTCGCCACGAAAACATTTACGAGCAGTTGAAGGCGATCGCGCCGACGGTGATTGCAGAGGATAAGGATAACTGGAAGACCACGTTGAGCCTGGTTGCAAAAGCAGCAAATAAGGTAGCGGAAGAAGAAGCATTTTTGGCAGAGTGGAATCAAAAAGTGGCTCATTTCAAAGAGCAAATGGGTGAGAAGTTGAGTACAGAAGTATCCATTGTGGACTTTCGAGCGGATCACGCCCGTATCTTTTATGCCGGTTTTTCAGGCCTGGTTTTAGAAGAGTTGGGGCTGTCTCGTCCTGCTCAGCAGCAAGGTGAGGACTGGGGTGTCAAGCTGACATCCCAGGAAACGATCCCCCAAATGGATGGGGATGTCATTTTTGATTTGACGAGTGTTGATCGTGACGATGGTCGATTGGAAAACCGAAAAAAATGGACCAGCCACCCACTGTGGAAAAACTTGAGAGCCGTTCAAAACGGAAGAGTCTACCAGGTAGACACGGTGATTTGGAACAACGCAGGGGGGCCGATTGCGGCGATGAAGATGGTAGACGATGTGTATCGCTACTTTGAGGTGAAATAAAGCTTTACCCATTTCAAAAAGCAGGCTCGCGAGGGGGGACCGACATCTTTGTCAGTCACCCCCTCATGTGCTTATGCTCCACTTCACTGTGGATTATGTAGGTTTTTTCGATAGAAAGGGATGGGGCAACCTGGTGGAAACGTGGAAACGAAACCTGTTCATTTTATACGTGGGGCAATTTTTGGCGATGGCAGCGATGAGCTGCGTCACTCCCTTTTTGCCTCTTTACTTGCAACAATTAGGACTTACCGATCCGGAAGAAGTTCGCATGTGGTCGGGCATCATTTTTGGTGCGAACCTGCTGACAGCCTTTCTTTTTGCACCGGTATGGGGAAAACTTGCCGACCAGTACGGGCGCAAACTGATGCTGATTCGTTCCGGTATTGGCGTGGCGATTACGATCACGTTGATGGGATTCGCTACGAACCATATTCAACTGCTGTTCTTGCGTTTGATAAACGGGATTCTAGCTGGATTTGGCCCTGCGGCAATCGCTCTGGTCGCCACCAACACGCCAGAGGAGCGGACCGGATATGCCTTGGGGATTTTGCACGCCGGCTCGGTGGCGGGGACGATTTGTGGTCCCTTGTTGGGTGGACTGCTCGCTGATCTGTTCGGATTTAGCGCCGTCTTTTCCTATCTCGGATTCAGCATGTTTGCCGCTACGTTGATCGTGATCTTTTTGGTCAGCGAAAACTTTGAAAAAAAGGAAAGCAAAGAGAAGACGGGGTTTCTGCAAGATTTTCAAACCATCGTGGCCAAAAAACCGGTTGCGCCTCTGTTCGTCTCCGCATTCATCATCAGATTAGCGATGGTGGGTACATTGCCGCTTATTCCGCTGTATGTGCAGCAATTGGCGCCAAGCCAGGCAAACCTGGCTTTTTTAGCCGGCTTCACGGCGGCAGTCATGGGGGTGGCCAACATGATTGCCGCACCTAAACTGGGCAAGCTGGGAGACAAGTTCGGCTCACACTATATTCTGATCTGCGCGGTGTTTGGGGCGATTCTCTTCTTCGTCCTGCAAGCATTCGTCACGGAATTGTGGCAGCTCATCGTGCTGAGGTTTTGTACCGGTGTCTGCCTAGGCGGCATGACGCCCTCTATCAATGTGCTGATTCGTCGTTACGCGCCAAAAGGGATGGAGAGCCGAACATACAGCTACTCCCACTGCGCTTTGTTCCTGGGGGGCTTGGTCGGGTCGGTCGGAATGGGGGCCATCGCCTCTTATTTTGGTCTGTCGATGATCTTCATTTGTTCAGCGCTTTTTTGCTGGTGAACAACGTCTGGATGAAGTGGACGGTACTCCCCCATATTCAGTCTCAGCGGGAGACGACTGTCGACCAGCGGACAGGATAGGGACTGTGCAAAGAAACAGAATTCGCTGCTCTATGCCAAATGGGAGGAAATGATATGAGTTTCAGAAAAGCGAGGATGGTCATGGAAACTTCTATCTCTGACGATAGGGCCAAAGAACAGTTTGCCGAGCTGCATCGCCGGATTGTGGGTCTTGTTTCCGAATTGGAACTAGCTGAAACAATCACGTTGGCGGTGGAATTTAGTCCATCGTCAGCCCGATTGGAAATGGATGACGACGCTCAAGATTGGAAACTGAGTGAAAGACAACGCCAGGTGGCGGGCATGCTGTGTCGGCACTATTCCGTGAAACGGATTGCAGAGACCCTGTTTGTCTCTGAACATACGGTCAAAAAACATATCCAAAACATGAAAAAAGCACTGGGCATAGAAGCCTCAGGTGCTGACTTTGTCTATCAACTGCAGCAAAAACGAATCGGCCAAAACGAGAGGATACTCGATTGAGATGATTCGGATTATCCAAATGAAGCATTTACACTTTTTGGGAGTTAGGTTATCGTTATGATTGATGATGATTATCATTATCAAATAATCGATGGTATGCTCAATCCAAGAAGTGAGGTGTGAGGGTGGATGAATCCTGCGGAAACAGCACAAAAGACCGAAGCAGAAGAATGGATCAGCCCGTTTCAATCCGCATCCTATGCAAAAGTGGAACAGAGACTCCTGTGTCAGCTGATCGAAGCGGTTCTCTACGAGGAAATTGTTGTGCCTCAAGAAGGACTGCCTCGCGCTGAAGATTTCCAAGGAGATCTGGTGCTGACAGGGAAAACAAATGACGGAATACCGGTAGCGTATCACTTTTCCTGCGCACGTAGATTCAGCTTTGGCCGCTTTCGTGTCAGCAGAGGAACAGTCATACGCCAGCCGTCCGATGAAGCGCCGACCGCTGCCACCGTGTCCGGATTCGTCGAAGAAGTGCTCGGACAAGTACAGCAAGGTGAACGACTGATGCGGTTCCTGGAAGAGTTGGAACAGACGCTGGCGAAGGATCTGCAAGCCCACCAGTACCAGTCGCGTCATGCTCCCCTAGCGAGGACAGAGCGTGACTACGATGAGTTGGAAGGAGATATCATCGACGCTCACCCCTATCATCCCTGCTATAAATCACGGATCGGTTTCAGCTTGCGGGACAATCTCTTGTACGGCCCTGAGTTTAAAAGAAACCAGCGGCCGCTGTGGCTGGCCGTTGCGAAGGGGGAGAGTGCGATTTCCCTATCAGCCGGGGTGGATTACCTGCTGATGATCACAGAAGAACTGGGACATGGCGTGTTTGACATGTTTGCTTCCTCCTTGCATCGTAGAGGGCTGGACGCTGACGACTACTATTTCATGCCGGTGCACCCTTGGCAGTGGGAGAACATCGTTCTGCCCAGCTTTCATCGTCAGTTGGCCGAACAGAAAATCGTTCTATTAGGTCAAGGCTCTGATGATTACCGCCCGCAACAGTCGATTCGCAGTTGGGCCAACTTCACCCACAAAGAGAGGGCGTATCTGAAACTGGCGCTGAACATCACCAACACATCAACCAAACGAATACTGGCAAAACATACCGTGATGAACGCACCACTTGTGTCGGATTGGTTGTGCTCGCTCACGAAAGAGGACGAAACGGCTCAAAAACTGGATTTTGTCTTTTTGTCTGAATTCGCCGGGATCTCCTATGACTATGAGCAGCTCCCTCCCCTCCAGCAGCAAAAAACCTACGGAAGTTTAGGCGTGATTTGGCGAAAAAGCCTGCATCGCCACCTGAGAGAGGGAGAACAAGCTGTTCCGTTCAATGCACTCTGCTGCATGGACCGAGAGCAGCCTCTGATTGAACCATGGGTACGCGCGTTTGGACTAGAGACCTGGACACGTCAGCTGCTGGAGATTGCGATTACGCCAATCATTCACATGCTCTACGCGTACGGCATCGCGATGGAGTCCCATGCGCAAAATATCATTCTCATCCATCAAGACGGACGACCCAGCCGGATCGCGTTAAAAGATTTCCACGATGGCGTTCGCTTTTCCAAACAACATCTGTCGCAGCCGGAAGCGTGCCCTGACTTTCACCAGGAGCCTGCTCATCATCGTGCGATCAACCGTCATTCTTTCATGCAAACCGATGATCTATCAGCCGTCAAGGACTTTGTGCACAGCGCATTTTTCTTTGTCTGCATCAGCCAATTGGGGATCTTTTTGCACGAACAGTACGGGCTGGAGGAGAGGCGTTTTTGGGAAATGGCAGCCGAAGCGATCCATACCTACCAGTGTCAGCATCCGCAGCACAAGCATAATTTTGCCCGATACGATCTGTTCTCCAAAACGATTCAGATCGAACAGTTGGCGAGAAGACGGTTATGGAAAGATACCGAAGTAGATCCCAAGCCTGTGCCGAATCCCCTGTATCACTATCGGTAAGGAGTCGTCCAAGGAGGGAAACGATGAAAAGAGAAGAGAATGGTCCTGGGTACAGTGCCACCCCCTATGATCACGTCGTGGATGAGGCAGAGCAGCGTGTGATGGAAGACCTGGTCAACGCCTTGCTCGCCGAACAACTGCTGGATGGACATGATGAAGTGGAACGTCTCTCTCAAGCAGATTGGGAGAGGATCGTAAGAGATGATGTTGTGATGGCTGCAGTAGACAGAAGGCTCGCTTATGCAGACAAGCAGGTGAGTATCTATCGCTGGTGGCTGGAGCGCGGACGGGCGATGATCGTTTTTCCTGTCCATCCTGCCATCACCCAACCATTTCGTTATGACGCGTCCGAGGGAGTGTTTCAGGTGCGACTGGATGAAGGCGACCCCATCCATCTGACGCTGACAGAACTGGGACCGTTAGAGCTGATGCAGCATCTCATCCGGCTTTATGCAGACGACCCCGTCACCGTCAATCCCGGGGAAGCCGATCGTTTTCTGCAGATGCTGCAGCAAACGCTGCTGCAAACATCCTGGTCGCTTGAGACCAAACGAACGGTTGCAGGTGTATTAGAGCTGCCGCCTGCTGCTTCACTATTGGAGCTGGAGAGAAGAGCAGCCCTGCGTGACCGGCCGTTCCATCCCGTCTCCAAAGGAAAACTGGGGTGGACACAGCAGGAATATCGCAGGTATACCGCAGAGTTTGGCACGCCGATTCAACTGAATTGGATGGCGGTGAAACGTCAGTATCTGGTGTCGGGACGGGATGAGGATGGGATCGATATCCGCCCGGTTGACATGCTGCTGGACGAGGAGCAGCGAGATGTGATTCGGGAAGAAATGAGCAGACGAGGGTTACGAGACGAGCAATATATAGCCGTTCCCGTCCACCCATGGCAAATGTCTGCTGTATTGCCGAAGCAGCTGCATCAGGAGATAGAACGCGGGGTTTGCGTACCGTTAGATTCTGCGGCCGGGACGTGCTACGCCACATCTTCGATCCGCTCGTTACTGTCTGAGAACGAAGGCAACTATCACGTAAAACTTCCGTTGGGGATTCATTCGTTGGGTGCTGTGCGGTATCTATCGGCGATCAAACTGATCAATGGGCAACGTGCGGAACGATTGATGAGACAAGGTGTGCAGCAGGACCCATTTTTGCAAAAGCGTCTCTTTTTGTGTGATGAGACACACTGGTGGGCCTATCTGCCTGAAAATAGAGACTTGTTTGCCGATTATCCAAGACATTTGTCCGCGATGATCAGACAATACCCGGCAGAATGCATCGAGGATGATACGGTGCGTTTAATGCCGATGTCTGCTCTGGCTGTTTTCGACCAGGAGGGTCACCTGTTTGACGAATGGCTTCGCATGTGCGGTTTGCAACCTGACGAAGGAGCTGTATTGCGCTTATTTCGAGAGGTTTTGCTGCTCTATTATGAGATTTGCTTCCGCTTGTTCCGGTTGGGCATGATGCCAGAGGTGCACGGGCAAAATTGCGTCTTGATCTGGAAGCAAGGGAAAATAGAAGGCTTGCTGCTGCGCGACCATGATGCACTGCGATTGCATGTTCCGTGGCTGAACGCACACGGCCTGGAAGATCCCTCCTACCGACTGAGATTGGGTTATCCCAATTCGCTGTATCATGAGACGCCTCAGCAACTGCTTGCTTACTTCCAGACGCTTGGCATCCAGGTAAACAGTTATGCGATTCTGAGCAGCTTGTCACGATATTACGGCATAAAAGAAGAGCGTTTGTGGGCGGAGCTCCAACAATGTTTGGAGCAGGCTGTCATCATGGCCAACCTTCCGGATGCAGGAAAGGAGATCCTGCAGGAATGTTTGTTTGACAAAGCGAGTTGGCCCTGGAAACAAATCATCCGACCGCTGTTGAAGCATCATCCAAGGGTGCCGGGAAGCATGCCCTCTGGCATGGGTGAAGGAGTAAATCCTTTTCAAGCCAGAGCCATCCTATTGCCAAAGGAAGTGGTCCATCGTGATGCATGATCAGGTTCAGGTAAGAGAGAGGTCAAAAAACGATCCGTATCTCAACAAACAAGCGTCGAGAGAGTCGAATGCCAGATCGTATCCGCGACGGATCCCGATCGCGATCAAGGAAGCAGAAGGAATTCACGTAAAAGATATGGATGGCAACGTTTATTATGACTGCCTGGCTGGAGCCGGAACGTTGGCACTAGGACACAATCACCCAGTGGTGATTCAGGCTATTCGTGAGATGCTTGATCGCAAGCTGCCTCTCCACACACTCGATCTCACCACACCGTTAAAAGAACAATTTGTCGATGAATTGTTTGATAGCCTGCCTGAGGAATTCGCCAAAGACGCTCGCATACAATTTTGCGGCCCTACGGGTGCCGATGCCGTGGAAGCGGCGATCAAACTGGCCAAAACAGCAACCGGCAACCGGTCCGTCCTATCGTTCCAAGGTGGATATCATGGAGCTACCCATGCCACGATGAGTCTGAGCGGCATGTTGGGACCGAAGGAAAAGGTGCACGGTTTGGTACCGGATGTGCACTTCTTGCCGTATCCTTACGCGTATCGCTGCCCGTTTGGCGTCGGCGGAGATGAGTGTCACCAACTCAGCAGCCGCTATATCGAACGGCTGCTCCAAGATCCCGAAAGAGGGATCTTGGCCCCGTGCGCGATGATCTTTGAAGCTGTGCAAGGGGAAGGAGGGGCCATACCGGCGCCAGTCGAATGGATTCGCCAGATGCGCCGAATCACACAGGAGCACCATATTCCGCTGATCATCGATGAGGTACAGACTGGACTGGGCAGAACGGGAAAAATGTTCGCGTTTGAACATGCGGGCATCATCCCTGATGTGATTGTTTTATCCAAAGCGATTGGAGGAAGCCTGCCGCTGTCGGTCATGATCTACAACAAACGACTGGATGTATGGAAACCGGGCGCTCATATCGGAACGTTTCGCGGCAATCAGATGGCGATGGCAGCAGGGCTGGCAACGTTAACCTACATCAAGGAACATGACCTCCCCTCCAAAGCGGATCGTCTCGGCGACCGGTTGATGGACCATTTGAACGAGCTGATGAAGAGAGTGGGATGGATCGGCGACGTGCGCGGGCGTGGTCTCATGATCGGCGTCGAAATCGTAAACCGGGATGCTGAGCCTGATCATATGGGACATTATCCTGCCTATCCTGAACTGGCCAGCCGTATTCAGCGGGAGTGCCTCAAACGCGGACTGATTCTGGAAGTCGGCGGCCGGCATGGGGCGGTTGTCCGCTTTTTACCGCCCCTCATCGTAACGGAGAGTCAAATCGACGAGATTGCCAAGATTTTCAGGGAGGCGGTCCATCAAGCTTGCACGGACGTGACGTGACACACGACAAGATTCCCAAAAGAAGACGGGAAGGGAGTAGGTGAGAAGGAATGCTGCCGCAATCAACAAACCGTTCTGTTTTGCTAAACAGCGGGAGGCTGGCTGAATCGGCAACCATGCACGCCCTGCTAAACAGTTATCTAAGAGAGAATGGAGTGGCCGATCCACGAATTGAAACCTCCCAGACGCGTGATCCTTTTTCCGTGAGCGGAGAGAAAATCGTTGTCTTCCTGCCTTTGACAGGCAAGTCGATCGTGGGCACGATGGTGCATTACTCCAGCATCGGACAGCATTTGTACGGTTCATCATTTTATGAGGTGCAGGAGGATGGAGGACTCAAAAAGCTGGAAATCGGTCGATTCATGGATTTGCTGCTGCAGGAATTGAGCCGCCAAGACTCGGAACACCGAGATACCCGGCGGCTTCAAATCAGGGCACTGATGGAGAACAGCCTCCATAATATGAAGATGTTTATCGAGCACGATTTGCAGACCAGATCGTCAGAACCAGAACCATTCGATTATCTCCGTTCCGAGCAATCGCTGTTGCTGGGACATCCGTTTCATCCGTTTCCAAAGTGTTCGGAAGGATTTACGGACGCTGATCTGCCAAAATACAGTCCGGAAATGGGCGCCTCTTTTCCCCTTCATTACATCGCCATCCGGAACGAGTACATAAAAGAGGAATGGATCGACGGAGGCGAAGGGGCTTTGTCACCCTCCGTTGTGGAGTACGCCGTGCAGCGATTGGGTATACGGTCAAGCGAGTACAGGCTGCTGCCGATGCATCCCTGGCAGGCGGATTACGTCCTGCAACAAAAGGCTGTCAGCGAACTGCTCCAGCAGGAGGTCATTGTCGATCTGGGCGTACGGGGGCCAGTGGTATATCCAACATCGTCGGTACGAACGGTATGGAACCCGGAGACAGGCTATCACTACAAGTTGCCGCTCCATGTCCGGATTACCAACCTGACACGTGTCAACACGGCGGAACAGGCGCACAGGACACTGGATGCGGCCAGAGTGATCCACCATCTCAGAGACCAGTTGGAGACGGAGTCATTCAAGGTTTTGCTCGAGACGGGCTGCTGCAGAGTGGTGGCCGATACAATCCTGCCGGGGGAACAGGGTCACCTGGTCGACGACTTGAGTGTCATGTATCGCCCGATGAACGGAGTGTCCGCAAACACCTACGTAGTGGCCTCCTTATTGGAGCGCCATCCGGGAGAAGAGGAGCCAAAACTGATCGCCATGGTCAGGATGACCAATCAAGGTTGCCTGCCTGACTTGTCAGTCTGGCTGCAGCGATACTTGCTTCTGTCTATCGTGCCGCTCCTCCGTGTATGGGCTCATACTGGAATCAGTTTTGAAGCGCATTCGCAAAACTCGCTGATAACTGTGCGGGATGGGCTGCCCGACTGCTTTTACGTGCGCGACCTGGAGGGCGTCAGCATCGACCGTAAGCTAGCAGACGAGGCTGGCTGGATCGGTACGCTCCTCGCAGATGACAGCCCCGTCCTGTACGCAGACGAGGAAGCGTGGATGAGGACCAAGTACTATTTCTTTGTCAACCATCTGGGAGCGCTGATTCATACGATTGCCTCCTACCAACGAGTGGACGAGACGAAGTACTGGCGCATGGTGAAAGCTTTGCTAGAGGGGGAGCGGGCACGATTCACCGCAAATGAGCGCATGCTGGCGTGTATCGACGATTTGCTGTATGGCCGTTTCCTGCCGGCAAAGGCGAACTTCACCAGTTGTTTTCGATCCAGGGGCGAGAAACCGATCTTTGTATCGATACCCAATCCGATCTATCACTGTGAAGTGGAATGATGAACACATCTGTCACGCTGGAATATTGCTCCTTGAAAAATGGTTACCATCTTGTTATGTTTATGATATGTTGAAAATGATTATCATTCTTTTCCGAAGGGTTGAATGCAATGAAGAACGAGCCCCATCTTTCAGAGCGACTCGCTTCTTGTGTATACATATTGGAAGATATTCAACGCATCCACTCTAGTGGATCATTCATTCAACCAAAGACATCGTTGTATAGCATGGTGTTGTTCAGGGAGGCGGAGGGAGAGATTGTGATTGACGGATGCAGCTATCCCATCGAGCAGCAAAAGGTATTCATCCTGCCACCTCAATCGAGTGTGAAGCTGCGGATAGATCCAGGTAGTCAGGCAGATTATGATTACGTACGATTCCACGCTGTACAGATCTTGGATCAACAGCATGTTCAGCTGGCGGAATTGCAGTGTCCGAATGAAATCACCACTCCCTACGTTCATTTTCTAATCGATCGGATGGATGAAGTGGCAAGGAAACGGCACAGTGGCGATCATTGGGATGCGATGCAGGCCAATCTTCTGTTTCAGGAGATCATCTTCGGATTATTCAAAGATGCCACAGATGAACAACAACGACCGGATGTTGATCAAGCGATTCAACTCACGCTGGATTATATGGAGCAGAATTACCGTTTGCCTATTACCCGGGAAAAGCTTGCCGGGATGGCCGGGATGAGCGCAGATTATTTCTCACGCGTGTTCAAGAAAAAGCTTGGACAAACACCGATGGAATATTTGACGGAAGTCCGAATCAGGCAAGCCAAGCAGCTGCTGCTGCAGTCTCACGACTCGTTCCGTTCCATCGCCCAGCGTGTCGGTTACAGCGATGAATTTTACTTCAGCCGGAAATTTAAGGCGGCGACTGGTGACTCGCCAAAAGCTTATGTGAAAAAGTTTACCTACTCACATAGAGTGGCTTCACTGAAACATCTGCCGACCGGTCATCTGATTGCTCTTGGTATCGAGCCTTACGCTGCTGTGATTAATCATGTCTACCCGATCACGACACAGCTGCAGAAGACAATCGCTGTAGGTGACTTCCAGCCGGACCTGGAGAAGCTGATGAGAGCGAAACCAGACTTGATTGTGACGAGTCAGTGCACTCCCTCTGCAAAAGAGAAACTGTTGGACCACATTGCTCCTACCGTGAGGCTGCCTTTTTTTCAGGATTGGCGAATTCATTTGCAAACGATTGCCAAGATCATTGGGAAAGAAAGGGAGGCCAAGATCTGGCTGGAGCGTTATGAGCAAAAGGCGGAGATGATACGTAAGCAGATCAAAAGGAAAATCGGCGATGATACCGTTCTGGTCGTTGGCATCGGTGAAGGGAAGATGTGTGTATATGGCCAGCGCAACCTGGGGGCGGTTTTGTACGGAGATTTGCAGTTGGGAGTACCGCGGGGAGTCGAGACGATTGCACATTACAAAGAAGTCGCTCTGGAAGATCTGTTTGCGTATGAGGCGGACCGGATCTTGTTAACCAGCTATAAGCATGATGGAACCAGGCGGATGGATGAGGCGATCCAGCGCGAAGTGAGCGCCCTGATGGCAAACAGTCAATGGCATGGATTGAAGGCGGTCAGGAATGGAGCGGTATCCTATATGCATGACAGTCAGCATCTGTATACCTGCTATACCTCTTTTTCACATGATCTGCTGTTGGACAAAATGTATCAACTGTTCGTGTCGGATTTGCCCAAATAGTGGACGTAAAAATCCATGTTCAACAGAATGGGTGTCCGTATAATGAATAATGAGAATCACTATCACTTACTCTGGGCAGATTCATCCGTGCAGACCAGAGGTTTAGGATGGTGCTAGCCCATGAGATGGAAAACGTCATGGAACACTGTGAGGACACAGCAGCATGGCAGCAAGTGAAGGAAGAGGATGAAAATGACGCGCCACTTATTTGCTCGTACATCAATGAAACTGTTCGGCTTAGCCCTCGGTTTCTGTCTGTTTGCCCTCGCTTTTCTGTCAAGTATTGCTCTCGGTCAAACACCGATTGCACTTGACACAGTTGCGGATGCTTTTTTTGCCTACGATCCGTCATCAACAGACCATCTGATCATTCGAACGACACGAATATCGCGTGCGCTCATTGCCGCTGTGATTGGGGCCAGTCTAGCGGTTGCAGGCGCGCTGATGCAGGCGCTGACAAGGAATCCGCTGGCATCCCCCAGCATTTTTGGCATCAATGCTGGCGCTCTGTTTTTTATTGTCATGGCGGCAACCTTTTTTTCCGTCACATCATTGGTCCATTACATGTGGATTGGCTTTGCGGGAGCGGCCATAGCCGGAGTCTTGGTCTACTTGCTGGGCTCAATGGGGCGAGACGGATTGTCTCCTGTCAGGGTCGTATTGGCGGGAGCGGCAATAACGGCCCTCTTTGTCTCGATTACCCAAGGGTTGCTGGTAGTTGATCAACAAGGATTGGAAGGGGTGCTGTTCTGGATTGCCGGTTCCGTGACGGGAAGAACGATAGAGATGCTGGAACCTGTGTTGCCCTTCATGATCGGCGCAGGAGCTTTGGCTTTCTTGTTAGGGAATCATATCAATATTTTGCTGTCGGGCGAGGATACGGCGAAGGGGCTGGGACAGCGAACGGTTCTTGTCAAACTGCTGATCGGATTTGCCGTCGTCTTACTGGCTGGCGGATCGGTTGCGGTTGCCGGTTCCATCGGGTTCGTAGGTTTAGTCGTACCCCATATCGTTCGGGCGCTCGTTGGTATCGATTATCGCTGGATCATACCTTACTGTGTGCTGTGCGGAGCCAGCCTGCTGTTGGCAGCCGATGTTGCGGCGAGGTTTCTCATCATGCCGCAAGAAGTGCCTATCGGAGTGATGACCGCTTTCATCGGCACTCCTTTCTTCCTCTATCTTGCTCGCAAGGGGTTTGGCAGTCATGGATCCTAATCTTTCTTTTCGCAGCAGAAACGACTTGATCTCTTTCCAGATCCAGAAGCGAACGATTCCGGTCCTGCTTGCGCTGATTGGGTTTGGCGTGCTGGTGCTGATTGGCGGTCTCTCTGTCGGGAGTACGATGATACATCCCATCGATGTCATCAAGCATCTGTTCGGATTGGGAAGCGGTGAACATGCCTTTACCATTGATACGCTCAGACTGCCGAGGATGCTCCTCTCCTTGCTGGTGGGAGCAGCACTTGGCGTATCTGGGTTGATTCTGCAAAGCATCATCCGCAATCCGCTCGCTTCTCCTGATGTGATCGGCGTGACAGGTGGTGCTTCGGCTGCCGCGGTGTTTTTTCTTTCGTATATGGCGTCCGAGAGAGCAAGCTCCTCTTGGCTGCCTCTGGCAGCCCTTGCAGGTGCCGGATTGGTTTCACTGATCATTTACCTCTTGGCTTGGAAAAAAGGGGTAACACCGATGCGGATTGTGCTGGTTGGCATTGGAATGGCGGCAGCGATGGGAGCGCTTACTACGTTCATGATTGTTCTCGGGCCGATTGCTACCACGATGAAGGCGTACATTTGGCTGACCGGAAGTGTTTATGGAGCCAGTTGGGAGAAGGTCTATGCGATGCTGCCATGGCTTCTCGTGTTTGCCCCGCTGGCCCTGTTTTTTACCAGAGCAGTCCACGTACAGGAACTGGGAGACCAAGTGGCATTCGGCTTGGGAGCGAGAGTGCAGCTGCAGCGCTGCGGCCTCCTGTTCATTGGTGTGGCGTTGGCCGGATCTGCCGTCGCATATGCGGGAGGAGTAGGATTTATTGGTTTGATCGCCCCCCACATAGCGAGGAAGCTGATTGGCCGTTCGTTCGCCGGTTTGGTCCCGATTTCTGCTGTCATAGGCGGGCTGATCATGGCTTTGGCCGATATCGTGGCCAGGACAGCCTTCTTGCCCCTTGACATTCCCGCTGGTGTATTTACGGCAGGCATAGGTGCTCCCTTTTTTATCTATCTGCTCTATAAAAATCGCTATAAATGAATAGCAAGAATCGGTATACGGTAAAGGTACGGCTTCACTAGTCCAGGCATCCATGACTTGATGGAAGGAACGAAGATTACCTTATGGCAGGGGGAGTAGTCTAGTGTTTCGGATTCAACCAAGAGTACAGGGTGTAACGCCGGAACTTCTGTCACTCTATCGGGATATTAGTCCTTCGACGATTGGCCATTTTACAGACTTTGGTTTTCTAAAGGGTCTGCATCCATTGTTTAGGCCCATTCGACTCCTGGGCAACGCGGTAACCGTTCGCATTCCCCATGTGGATGCTACGGCGATTCGCTATGCGATGGAGCTGGTGCAGCCAAACGATGTGCTTGTGGTAGACATGAGTGGTGATGATCATAGAGCGTGCTGGGGCGAATTCAGGACCTACGCGGCAATCGCCAAGAAAGTGGCCGGAGTAATCGTGTCCGGGTGTGTCACCGATGTGCGAGCGATTACGAAGCTAGGTTTTCCCGTCTATTCAAAAGGGATCAGCGCCCTAACCACACGTTCTTTGGAACTGGAGGGTGAGGTGAATACCACGATCAGCATCTGTGGTGTTAGCGTCCATCCAGGAGATTTGATCGTAGGGGATGATGATGGATTGTTCGTCGTAAAGCCGGAGGATGCAAAAAAGATTGGCCTGATGGCATTGGAAAAGCAGCAGAGAGAGGACGTGCGTAGACAGGAGTATGGGTGTGACACCTGATGAAACGTCCACTCTGGCAGCTTCGGCAACGGTTGATTCGGCTTTTCCAATGAGCTTACGAGTTTGCCAAACGTTCTTGACAGGAGGAATCAACTCTGGTAATTTTTATTTTGATAATGATTATCATTACTGATAAATAACACAACCACGAGGGAGTCTTGTCATGCGAGAGATAAAAATACGTTTCCTAGCGGCTGCTGCGGTTTTCCTGCTTTCTGCACTGGTCGCCGCTTGCGGTGGGGGGAACAACGGTAATGGCGGCGGCGCGGCTACCATACCAGCAACAGAGAAACCGCAAGAATCATCCACCGAAGCACCTGCAGCGAAAGTGCGTACTTTTACGACCGTTAAGGGAGAGGTGGAGATCCCGGTCAAGCCGCAGCGAATTGTTACGGATTACTACGGGGGAGAATTGCTCTCTGTCGGCGCCAACGTAGTCGGTGTGGAGCCGATGGCTTTTGACAATCCCTTTCTTAAGGAGCGGCTCAAGGGGGCAGAAAACATAGGCGATCCGATCAACGTGGAAAAAACATTGCAGCTGGAGCCGGATTTAATCGTGGTCATGTATGACAAAAACTATGAAGCGTTGTCCAAGATCGCGCCCACTCTGTACATTCCCTACGGCACCACGACTGATGTCTACGAAACGGTACGCCTATTCGGAGACATCGCTGGGGAACCGGAAAAGGCTGAACAGTTTATTGCCCGCTTCGAGCAGAAGGCGGCGGAGGGGCGCGAGAAGTTGCAGGGTGTGATCGATGAGAATGCTACCTTTGGGCTTTATGAGCTGACCGACAAAGGAGATCTGTGGATCTTTGGCAACAACGCGGGCCGGGGCGGGCAAGCCGTGTACAACGCGCTTCAGCTGCGGATGCCGGAAAAGATGACCGGCGATGATACGCAGACGCTCCAACTCTCCTTGGAGACACTGCCGGAGTATGCGGCCGATTACATGTTTCTGACCACGTATGACCCGCAAAAGAAGGGGGAGGCCCAGAAGCAGTTGCTGGACTCTTCGGTCTGGCAAGGATTGAGTGCGGTAAAGAACAATACGGTTTTCTACAATGATTTTCAAACGTTTTATCCGTATGATCCGATTTCTGTGACCGAGCAGATTGACCTGATCGTCGATATGCTGATCGCCAGAAGCGAAGAAAACATGAACAAGAAATAGATGTAGTGGCAAGGAGCGGGAGAGATGAAGCGACAGAATCATCATCTTTGGAAAATCTGCTGTCTGATTTTGCTGCTGGGTGTACTCTCTGCTTGTGGAACAAGTGCCGTTCAACCATCCGGCTCATCCACGGATGCGGAGCCCGCGAGCGAGAACGAGGAAACCGTCCTGTATCAGGCAGCCAACGGAGAAGTACGCATTCCTAAAAATCCTGAGCGGATTGTTGTGCTTGCAGACAGTTATGTCGGCTATTTTCTGGCGTTGGGCATCAAGCCTGTCGGCGCTACCGATCATGCACTGCAGAACCCGTATTTTCAGGGAATGACAGACGGGATCGAGAACTTGGGTGATGGAAAGTCGGTCGAGAAGATTTTGGAGCTCCAGCCGGATCTGATCATCACCTTCAGCGGGGTAGAAAACATCGGCAAGCTGGAGAAGATCGCGGCAACGGTCGCTGTAGAGTACGGCAAGACAGGTTATCGAGAGCAGTTGCGGGAGTTTGGCAAGATGACGGGTCGGGAAGAGCAAGCCAACGAATGGATCGCCGAATGGGATCGAAAGCTTGCCGAACAGAAACAGAAGGTTACAGCGGCGGTAGGCGATCAAACCGTATCGATCCTCAGTCCCTATGCCAAAGGGATTTACGCGTACGGCCACAATTATGCCAGGGGCGGTGAAATCCTTTATCTGGAGTTTCAATTAAAAGCGCCTGAACTGATTCAGCAGGAAGCGATCGACAGCGGTCAGGGCTGGGTCAGTCTTTCGCTGGAGAGATTGCCTGATTACGCAGGTGATTACATTTTTACTTGCGATTGGTCGGGCGATGACGCCGATCCGTCGGCTGTCTATGACAGCAGCATTTGGCAAGGGCTGCCCGCTGTGCAAAACGACCGTGTGTTTCAAATCGACCCGATTGCTGCTTATTTCAACGATCCCATCTCCCTGGAAAAACATCTCGAATTTATTGTGGAGAAGTTGACGCAGTGATTGGCGCATGTCGGACGAAGTGTTCCATCTCTAAACTAGCAGATCAACAGGAAGAAGGATGGTTTTGATGAATTCCCACACCGGCCATGTCATACAAGCTGAACCCTCTGTCCCTAAACTGCGTACAAGGCCTGTTGCCGCCTCGATTGTTTTGCTGGGGGGATTCATCGCCGTTGTCCTGGGTCTGGCGACATCGATTTCGGTTGGAGCGGCCGATATCAGCTTGCTTACGGTTTGGCAAGCTTTGTTCCACTTTAATCCTGACCTGACCCAGCATCAAATCATCCAGGAACTGCGGCTTCCACGTGCTTTGGCCGCAGCCATGGTTGGCGCCTGTTTCGCTGTTGCCGGTGCGATTATGCAGGGAATGACCCGCAACCCGCTGGCTGACTCTGGATTGCTCGGTCTGAATGCGGGAGCGCGATGCATGCTTGCCCTATGCTTTGCCTTTTTTCCGGGACTCCCTTATCTCTACTTGATTTTGTATTCCTTCCTTGGGGCAGCGCTCGGAGCGGCTCTGGTCTATGGGATTGGTTCGTTGTCGCAAAACGGGCTGACACCGGTCCGGCTAACGTTGGCTGGGGCGGCTGTCAGCGCGTTGTTGGTCGCTCTCAGCGAGGGGATTGCGATTTACTTTCAGGTTGGACAGGATTTGGCGTTTTGGGTTGCGGGCGGTGTGGCAGGTACCAAGTGGTTCCAACTCAATGCCATGTTCCCTTGGGTAGCCGGAGCGCTGATCGGGGCGCTGTTGCTGTCGCGCTCCATCACGATGCTGAGCTTAGGTGATGAGGTTGCGACAGGTCTTGGGCAGCGGACGAGGTGGGTAAAGCTGGCAGCTGCGATCGTCGTGCTGGTGCTGGCCGGGGCCGCAGTCTCTGCGGTCGGATCGATCGGTTTTGTCGGTCTGCTCATCCCCCATGTCGCCCGTTTTTTGGTTGGCGTCGATTACCGTTGGATCATCCCATGTTCGGCCGTGCTCGGCAGTCTGCTGATGATCCTCGCCGACATCGGGGCGCGAATGATTAATCCCCCGTTTGAGACGCCGATCGGTGCCCTGATTGCCCTGATTGGGGTCCCGTTCTTCCTCTACCTGGTGCGCAAAGAGAGAAGGGAACTGTAATGGAAGTGATCAGATCTACCCAGGTGGAGCGCCGTCGTGCTGCTCGAGCAGCAATCGTCATGTCTGCTTTGGGTATCCTCATTCTCGTCATGCTCGTGATCAGTTTGAATACGGGATATATCCGCTTGGCGCCGTTTGATGTATGGAAGACATTGATCGGAGCCGGCACGGATAAACAGGAGCTGATTCTGTTCGATTTCCGACTGCCTCGGATCGTGATCTCCGTACTGGTCGGCGCAGGTCTCGCAGTATCGGGCTGTATCCTGCAGGGGCTGGCCCGCAACGCGCTTGCAGAACCAGGGATCCTCGGCATCAATTCCGGTGCCGGCTTGATGGTTATTTTGTTTGTCTCTTTTTATCCGACCAATGCGGCCGCTCCGGTTTTCTTGCTGCCGCTGCTCGCATTAGTAGGCGCAGGCTTGACCGCCGCTCTCATCTACGGACTAGCATTTAAAAAACACGAGGGGCTTTCTCCCACGCGGCTGGTCCTGACGGGTATAGCCGTTGCTGCCGGAATCAATGCTGCCATGATCGTGCTGACGATCAGACTGGACCCAAATCGCTTTCAGTTCGTAGCCACTTGGCTGGCGGGGAACATATGGGGAACCGATTGGGACTTCGTACTGGCGTTGCTGCCGTGGCTGGTCGTACTGCTTCCCTTCGTCTTCCGCAAGGCCAATGTGCTGAATGTGCTCAACCTAGGTGAGCTGACGGCCGCAGGGTTGGGGGTTCTGATGGAGAAGGAACGTCGCTACCTGCTAGCTGCCGCGGTCGGATTGGTCGCCTCCTGTATTGCCGTCAGCGGAGGCATCACGTTTGTCGGGCTGATCGCTCCCCATCTTGCGCGGCAGTTGGTCGGGCCGAAACACCAGTTTCTGCTGCCAGCCTCTGCCCTAACAGGGGGATTGCTGCTGATCACAGCCGACACGCTGGGACGTTGGATCCTGCAGCCTTCGGAGATTCCTACTGGTATAGTGGTGGCGGTGGTTGGGGCGCCGTACTTCTTGTACTTGTTAGCCAAATCAAAGGCATAAGCTTGTTCATGTTATCAGGCAGATCGTGAAGTGGGGGAAGGATGGACATGGAGCGTTTGTACACACAACAACTGGATATCGGATATGCAGAGACATTGATCGTGAAAAATCTCAGCCTAACCGTACCGACAGGCAAAATAACAGCGCTTGTCGGCTCGAACGGGTCCGGCAAATCGACTATCTTAAAGACGATGGCCCGGCTGATGAAGCCAAAAGCAGGCGTCGTCTTGCTGGACGGAAAGACGATTCACGAGCAGCCGACAAAGGAAGTCGCCAAGCAACTGGCGATCTTGCCGCAAAACCCGACGGCACCCGAGGGACTGACCGTATCGGAGTTGATCGGCTATGGACGGTTTCCCCATCAAAAACGGTTTAGCTTAACCCGTGAGGACAAGGAGATCATCCACTGGGCCATCCAGGTTACAGGCATGGAGTCTTTTAGCGATCGTCCGGTTGATCAACTGTCGGGAGGACAGCGCCAGCGTGCCTGGATTGCCATGGCTCTGGCCCAACAGACTGATATCTTGTTTTTGGATGAGCCGACCACGTTCCTGGATATGGCCCATCAGTTGGAAGTCCTGCAATTGCTGCAAAAGTTAAATCAAGAGGAAGGACGAACGATTGTAATGGTCGTTCACGATCTAAACCATGCTTCCCGGTATGCCCATCACATCGTCGCCATCAAATCGGGCACGGTAGTCAGCGAAGGATCGCCGCATCAGGTCATGACCCAGGAAGTACTGCGCGAGGTGTTTGGCATAGAGGCTGATATTTTGCACGATCCGAGAACAGGTGTGCCACTATGCCTGCCGTTTGCGCTCGCTGGCCCATCGGAGCATGCGCAGTCGCAGACGGTGAAAACAGGTGATTCCTCGCTCATAGACGATCAGAGAGTACCGCTGACGTCGGCCAGGTAAAAGCGTTGTAGAAGGATTGTCAAAGCACTGCAAAAGCACTGTAAAAAGCGCTGCAAAAGCGCTGGCGATCGCTAGCTATAGTTATAAAAGATCTGGATGGTGGTCAACCCTGGATTGAGGAGAGGGGAATAAGAGGCACCAATGGGGGGACGCTTACCTATCAGAATTAGAAGAGAAGTTCCATATCCGGCTAACAGACCGGGAAGAGGAGGCGCTATTCTCGCTTTCAGTGGAGGAACTATTGGATCAAGCAAACATGAAGCGATTTTTGCAAATTTACGCTCCTTGCATTCAATCACCGGACCTGCAGCCGGCGTCCACCTATTTCTGCTCTTGGTTTGCGTATGTGGCGATGGCACAGCATTCGGGGATCAGCAGACTCAGCTTGTCCCACAAGCTAGAAGCGCCCAATAGCAATACGACATCGACACACACAATCCTTTTGCTAGGGAATGATCTGCAACTGCTTGGCCAGTTGGACGATTCGTTTGGTGTTGTGCTTCTTTAGCCGCAGCCATTGCAGATAAGGGAACCTCCCTTTGATCACAGCAGATAGTTTACATAGTTCATTGTTGATCGTCTGTTCTGCATAATACAGCTTGTCCGCGATTTGTCTGCGGTTGTATCCTTGGTCCAACAGCTTCAGGATTTCCAGCTGGATCGGTGTGATCTGCCGTCGCAGTTCCATGTCGTACGCCTGGATGAATTGATTGATCAGTACACCGGTTGTTGAATGATGAAAGCTAGGCTGCTTGGCATGAGCAGTTCGGATCGCTTGCGGCAGGTCGCGGTAATGTTCTTTGGTGATGTAATTGGTCACTCTGCCGTAGGCAACAGCGTGGGCAACCAGGGCTGCGTCATCGAGGGAAGAAAGCACGATGATGGGCATGGCCGGGAACGATGCCCTAATCTCGATGGCTGCTTCAATGCCATCGTATGGCGAGTGGGTCAAGTGATTGTCCAACAACAGGATATCGATCGAGTGAGAGGTGACCGCTCGCAGCAAACTCTCTTTGTCCGCAGCTTGTCCGATCACCTGAAACTCTGGTTCCTTGTCGAGAAAACGGACAAGCAGTTCGCAAAACAGCGGATCGTCGTCACAGAGAAAAATCTTAATGCAGCTCATGCGTCAGGCCCCATTTCTGATCCAGTGCGGGTGCAGGCAACTTCTGCCGTAATGGCAACACAATAGTGAAAGCGCTTCCTTTTCCGGGTTCACTTTGCACTGATATGCTTCCGTTATGCTTTTCTACAACTAGCTGACAGTAACTCAGTCCCAGACCAATATGGCCGCCTCCCCGTTTGGAGGAGTAATACGGTTTGAAGATGAGAGGCAGGTGCTCCTTGGGGATGCCGCAGCCGTTGTCACATATGGTGATTACTGCTTTTCGCTTGGTAGCGAATATGCGGATATCCAGTACGCCGCACCCCGCTTCCATCGATTCCACTGCATTCATGATCAGATTAGAAAACGCCTCTTGCAGATGGGCAGCATCACAACATAACAAGGGAACCTCTTTTACATCCATCTTCCAAACAACCTCCTTTCCATCCAGCAAATGGCGGTGGGCACGCAAGGTTTGTTCCATGATCTGCGAGATACTGTTGAGAGTAGGCGATATCTCGACCTGATCCAGCTTTTTTTGCAGGCGGAACAGCAGCTGCAGCATCTGTTTCGTCTCTGTACGCAGCAATTCGATGTCATCTGTCAGCGATCGGGTTTGCTGCTGGTTCACTTCTTCGCTCATTCGTTCGACCAGCATGTTGAGAATAATCACTCTGTTCTTGATCGCGTGATGCAGCAGTGATGTTCCGGAGGCGACCGTTTGCCAGGTATGATCGAACATTTTTTTGTCTGACAAACAATGCTTGTCCAACCGAAACGGTGCAACGAATCCCCGATAACGAGTAGATAAAACAAAGAAAAGCAAAAAACAGATTCCAACAAATAGAGGTATATAATGGTAACCGTGGAAATGTTCATCGTGGATGCGGGGGATAAAGTGTAGACAAAGATAAGCGATGACCGGTGGAATGACGATACAGGCTGTTGCCATGTGCTTTTGCCGCAATACCGGGTTGTCTTCCCAATACAGCGTATGCAGCAGCAGCAGGCAGGTTAGCAGGTAGTATGGTCCTACCCATGCCAGCATCAACTCTTCGGCGAAGTGAGGGTCGCCAGTAGACAGCGTAAAAAAAGGGGAAGGTAGAACCGGAATCAGCAATAGAGCGGCCAGTACTCGCTGTCCTGTTGGAGTGGCCACGCCTGAGTAGACGATGGCGAACATCAGGATGGCGTACGAGGAGGTCATTTCGCCAAACAATCCCAAGTAGACTTGAGCCTGATACAGGATGTCCAGGTGCAAAACAGGCAGCCAACGTTCTGATTCCATCTGCAGAAGAAGCTGATCCGATAAGAAGTGGGATGCATCCATCGCACATCCGGACAGCAGAAAAAAGGACGGCCCAACGATTCGTTTCTTTTTTAGGGTCAATGAGAATAAGGACAATGGCGGCAATCAGTTGAACGATAAAGAGATCCATCAGACTGTTACCTCCCTGTCTATCAAAATGTGTCGATCAGCGTTGCCGAATTGGAAGCGTCTTGGCACTTTTACGCCACCTCCAGCATCGATTCACATCCCTCCTCATATATATCTCTGTACATATATTCATATTATTAACATAATTATCAGTATTTGTCAATCATCAAAAGGCGAGTATATCTGTCATGTTTTTCCTGTTATATGATGGTTTTGTCAGGACTGACAAAACATTTTTTTATGAAAGGGTGTGTCGAAATTGCTCAACAAGTCAGGCGTAAACAAAGTTGCTCTCTCGCTGGTGCTCACGCTCACGGGAATGAGTGGAGGGTTGACTGCTTTGGCGCAAGAGGAGATGGACAAGATCTCCTACCATGAAGACTTGAACACCCCCTCCTATATCGGCGAAACCTGGAAAGCACCGAAAGGGGTCAGCAAGCAGGAAGCCCTGTGGGCGTACCTGGAGGAGAAAAAAGAGAAGTTTAAGGTAAGTGGTGATGCCAAACGCTTTTTTAAAGTGAAGAGTGAGGAAGCGGATGAAGCGTTGGGAACATACCACTTCCGTCTGCATGAGGTGTACGAGGGCATTCCTATCTATGGCTCCGATCAAAACATCGCAATGGATAGCGAGGGCAACGTGACTGCGTTTTTTGGCCGGGTTACGCCAAATCCAGAGCAGATTGATGTCCCGACGGAAGCCAAGATCAAGGAGTCGGAAGCGATCAAGATCGCCAAAAAAGATGTGGAGAAAAAAGCGGGCAAAGTGAGTTGGCTGGATGAACAGCAGGCGGACAAGGCGGCCTCAGATGCTGATCTCGCGGTTAAGAAAGAGCGTTCAAATGCAAAAGCAACCTTGTACATTTACCCGTTTGAAGGTGAAAACTACCTCGCTTATGAAGTGGAAGTGGTCCATCTCAGCCCTGAGCCCGCCCGCTGGTTCTATTATGTAGATGCTGTCAGCGGCGAGGTGATTGACAAGTACAATGCACTGACGGAAGCGACCGGATCCGGCAGAGGGGTTTTGGGCGACACGAAGACGTTTGAGGTATATCCCTACAATTCCCGTTATTACCTGTATGATACGACACGGGGGTCCGGGATCTTGACCTATGACGCCCGCAACTCTTCGTTAATTTACAGCAACAGCACGGTTTTTAACGATCCTGCCGCTGTGGATGCCCACTATTATGCCAGCGTGGTATACGACTATTACAGCGATGTCCACGGCAGAAACAGCTATGATGGCAGAGGATCGGAGCTGGTATCGTACGTGCATTACGGAAACCGGTATAACAATGCCTTCTGGACCGGTTCAGAGATGGTCTATGGCGATGGGGACGGCAGTACCTTCATTCCGCTGTCCGGCGGCTTGGACGTTGTGGCCCATGAGATCACCCATGGTGTAACGGAAAGAACAGCCGGTCTCATCTACCGCAACGAGTCGGGAGCGATCAACGAGTCGATCTCCGATATCATCGGTGCGATGGTGGACCGTGATGACTGGATGATGGGAGAAGACGTGTACACTCCGCATATCAGTGGAGATGCCTTGCGCTCGATGTCTGATCCCACCAGATTCGACCAGCCTGATCACTACAGCGATCGCTATACAGGCAGTGGTGACAACGGAGGCGTGCACATCAACAGTGGGATCAACAACAAAGCGGCTTACTTGATCGCCCAAGGCGGCACCCATTACGGTGTCAGCGTTACGGGTATCGGACGGGCCAAGACGGAAAAGATCTACTACCGCGCTCTGACCAGATACCTCAACTCCAGTTCCAACTTTGCACAGATGAGGGATGCTGCGGTACAGGCGGCGGCTGATCTGTACGGTGCCAACTCTCCTGAAGTGACGGCGGTCAACAGAGCATACGACGCAGTAGGTGTCCAGTAATCACTGGATAGGCCTCGATTGATGGGAAAAGACGACCTAGCAAAGAGCCAGATAGCAAACGACAGTACAGCCAACGGCTATACAGCAAACGACAAGTAACACCAATAAAAGCAAGAACCGTTTCTTTCATGTAAGAGACGGTTCTTGCTTTTCGCTTTCTACCAGGAAAAAACAGATCGCCGGACAAAAGCCGCCTGCGCCGCAGGAAAGAGACAAACGTGTTACAATAGGAAGGGTGCCCCAATATGGTGACGGCCGATGGCTACGAAGTATGGCTTTGCCCGGTTTGCCGATAGGATATCGGGCTCGGGAGGAGAACTGCAAACAGAACTGACAGGAGGAATGTGAGATGAGATTGGCTGGAAAAAAGGTGGTCTGCTTCATCGAACATGAGTTCGAAGATTTGGAACTTTGGTACCCGGTGCTGCGCCTGCGTGAGGAAGGCGCGACGGTGGAGATCGTCGGTCCTGCGGCCAACGAAACCTATCACGGGAAGTACGGGGTTCCCTGCAAGTCGGACAAATCGCTTGTCGAGGTGAATCCCGCCGACTACGACGGTGTGCTCGTTCCCGGTGGCTGGGCGCCGGATAAGCTGCGTCGCTATCCGGAAGTGCTCTTTTTTGTGCGTGCCATGCACGAATCAAAAAAGCCGATCGGTCATATCTGCCATGCTGGGTGGGTGCTGGCTTCAGCCAGAATCCTGCAAGGTGTAACCACTACTTCGACTCCCGGCATCAAAGATGACATGGAAAACGCGGGTGCCACCTGGGTCGATCAGGATGTTGTCGTCGACGGCCACATTGTCGGCTCCCGTCGTCCACCGGATCTACCCGCTTACGCCAAGGCGTTTGCCGACCTGCTGGCCAGGTAGTCACGGGTTATAGAGAAAAAATCCTCGTTGAAACTGTGTGACAATTTTGATAAAGTGATTATACCAAACTCCACATGGGAACTGGATTACCTCTGGGGAGAAAGCCGCAAGCTCGATCTCAACGTTAGCAGGTAAAGCCCAGTGACGTACAAAGGCCCTTTATTGCCATAGAGGGGTGTTGCGTTACTGGGTTTTTTCTATTTTTCTCAACCACATAAGGGGGGATTTGGCATGAAGAAGAAGTCGTGGGGAACCATCTTGCTGTCAGCAGCTATGGTTGTCGGGTTAGCGGCCTGTGGAGGGACAAGCGATTCGCCAGCGTCTGGGGGTCAGAATTCTGAAAGCGCTTCAAATGGAAGCGGCACCGAGCAATTGAAGATCGGTGCTGTTCTGGAATTGACCGGGAAAGCCTCTGTCTGGGGCGTACCACAGCGCGACGCCATCCAGATGGCGGTGGAAAAAATCAATGCGGATGGAGGAATCAATGGGAAAAAGCTGGACCTGATCGTCTACGACAACGAATCAAATGAGACCAATTCCCTGGTGGCAGCCAAAAAGCTGGTCAGTCAGGACGAGGTTCTTGCGGTGATCGGAGCTGGCACGACACCGACGACGATGCCGCTGATTCCCTACATGACAAAGGAGGAAGTGCCGCTGGTCTCGGTTGGCTCCGGGGATGAAATCGTCCACCCCGTCGAGGAGCGGAAGTGGATTTTTAAGACGCCGAGCAACAATGCAGATATCTCGACCAGTATTGTCCAGTTTCTAAAGGCGCAGGGCAAGACCAAGGTGGCTTTCATCTCTGTCAACAATGCATACGGTGACAGCGGCAAGCAGACGTTTGAGCAGATTGCCAAAGAAAGCGGCATTGAGATCATCGGGGCAGAGAAGTTTGGTGCGACGGACAAAGACATGAAACCACAGTTAACCCGGATCAAGAGTCTAAACCCGGATGCGGTGATCGTCTGGGCGATCCCGCCGGCCGCTTCGATCGTCAACCGCAACTTTTGGGAGCTGAAAATGGACAGCATGCTGATCTACAGTTCCGGTGCCGGGGCTAACGCGTTTATCGAATTGGCTGGCGAAGCGGCAGAAGGAACTTACATCGCCACCAGCAAGGTATGGGTGGCGGATCAGCTGCCGGCAGATGATCCACAGAAAGAGATTCTTGTCGACTACGTAAAAGCATACGAGGAGAAGTACAAGGCCAAGCCAAGCCCGATTGACGGAATGGCCTACGACGCGGTGCTAGTGCTGACGGAAGCGATCAAACAGGCCGCTGTCAAGGGAGAAGTGACGCGGGCGACGATCCGAGATGGATTGGAAAATGTGAACCATCTGGTCGGACTGACGGGCATCTTTGATACGGCAGCGGATAACCATCAGGGCTTGAAGCCGGAGGATGTCGTGATGCTGCAAGTGCGGGATGGCAAATGGGTGTTGGCCCAATGAGCGGACTTTCCTTTCCCGATCTCTTGCAACTGCTCTTCTCCGGAATCGCCGTTGGCGGCATTTACGCCTTGATCAGCGTTGGCTTCGTCACTATATACAACGTCAACGGCGTCATCAACTTTGCACAAGGTGAGTTTGTGATGGTTGCCGGGATGATCGGGGCGACATTGGCGACGACCGGCCTGCCGCTGTGGCTTGCCTGTCTGCTCGCCGTAGGGGCAGCTGGCCTGGTAGGAGCTGTTGTACAGCGGGTCGCCCTGCACCCGGCACGCTATTCCTCTGAAGTGGTGCTGATCATCATAACGATTGGACTCTCTATCATGCTGAGGGGAATCGCCTTGTTCATCTGGGGGAGCAATCCCCGCACCCTGCCTGCGTTTTTTGAAGGAGAACCATTTACGGTGCTGGGGGCGGCTGTGCCTCGGCAGGATATCGTCGTTGTGATCATCGCCGTGCTCTCCATGCTGCTGTTGTACCTGTTTTTTGAACGAACCTATATGGGGACTGCTCTGAGGGCCTGCATGATCAATAAGGAAGTAAGCAGATTGATGGGCATCTCACCGGAAAAAATGGCCCTGCTCAGCCTCGCGCTTGGTGCCAGCTTGGCCGGTGTGGTTGGCGTGGTGGTAACGCCGATCTCACTGGCTACGCCGGAGATGGGCTTGATGATTGGATTGAAGGGTTTTGTCGCGGCTACGCTGGGCGGATTGACCAGTATTCCCGGAGCGGTACTGGGCGGATTGCTGCTGGGAGTGCTGGAGTCGCTTGGCGCCGGATTAATCTCTTCCGGCTACAAGGATGCGATCGCCTTTTTCCTGTTGATCCTTCTGCTCGTGTTGAGGCCGCAGGGGATACTAGGCGGTCGCAGTGCCAAACGGGTGTAGGAGGTGAGGCATGAGATGGAAAAACAGCTAGAAACGAATGTACATGCCAACAAACCCGTGTTTCCGCAGCGATGGCACGTACTGATGGCCCTTGGGCTGCTGCTGTTTGCCGTACCACTCAGTACCGGGTCTTATATCACGAGCTTGTTTGTGCTGATGGGCATCTACGTCATTGCAGCGACTGGGATGACCCTGATCATGGGATATGGTGGCATTGTGACACTTTGCCAGGCTGCGTTTTGGGGCATGGGAGCCTATACGTCGGGAATCCTGACCGCGACCTACGGCTTCCCGCCGATTGTCGCTCTGCTGATCGGCATCGTTTTGACCGGAGGGGTTGCCGCGTTGCTGGGGTTGATCACGATCAACCTGCACGGACACTTGCTTTCCCTGGCCACTTTGGGATTTGGCATCGTCGTCAATATTTTTCTGTTGGAGGAAACGGAACTAACGGGAGGGCCCTCTGGTTTGGTCGGAATTCCTTCGTTTGACTTGTTTGGGCTCGGGTTGTCCTCTGAGACAGGCTGGTTCTACTTTGTCTGGGCAGTGGCGCTTGCTCTCATTCTGCTCGTGCGCAATCTGGTCAGCTCTGCTTGGGGCCGTACCTTGCAGGCTGTGCATGCCAGCTCAGCCGCGGCAGAAGCGATGGGGGTGCATGTCGGTCGCTATCGCTGGCAAGCTTTCATCATCAGTGCTGTGCTGGGGTCGATCAGCGGGTCCCTCTACGCTCACTACATGACCTTCATCAGCCCGGAGTTGTTCGGATTTGAGCAGTCGATCAAGTATGTGCTGATGGCTGTCGTCGGTGGGCTGGCCTCCGTCTGGGGCGGACTTGTGGGAGTGATTGTGGTGACCGTACTGATCGAACTGCTGCGCGAAGTGATCCCGCTGCTCTTGTCAGAATCGTCTGCGGGGGCGATGGAGACGATCTTTTTTGGCGGACTGCTCGTCGTGATGATGATCTTCATGCCGCAAGGGATTTCCGGAGGATTGAGCAAGCTCTGGTCAAAGCTGAGGCAACACGATGGGAGGAAAGCGACATGAACGGACAGGCGTTGCTCTCCTTTGAAGGCAAACCGCATCAGATCGCCCGCCGTGGACTCTCACGTACCTTCCAAAACCTGCAGGTGTTTACCAATCTGAGCGTGCTGGAAAATGTGCTGGTGGCCTGTCGACAGACGCAAGAAGCGGGGCTGTTGTCGGTGATGCTGCGATTGCCGCGCGTACAGGAACGGGAGCAGGCGGCGTCTGCCTTTGCCCAGAAGCTACTGACCGACGTTGGATTGACTCACAAGGCGGATACTCCGGCAAAAGATCTGTCATTTGGTGAGCAGCGTCTGCTGGAGGTAGCCAGGGCACTGGCGGTTGAGCCGAAACTGCTGCTGTTGGATGAGCCGATGTCCGGATTAAGCAGGGAAGAAATCGCCTCGATGGTCAATCTGTTGAAGCGCCTGCGGGCAGACGGACTGACGATTTTGCTGATCGAGCACGACATGTCGACTGTGATGGAGGTAGCTGACCAGATTGTGGTGCTGGAGTTCGGAACGCCGATCGCGATCGGAACACCGGCAGAGATCCGCAGCAATGAGCGGGTGATCGAAGCATACCTGGGAAAAGAGAGCGGAGAGTTGACCAGTTCGTCCACGCGGCGGCAGCCAGCGGAGGAGGGGACGGCTCTCGAGGTGCGTCATCTGGATGCTCACCGAGGCAGCATCCATGTGTTGAGAAACGTCTCTTTGGTAGTTAAACGGCATGAACTGGTTACGATCGTCGGTGCCAACGGCGCAGGCAAGTCTACTCTGTTGGCGGCGATCTCGGGACTTATCCCGGTATCAGCAGGAGCAGTGTACGTGCACGGAAAAGAAGTACAGGGAAGGACTGCCGAACAGTTGGCTGCCCTTGGCATCAGTCATGTGCCGGAGCGGCGGGGAATGTTCGCAGAGCTTACCGTTGAGCAGAGCTTGCAACTTGGCGCATACACCCGCAGACACTTCTGGAAGCCGGACAGAGGGGAAGCAGCATCGATTGAAGAGGATGTAGAGCGGATGTATGCCCTGTTCCCTCGTTTACGGGAGCGACGCAAGCAGCTTGCCGGGACGCTGAGCGGCGGCGAGCAGCAGATGCTTGCGATCGCCAGAGGACTGATGGCCAGACCGCAAGTGCTGATGCTGGATGAACCCTCCCTGGGCCTGGCACCACTTATCGTTGCTGAGATCTTTGAGAAGCTGTACGAGTTGAAGGAACAAGGGATGACGATCCTGCTGGTCGAACAGAATGCGCGAGCTGCCCTGCGCATTGCAGACCGCGTCTATACCCTGGAGCGGGGCAGCATCCAGTTTAGCGGGGCGCCCGAAGAACTGCTCGCGGATGCTCGACTCAGCCAGGCGTTTCTCGCCGGACCCTAAAGGCAACAAGAGCGGAATCGATAAAATCCTGCTGTTTTTGCGGGAAATCGGCAGTGAGGGAGGTGTCGACATGACTGATTACGAAGGCAGAAACACGGTGCTGGCGGCCGGATTCGCCCAGGTGCCCAAAGGAACTACACTGTACGAAGTCTACACATTGGTTGGCTGTGTGTTGATCATCGATGTGGATGATGATGTGATCGTGGACGCCGCGTTTACGTTTGTCATGGAAAAGACGAGCGACTATCTGGCTCATCTGCTCCGAGGCAGAAGCATCGCCAATGGTGTGGGTGATATTACCAAGTTGATACAGGAACGATTTCTGGTACCCGGTCAAGGGGCCGTGCTGCAATCGATACGAGCGGCGATCGATCGTTATCACGAGATGAGAAAACAATGAATAGAGAGTCAAGCTGCTTATTTACGGGGATGCGGAGCACAACCAATTCTCACTAGCAAATAAGGCCGGCGGAACAAGGAAGAGGACATGGCGATTGTCATGGTCTAAGCCTTGGTTTCAGCCGGCCTTGTTCATATTCCAACCCAAAACAAGGAGGAGTTTCGTCATGAAGTTTGGTCTTTTTACTGTGTTTGACAACTATGCCAACGAACTGCCGCGCACGCCGGGTCAGTTTTTGGAGCAGGTGCTGGAACAGACCGTGCTTGGTGAGCAATACGGGTACGATGCCGTATGGTATGCCGAACATCACTTTCACCAATACGGCATACTGACATCGCCCCATATGTTGATGACGGCTGCTGCCGGGATCACTAAACGGATTCGGCTCGGGGTTTCAGTAGTGGTCCTGCCCTTCCACGATCCTGTCCGGGTGGCAGAAGATTATGCGCTCGTCGACTATCTCAGCGGCGGTCGTTTAAACATGGGATTAGGCAGCGGCTATCTGCCGCATGAGTTTGGCGGTTTTAAGATTGATCCGGCTATCAAACCGTTCTTGTTTAATGAGAAATTTGATATTCTCAAACGGCTCTGGAGTGGAGAACGGTTCACCTATAAAGGGGAGTATCACGAGTACGGGGAGATCTCGCTCGACGTTCTGCCGGTACAGAAGCAGGTGCCTACCTGGGTGGCAGCCCTTCGTCCGCAGGGAGTGGAATATGTGGCCAAGATGGGTGAGCCGATCATGGGGGTCGCCTATGTAAACAGCAACTCTGTGGCCGAGTTGAAATCAATCATCGACCATTACGATAAGTCCAGTCTGGCGGCAGGATTTGATCCGGCCATGTTGGAAAAGCCGATTGCCCTGCATGTGCATGTGGCCGAGACAACACAGGAAGCAGTGCAGAACGCTTATGAACCGCTCAACCGCTACCTGCGCACCAGGCTGTACGGCAAAGGGGCGGTATATGAAGATCTCGCCGCCAGAGAACAGTTGATTGTCGGTTCGCCGGCAGACTGCATCGCCGAGATCAAGAAGTACCAAGACGCCGGCGTCAATCATCTGATGTGTTTGATGAACTTCGGAGGCATGGAGCATGAAAAGGTGAAGTCGTCGATCAAGTTGTTTGCCGAGGAAGTTATGCCCGCCTTCCGGGATCAATAGTGAACGGGAGGCCGCCCGCTTTCTAACCCAGAAAAGCAGATCAGTGAACGGTTATTTTGCCCACCGATAGCCGACAGGGGGATCGGGCAGCAGTACCTTCCGATGACATTACAAGGCTGCGATCATCACTCCATCGCAGCCTTTCTTATTTTTTTGACTTCTCTCAAGGATCGCAGTTTTCTCACTCCATCCTGTTTCTAGTCGTTGAACAAACGGATGAGGTATGGTACATTCGGCATGGTGAAGTAGACAGATGGAGATGATCGAGTCGTGAACAGCAAGCAAGTGATGGAGAAGGGGAGTTTTCCGGAGATGGCCGAGCGGATCGAGCGCGCTGCCCGCCTGGCGGAGGAGACAGGCGATAGCGGCACGGCGGCTAAGCTGCGGCAGTTGGCGGAAAAAGCGGGCGGAGGAGAATTGGTGATCGCTTTTTGCGGCCATTTTTCGGCTGGAAAGTCGACCATGATCAACAGGCTGCTCGGCAGAGAACTGCTGCCGTCCAATCCGATCCCCACCAGCGCCAACGTGGTCAAAATCCGCGGTGGCGAATCGGTTGCCCGCGTCCATACGCGCCAGCAAGGGGTGCTTCACTTCGATCCTGAGACAGAGATGGAAGAATTGAAGCGGTTTGCAGCAGACGGAGATACGGTGGAATGGGTGGAGATATCCTGCCCTGACATTTTTCTCGGCGAGCATGCTGCTTTGTTGGATACCCCTGGCATCGATTCGACCGATGCTGCCCATAAAGTCGCCACGGAATCGGCGCTGCATCTGGCCGATGCGGTGATTTACATGATGGATTACAATCACGTGCAGGCAGAGGAAAACTTTCAGTTTACCAAGACACTGAAGGATCGGGGAAAACCGGTCTTTTTGGTGATTAATATGATTGACAAGCACGTCGATTTTGAATTGGATTTCGACGACTACAGAGAGAGTGTAGAAGAAGCGTTTGAAAACTGGAACATCGCGCCCGATGCCATTTTTTACACGTCACTTGCTGAACCGGATCACCCGGAAAATCAGTATGAGGCGTTTTTCGGTCAGTTGACGGAACTGCTCGCACAGCGGACGCAACTGGTGCGGACAAGCGTTACCCGCTCCGCCCTGTATCTGGTCGAGGAGCACCGTCGCTATCACATCAGACAGCATGAAGAACAGCGGCATGCGCTGGAGGCAGAGTTGGCCGCGGCTGCAGAGGGGATGGACAGCAACGATCGGGAAGATGTGGAGGATGCGCTGGCACAAACGGAACAGCGTATCGCCGAACTGGAGGCGACTCCGAATCGTGCATTGGATGAGATGAAGACAGAACTGACCAAGCTGTTGGAAAACGCCCGCCTCACCTACTACAGCACCAATGAAGCAGCAGAGCGCTATCTGGAGAGCCGTCGTCCAGACTTTAAGGTGGGTCTGCTCTTTGCGTCAAAAAAGACGGAAGAAGAGCGCGCGGCCCGACTGGAGGGGCTTTTAGGCGATTTCCGAGACAAAGTGGAGGCCAATCTCGACAGACACTTTAAGCAGTTGATGGTAAAACTGCCGGAGGGGTACGGCTTGCACGACGAAGAGTATCATGCGGCCGTGCACAAGGTAGAGGTTGAAGTGACGCCCGAGTACCTCGCCGACCGGGTGAAGCCGGGCGCCGGTTCCCGAGAATACGTGCTCAACTACTGTCAGGACATTTCCGATGGCATCAAAGCGGAATATCGAAGGATTGGCCTAACCCTGATCGAGCAGATAGCCGCACGGCTGAAAGAACGCTCGGCGCTGGAGCGCAGCGAGCTAACCCTACGTATGGAGAAGCTTCGCGAGGTAAAGGGAATGCTGGAGTCGCAGGCTCAGCTTGCCGCGGCGGAAGAGGCGGCTGCTGAACGACTGCGATCGATTTTGCTAGAGGGAGAGTAAACCATGAACCTGGTACAGACAAAACTATTGGATACGGCTGAGCGACTGCGCCTCGTCAGTGCCGAGATTGCCGGATTGCCCGGCATGCAGACCCAATCGCAGTCATTGATCGAGCGTGCCGAGCGGCTGGGTGCCAATCGTTTTACAGTGGCCTTGTTTGGCGCGTTCAGTGCGGGCAAGTCTTCGTTTGCCAATGCCCTGCTGGGCGATATGGTCCTGCCGGTCTCGCCCAACCCGACGACTGCAGCGATCAACAAGATCATGCCGCCGACCGATGATGCTCCGCACGGAACGGTCCGCGTCCTGCTGAAGACGGCTGAAGCGATGGAGAGCGATATCAAGCGGTCACTTGCCGTCTTTGAGATCGTCACAGACGACCTGCAAAGCGGCCTCGATGCGGTAGGAAGCATCGATGTTTCCCAGATTGCGCCAACTGCCAAGCCGCATTACACATTTTTAAAGGCGGTCATCAAAGGGTGGCCGGAGATGGCCGACCTGCTGGGCGGCGAGCAGGTTGTCGATATGAAGGCGTTTAAAGGGTTCGTAGCCAAAGAGGAGAAGGCTTGTTTTGTCGAATTGGTGGAACTGTTCTACGAGTGCCCATTGACCGCTCAGGGGATTACACTAGTGGACACGCCGGGAGCTGACTCGATTAATGCGCGGCATACCGGCGTCGCTTTCGACTACATGAAAAACGCGGACGCCGTCCTGTTCGTCACGTACTACAACCACGCCTTTTCTCAGGCTGACCGTGAGTTTTTGCTGCAGATGGGACGGGTCAAAGAGACGTTTGAACTGGACAAGATGTTCTTTATTGTCAATGCTGCCGATCTGGCTGCTTCACCGGAAGAGTTGAGCGGAGTACTCTCCCATGTGGAAAAAAATCTGCTTGCCTGCGGTATTCGCCACCCGCGGATCTATCCGCTCTCCAGCCAGACCGCCTTACTGGCCAAACTGCACGAAAAGGGCAAGCTGTCCGGCTCTGCAGAAAAGGTATACCGTCAGCGAACCGGCACAGCAGAGAATGGGCCGCTGCCGGCTGCTGAGCGGGCGCTGGCTCTCTCCGGACTTCCCGTGTTTGAGCAGGATTTTCTCCGTTTTACGCTGGAGGAACTGACGCAGATGGCAGTGGAAGCGGCGGAGAGTGAGATGAGACGGGCCTCCAGCAACCTTGCCGAGATGATCTCCCTGGCTGAACAGGGGGAAGAGGTCCGCAGCCAACGAAGAGAAGAATTAAGTGAAGTGCGTCGGCAGACCTTGGAGACGCTTGACTCTTTTCTGTCTGCTTCCGTTGAGCGGGAGTTGGACAGTGAGCGCGAGGAACTGTTGTACTACGTCAAGCAACGCATCTTTTTCCGCTTCGCAGAACTGTTTCAATATGCTTTTAACCCGTCTGTGTTGGTTGATGACGGTCGCAATCTCAAACAAGTGCTAAAAAGCTGTCTGCAGGAATTGCTGCGCTCGGTCAGCTATGATCTGGCACAAGAGCTCAGAGCAACCTCGCTTCGTCTGGAGAAGTTTCTCAACGGATGGGGCGTCAAGTTGATCGATCAGTGGAGCGAACAGTTGGCGAGCCACGCTCCCGGCTTCCGTCTGTCTCCCTATACGGCGCGACGTGTACAGACACCTGCCTTTGACGAGGAGCTGTCGTCTGCCTCGCTGCCCCACTTGCAGGCGGCGCTTTCCCTGTTTAAAAACACCAAGGATTTCTTTGAGCGGGACGGAAAGCAGAAGCTGCGTGAAGAATTGGAGAAGCTGCTGCAAGAGCCTGTCAGCAGCTATCTGCAAGAGGGCGGGGAACGCTTGGCGCAGACCTTTGCCTTCGCTCTCGCCCGGATGATCGAGGAAGAACGGGCGAGGGCGGCCAGACAGGTGGAGGAGTACTTCACCGGTCTCATAGCCGCACTAGAGATGAAAGTAGATATGGCAGACCTGCGGCAAAGGCAGCAGCGGCTTGCCGAATTGCTGGGGTAAGGATTGGATCATAGGACGTAAGAGAACCCCTCCGGAAGAGAGAATGGGCACGTGCTGCCTGCTTCTACCGGAGGGGTTGTCTGTATCCTTCTATTCTTGTGTTGCGTGTACTACCGATTCAACCTTTACCTGACGATCTCAGGCGCCTTTCCTGTTGAGACAGACAGCCTGTTCCAGCAGTTAATCGTATTGATCGCCATGATCAGGGCTACGAACTGCCGCTCGTCAAAGTAAGCGCGCACCTTCTCGTACACCTCCTCAGGGACCCCAGCCTGCGAGATGAGCGTGACGGCTTCTGTCAGAGCCAACACGGCTTTTTCCTCCTCGCTAAAATGGGGAGCTTCGTCCCAGGCATTCAACAGATAGATGCGCTCTTCGGTCTCTCCCAGCTTCCGTGCGTCACGCGTATGCATGTCAATACAAAAGGCGCAGCGATTGATCTGCGAGGCGCGGATTTTGATCAATTCCAGCAGTCTCTTGTCAATTCCGCTCTCTTTGACGTACGATTCCATCTTCAGCATGGTCTGAAAAGCCTCAGGATTTGCTTGCGCATGATGTAATCTCATCTCAATTCCTCCTTGTAATCGTGATACACCAACATGACGATTCAGGAGGAGATCTTGTGACAAGACACGCTTATCGAGAAAGCTGTTCTTCTGACGCAGAGGCTTGTTCCACTTGTACTTCCCCACTGTTGTCTAGGAAAACCTGGAATTCTTTGATGATCGTCGGCTCGGCGGAAGGCTGGCTCACCTGATAGCGGAGCACCTGAAACGTGCCGTCACCCGTCAGTTTGCCGCGAAACTCCACATCCAACAGCTCCGAGCGATAAAAGCTGAAGTTGGCCAGTTCGGTTTTTTTCAACTCCTCAGCGAGCAGCTTGCCGTCACCAGAGAACATCGCCTGACGCAATGGGGCGGAGGAGTCGTACTTCTCCTGCAAAAACGTTTGTAACTGTTGGGCAACTTCCGAATCGGCCAACTCTTTTCCTGCCAGCAGCATCTGCCGTCCCGCTTCTACAACCTGTCGCCCACTCTCTATGGCCTGTTCCACCTCAGTACGAAATGGTAATAGTAGTGCGAACAATAGAAGCAACAACCATACATAACGCATCGTGATCACGTCCCTCTTTCCAATCCGGAGGCGAGAGCTTGCCGCACCAGGAAGAACCCTGTTGCAGCGCGACTCTGAGCACCCCCTAGGTGTACAGCTCGCCCGTGAAGAATCATTACACATTTTATCCGAAAGAGAAGCCGATTAAAATAGCACACCAGGCAGTTCACCTCCGAACCTCCTCGCATAAGATAAAGAAAAGCGGATAACCGCCTGAGTAATGAGGAGGAGCAGATCATGCAAGGCAAAGTAAAGTGGTTTAGTAAGGAAAAGGGCTATGGATTTATTGAGAAAGAAGGTGGAGGAGACATCTTCGTCCATTTTACGGGAATCGCCGGCAGCGGCTTCCGCAATCTGGAGGAAGGCGAAGTGGTAACCTTTGATATTGTAGAAGGGCAAAAGGGGCCACAGGCGACTAATGTTATTCGACAAGGATAACCTACGGCTCAGTCGTTACGCGGCCGCCTAATGAATAGACGCAGCCTCCATTCCGGTCGTCAAAACCAATATTTCTTTCTTAACAGACTGGACTGTTAGGGAACACCCTGACAGTCCAGTCTGTTAATGGAATCGGCAACCATTTTTTATTCGAAGTGACCTCGTTGTTGCTCGCTCCGGTCCCCAATCCAGAAAGGAAATCCCCCCGCCCCTTGAGGGCTTTTGGCCGCTGTACCGATTTGTTGGAGCGGAGACGGTCATCCCGGCTTCCTAGCAGGCACTGGCACGAGCCGAGCGAACCTGTTTTTCTCTTTCGCCCCCCACTATGGTTCGTCCAAAGCAAAAGACCATCAGGGTGTTCCCTGGCAGTTTTTCTGTGCTGACTGTCTGTGCTGACTGAGGTTGCCAGTATGCCGCACAGTATGGGGAGACCGCGACAGATGTGCGGCGATCGCGCTGGAGAACTGCACAACCCTGCCAACTTCTGCTATGATGAAAGAAATCGAGCTTGCGAAGACGGGGGATTACATACGATGAGCGAGTGGTTGTCATCCAATCTAAAAGAGTTGCTGCGGGCAGAGGAGGATCAGATGATCGCGTGGCGGCGTCATCTGCACCAGTACCCAGAGCTCTCCTTTCAGGAGGAGAAGACACCGGCGATGATCGCCGAGATTCTGAACGGATTTGAACTGGACGAGGTGAGAACGCAGGTGGGCGGACGCGGGGTTCGGGGCCTGCTGTGCGGAGGTGCGCCGGGACCGACCGTCGCGCTGCGGGCAGATTTTGACGCCCTGCCGATCCAGGATCAGAAAGAGGTGTCCTACAAATCTCAAGTCCCTGGGGTGATGCATGCCTGTGGACATGACGCCCACACAGCCTCTCTATTGGGATTGGCCCGTGTGCTGGCCCGTCACCGCCACCTGTTGAGCGGAAACATCGTCTTTATTTTTCAGCACGCAGAAGAAGAAAATCCGGGCGGCGCGATCCAGATGGTAGAAGACGGGGTATTGGAGGGAGTTGATGCCATCTTTGGCGCCCATCTCTGGTCACCCGCACCTGTCGGCAAGATATTGACGGCTCCCGGTCCGATGATGGCCAACGTAGATGACTTTTATATCGAAATCAAGGGCAGGGGCGGACATGCTGCCCTGCCGGAACAGACGGTCGATTCGATTGTGGTGGGTTCGCACATTGTCGCTACCCTGCAAACGATTGCCAGCAGAAATGTCAGTCCGCTGGAGAGCGTCGTGGTCACAGTGGGCTCGTTCCGCGCTGGAGACAGCACCAACGTGATTGCCGACACCTGCAAAATGAGCGGGACAGTTCGTACCTTTCTGCCGGAAATACGCGATCTGGCGGAGCACCGGCTAAAGGAGATCGTGATCGGTACGGCCACGATGATGGGAGCAACGGCTGCGGTTCATTACGATCATGGATATCCTGCCGTCATCAACACCCTGCACGAAGCGTCGATCCTGCGTGACGCAGCCGTAGCGGCCGCCGGTGAAGAACAGGTGGAATGGATGAAGCCGACGATGGGCGGAGAGGACTTTTCCTATTACCTGCAGCGGGTGCCGGGCGCATTCGTCTTTATAGGAGCGGGCAATCCGGAAAAGAATGCGATCTACCCGCATCACCACCCACTGTTCGACATTGATGAGTCAGCAATGAAGATCAGTGCAGAGGTACTTGGTCTGAGCGCGTTGAACTACCTGATGCAGGGTACAGGAGGGGAAGAAGCATGATGCATTCGTTTTCGTTTCCGCTTGATGAGACGCTGACGCTACGCGGCGATCTGCATCTCAGCGATGATGCCAAAGAGCAGCGGCCCGTATTGGTATTCTGTCACGGATTTAAGGGATTTAAGGACTGGGGCAGCTTCCCGTACGCGGCTGAACAGCTGGCCAAGCGAGGCATTGCCGTCATCCGCATCAACTTTTCCTGCAACGGTGTTGGCGAGAGTCTTACGGAGTTTGACGAACCAGAAAAGTTCGCGGTCAATACCTACGCGCGAGAACTTGCCGATCTGAGTGCGCTGCTACGTTGGCTGAATGACGATCAGCTTCCCGCTTCTGCTTCCTTGGATAAAGAGCGATTGTTCGTGCTCGGCCACAGCAAGGGGGGAGGCGATGCCATTTTATTTGGAGCCAATAACCCGCAGGTTCGGGGGATAGTGACGTGGAACGGCATCGCCAACGTCAATCTGTTTGACGCGAAACTACGGGCAGAGATTGCTCAAAACGGCGTAGGCTATATTCTCAACGGCCGTACTCAGCAGCAGATGCCGATCTCCAAGGTGGTCATCGAGGACGTAGACCAAAACGCGGACGCATACGATCTGCTGGCCAAGGTGAGCGCGATGCCGCAGCCGCTGCTGATCGTTCAAGGCGATGAGGATGCTGTGCGCCTGATCAACGGCGCCCGGCAACTTCACGATGCCGCACCCAACAGCCGCCTGCATTGGATTGAGGGAGCTGGCCACACATTTAACACGGTACATCCGTTTGCGGGTACGACGCCGCAGTTGGAAGAAGCGATCGACGTTACGGCACAGTTCGTGCTCGACCACTCTCGCTGAAAAAAACAATTCCATTCTTTACTTTTGACAAGATTGCGAAAAGAGCAACCCATGCTCTTTTTTTTCTTGGAATAGCTATGGTATACTGTTAGGCAACCCTAAAGCATATCAAATAAAAAGACAATTTAAACAATTGGAAAAGATGGAGTGTTGAAGTTGGAAAACTTGGGAGAGAAACGGATCTGTTTGTACGATACCACCTTGCGTGATGGGACACAGGGAGAAGGTATCAGCTTATCTGTCGAAGACAAGGTAAAGATCGCTGTGCGCCTTGATCAGTTCGGGGTCGATTTCATCGAGGGCGGTTGGCCGGGCAGCAATCCCAAGGATATGGCGTTTTTTGAGCGTATGAAAGAGGTTCCTCTGGGTCATGCCGTGGTTGCTGCGTTTGGCAGCACGTGCCGCCCGGGGGTGAGCGCTGAGGAGGATCAGAATCTGAAGGCGATTCTCGACAGCGGCGTGAAGGCGGCCGCTATCTTTGGGAAATCGTGGGATCTGCATGTTACGCAGGCATTGAAAACAACGCTGGAAGAGAATCTGCGGATGGTTGCTGACTCGGTCCGTTTCCTCAAGCAGCACGGGTTAACCGTTATGTTTGATGCTGAACACTTCTTTGACGGGTATAAACAGAATCCGGTCTATGCCCTAAACGTACTGGAGGCCGCAGAGGCAGCAGGTGCTGATTGGCTTGTCCTGTGTGACACCAATGGAGGCAGTCTGCCGCACGAGATCAGCGAGATTGTGGCAGCGGTGCGCAGCAGTCTGCAAGCGTCGATTGGCATCCATGTTCATAACGACGGAGAGCTGGCAGTGGCCAATTCGTTGGCCGCCGTACAGGCAGGGGCAACGCAGGTGCAGGGTACGATCAATGGCATAGGCGAGCGCTGCGGCAATGTAAATCTGATCTCAGTGATTCCCAACCTGCAGTTGAAGATGGGCTACTCCTGTGTCAGTGCGGAAAACTTGGCTCAGCTCACCTCTCTGTCGCGCTATGTGGCGGAGATTGCCAACATGGCGATGCCGACCAACCAGCCATTTGTCGGCAATAGTGCTTTCGCCCACAAAGGCGGCATTCACGTCAGTGCCGTACTGAAAAACCCGCAAACGTACGAACATCTCGTACCTGAGCAGATCGGCAACAGACGTCGTGTGCTCGTCTCTGAACTGGCCGGACAGAGCAATCTCTTGGCCAAGGCGGAAGAGATGAATATTACCTTTGACCGGAAGCAGCCGGAGTCGCGTGAGATGATCAAGTTGATCAAGGAACGGGAGTATCAGGGATATCAATACGAGGGAGCAGAGGCGTCGCTCTCTTTGCTGCTGTTGCAGGCGTCAGGCGAGGAGCGTCAACTGTTCGTGCTGGAGTCGTTCAAGATATGGATGGAAAAGTCGGCGGAGAAGTCGATCCTCTCCGAAGCGATGGTCAAGATAAACGTGAACGGTCAGATCGTGCATACGATCGCAGAAGGGAATGGTCCAGTCAACGCCCTGGACAACGCCCTGCGCAAAGCATTGGAGGATTACTTCCCCTGCCTGTCAGAGATGTACCTGACCGACTACAAGGTGCGTGTACTGGATGAAAGTCAGGCCACGGCAGCCAAGGTTCGGGTGCTGATCGAATCGATGCATAACGGCGAACGCTGGAGTACAGTAGGTGTCTCTACCAATGTGATTGAAGCGAGCTGGGAGGCATTGGTCGACAGTATACGCTACCTGCTCTGGAAAGAAGGCTGTATCCTGGATTCTCCGAGTGAGGAGACGGAACGTCCGATCGGGATTGTCAATCACTAGAGATGAAGCGATAGTACGAGGCCGGGGAGTGATCCCCGGCCTCGTTGTGCGTGAAAAACAGCTGTGCGAATGCTACATCTCCAGGATTTTGCCCGGATTTAAGATGAGATGAGGGTCCAGTTGGTGCTTGATCATCTTCATGAGCGGCAGGGTATCTGCGTGCTCTCGTTTCAGGTACTTGATCTTGCCGATGCCAATCCCATGCTCTCCCGTGCAAGTGCCCCCTTTTGCCAGGGCGTATTCGACGATCTTTTCGTTTACCTCTTTCACTTTGGCCACTTCGTCCGGATTCTGTGTGTCAAACATCAGGACAGAGTGGAAGTTCCCATCTCCGACATGGCCAAGTACGCCTCCGACAAGGCCTGTCGCCTCGATTATCTCTCTGGCGTATACAATCGCCTCACTTAATTGGGAGAGAGGTAGGCAGACATCAGTCAACATCATCTCCTTGCCCGGATTGCCGTGTTTATAGGCGTAGGCCAGATTGTGGCGGGCTTCCCACAGCTTGGCGCGCTGCTGTGAATCGGATTCCACCAAAAACTCTTCGCAGCCGTTTGCCTCAAGCAACTCCCGCGCAAATGTCACATCGTGCTTGATTGACATCTCGCTGCCGTGGAACTCCAAAAACAAGGTAGGCTGTTCAGGATAGTTCGTCTCACTGTGTTTGTTCACTTGTCGAATGGAATGACTGTCGACTAGTTCCACCCGGGCAACCGAGATGCCGGCAGACAGCAGCGAAATCGCCCCGTCTACCGCCGCTTGTACTGTTGGAAACGCCGCTCTTCCTGCGACGATCGCTTCCGGGATGCCGTACACGCGCAGCGTAATCTCGGTAAACACCCCCAGCGTCCCTTCCGAACCGACAAACAGACTGGTTAAGTGGTAGCCGGAAGAGGATTTTGCGGCCAATCCACCAGTGTGAATCACGCTGCCGTCGGCCAGGACCACTTCCAAGTCACGAACCTGGTCGCGCATGATCCCATAGCGGACGCTAGTCGTTCCGCTGGCGTTGGTTGCTGCCATTCCGCCGAGGGTTGCAGCAGCACCTGGATCAACGGGAAAAAACAGTCCGTATTTCTTTAACGCCTGGTTTAGCTGAGTGCGGGTCACTCCAGGCTGTACGCGGACAAGAAAATCTTCGGGACGAATCTCCAGAATCTCGTTCATGTATTGGAAGTCGATCGAGATGCCGCCCTTGAGCGGGACGCAGTGCCCTTCCAGGCTGGAGCCTGCTCCAAAGGGAACCACAGGGATGTGGTGTTCGGTGGCGTATTGGAGGATGGCGGACACCTCTTTTGTTGAGACGGGAAAGACCACGATATCAGGCAGTACAGGGTTGTGATGCGATTCGTCCTTGCTGTGCTGCAGCAGGATCGATTCGGTCTCTGTCGCCCGTTCGTCTGCGGTCAAGCGTCTGATGTCGCGAAGCAGACTGGCTTGATTTAGCCTCATGTTGTATGCCTCCCGTGCGCGATAACAGGATTACGCGCTCTTTTTTAACTTGCGGGCAGCCCAGTTTCCCAATGATTGGATCAATTGTACGAGACAGATCAGGATGATCACCGTGGCGATCATCACCTCAATATCCCACTGCTGATACCCGTAGCGCAAAGCAAGGTCGCCCAAGCCGCCGGCACCCACCGCACCCGCCATGGCGGTTGCACCGATCAAACCGATGGTGGCAATGGTCAGACACAAGACGATACCAGGTCTCGCTTCACGAATCATGATGCGGAAGATGATCTGCGAGCGAGATGCACCCATGGCCTGATAGGCCTCAACCACCCCGCGGTCCACCTCCAGCAGTGCCGTTTCCATCAAGCGGGAGATATATGGGGCGGTATAGACGATGAGTGGGACAATCGCCCCTTCGATACCGATTGACGTGCCGACGATCAACTCTGTAAACGGAATGATCGCCACCATTAAAATAATAAACGGGAGCGAACGAATCACGTTAATGATTGTATTCAGGGTATGGAAAATCAATGCGCTTGGCGCAAGATGGCCGGGCCGGGTGATCACCAGCAGCACTCCCAGCGGGATGCCGATCAAGGTAGCGATAAACAGCGAAATCCCCACCATGATCACTGTTTCCTGTAGCGATTGCCCGAACAAGGGCAGCATTTCCTGCAGACGTTCGATCATCCTGCCACCTCCTCTTGCGGGACTAGATCGACACTGTAGACGGACTTGCGAAGGTAAGCGATTGCTTCCTCCACATCGTTCTCCTCTCCGGATATATGCAGCAGCAGGATGCCCAGCGCTGTACCTTTGATGGAGGTAATGGAGCCGTACAACAGGTTCGTGGTGACCGGGTAGCGAGCCGTCAACGTTCCCAACACCGGGTCCAAGGCCGCATCGCCGCGGAAGGCGACTCGCAGCACTTTGGCAGCGGGACCGGTATGCTTGATCTTGGCCATCATGTCGGCCGGGACTTCGTCGTCAAAGATCGTCCGGATGAAGTTGCGTGTGGTCTGTTGCTTCGGACTGCTAAAAACATCGATCACACTGCCTTGCTCGATGATCACACCGTTTTCCATGATCGCTACGCGATCGCAGATTTTTTTGATCACCTGCATCTCATGGGTGATCAGCACAATCGTCAAGTTAAATCTTCGATTGATATCGAGCAGAAGCTCCAGAATCGAATCGGTCGTCTGTGGGTCGAGAGCAGAGGTTGCCTCATCGCACAACAGGATCTCGGGGTCCATAGCGAGAGCTCGGGCGATGCCGACGCGTTGTTTCTGCCCGCCAGAAAGCTGTGCCGGATATGCGTTGGCTTTGTCCTCCAGCCCTACGAGACGCAGCAGATCGGCCACCTTTTTATCGATCACGTCTTTGCGCACGCGGTTCATCCGCAAAATCTCGGCGACGTTGTCAAACACGTTGTAGGAAGAGAGCAAGTTGAAATGTTGAAAGATGATGCCTATTTTTTTGCGGGCATTGCGCAGCTCTTTCTCTTTTAGCGCCAGCATGTCCCGGCCGTTGACGGCGACTGTTCCACTGGTAGGCTTTTCGAGCAAGTTGATCGTACGGAGCAGGGTGCTCTTGCCTGCTCCGCTAAAGCCGATTACGCCGAAAATTTCTCCTTTTTTGATTTGTACGCTGACGCCTTTCAACGCATCTATCTGCTTGTTTCCAACTCTGTACGTCTTGTGTATATCGGTAAGCTGTATCATGGATCGGGGCTCCTCGCTGTTCAAAGATGTGTTTCCCTACCAGGAGGGGAGCACTGCTCCTGCAAAGTGTTCTTCGATAAACTTCTTCACTTCTTCGGAACGGTAGATTTCCACCAGTTTTTTGTAGGTAGGGTTCTCCTTCTCTGATTCGTTCACAGCCAGAACATTTACATAGGGGGAGTCTCCGCCTTCTGCAAAGATCGAATCTTTCGTTGGATTGTACCCGGCTTCCATGGCGAAGTTGGTATTGATGCTGGCTGCATCAAGATTGTTGAGTGAGCGAGCGAGAAACGGTGCTTCCAGCTCCTTGAACTCCAGGTTTTTCGGATTATCGGTGATATCTTGCGGTGTGGCCTGATCGCCGACACCCTCTTTTAATGTGATCAGACCGGCTGACTGATAGAGCAGCAGTGCTCGCGCACGGTTGGTCGGATCATTTTGAATCCCGACGATTCCCCCTTCAGGGATCTCCTCTACGCTTTTATACTTGGTGGAGTATAGCCCCATCGGGAAGGTGACAGTTTTGCCGATTACCACGATGTTGGTTTTATGGTCTTGGTTAAATTTTTCGAGAAACGGAATCGTCTGAAAACTGTTGAGGTCAATGTTTCCTTTGTCAAGAGCCTGGTTCGGCAGGACGTAGTCGTTGAATACGACGACCTCTACTTCCAAACCTTCCGCTTTCGCTACCTCTTTCACCTTGTTCAGAATCTCTTCATGCGGTCCCCCGGTCACACCTACTTTGATCACTTGCTGCTCGGCGGATTGTCCGCCTGTTTGGGCCGCTTCTTCTTTGCCGCCGCATGCTGAAACCAATGTAGCCATTATGAGCAGGATAGCTGCTAATAAACTCTTTTTCATATTTTGATTTCTCTCCTTTTTTCTATGGTGCAGAACATGTGCGCATCAGTCTGGACTCCGTTTTCTTGTGCCACAGTATTACATCGATGGGGGTCATCCGCTCCTTTCCATGAAAAAACCTCTTCCGAAGGAAGAGGTGGAAGCCAGATTCAATTCAGGTCTACCATTCCTCTCTTATCTCCCGGAGCAGTTCCGCTGGATTTGGCACCACAATTAAACAATTAGGTTGCCGAGGTTTCATTGGGCCAAGTCCCTCCACCTCTCTTCATAAGAGATTTTCGTTATATGGTTGGTCAGAATTCCTATCTGATTAGTTGGATTATACTGTAACAAAAAAAGCTTGTCAAACATTACCGGTATTTACAACGAACGAACTCCCTCTAGGAAAAGAGGGAGCCTGCTCGTTGACGATTACTCCTTGACTCGAACCGCCGTTCCCGTAGCGACGACAATCATCATGCCTTCGCGCAGTGTTTCGAAATCGAGATCGACTCCGATGACGGCATTGGCCCCGAGTCGTCTGGCTTTCTCGGACATCTCCTGAAGGGCCAGTTCCCGCCCTTCATTCAGCTTGCTTTCGTATGCTCCGCTGCGTCCTCCGATAATATCTGTGATACCGGCGAGAAAATCACGTACCACATTGGCCCCCATGATTACCTCTCCGCTAACCACGCCGTAGTACTCCACGATCTCTTTTCCTTGCAGTGTGCTGGTAGTCGTTATGATCATTCGTGTTCCTCCTTATCCGTACTCGGTTTATTGTTTACTATAGAGACTACGAACAACCACAGGGAAAAGTTTCAGAATGGTAAAATGGTTTGCAGTAGTTTGATCTGTACTGGTTTTGGGAATATACTGGTAGCTAGTCCGAACAGGAGGGAATCTTGTGTTCAACGAGCGACGTGTCGATTGGCGATACAGGTGGTTGGTCATTACAGCCGCATCCGTCTTGTATGCCTTTCTGTCTTATGCAACAGCAGGCATCGAAGTAGGAGATACTGCCCACTTTCGACCTGCTATCGCGATATTGGCCGTTACTGCTGCAATATTTGGGCCGGTAACCGGTTTTTTCGTCGGCTTTCTGGGGAATATGGGAGTGGATCTGCTTCTTCAGGATATCTGGTGGCACTGGAGTGTCGCCAACGGCATCATCGGTTTTATTACCGGGCTGCTGTATGTCGTTCCCGGATATCAGCCTAGACAGGGCCAGATGCTGGGCATGCACCTGGTGATGTTTGTTGTGCTGGCAGCAGCCGGCAACTATACAGGACTTACGCTTGCGGCGCTGCTTGATGTGATGGTGTCTGAGACTCCGTTTCAGGAGGCGATTTTCGGGTGGGCGGTTACGCCAGCCACATCCAATGTACTGCTCAGCAGCGTATTGGGCATCCCGCTCCTGTATGGATATGTGGTGTGGAAACGCATTCAAATCTCTTCCGTCGTACCGTGTGAAGATGGGGATTGTGATTGAGATGGGGGGAGGAGATGGAGATATAGGCATCTCCGCTTTTGAGCTGGCCCGAATCCGATCACATATCCATCTGGATCTCTTATCACAAACTCCTTCCATGTACCGCACGGAAATCTCTCTATCTACAGTCCGATCCAAATAGCTGCACCTTTGGCCACAAATTTTTGATACGGTGCGTGTCCTGTCCTTCTTCTAGCCGATAGAATCTCTTTTGTTCAACTTTGATCTCACCAAGGATATTCAAACAGATCTTTTTCCTGATTTATCCATGTGCCCCTCCTTGACGTTACTGGGAGATAGACGAAAAAAAACGAGCGATTCCTTACGCGGCCAGGACGATTTTTATTTTTTTCTCTATAGAAGACAAAATGTTTGGATGAAGAAAGAGAGAAAAGCGCCGAACCATAGCGGTCCGGCGCTTACAATCCTTTTACGATTGCTTTCTCATGCTGCCCAGCTCTTCGACGATCGCTGTCATTTCATTAATGCTGAACGATTGTTTTTTCTGCACCATATTGTACAGGTACAATAGATCTTCATAGCTGGAGAGGTCAAAGTCTTCCGGCCGCATCACAGATGCATTGACCATGTTTAGTTTTCCTTTGATCCCTTCCAGTACAAAACGCAGGTTTTCCTGGGTGGCTTCTTTCAGATCAGCCATTGCACAGATTCCCCCTTTACTTGGTTAATTGGCCGCGGGTGACGCCCAGTTGGTTGATCGCATTCAGCGTCCGCCATACATGGGTGCCGCTTACCTGTCCGCGCATCGCCTGGCGGTACAGGCTAATCACTTCCTGTACGCGATCAGCTTCTTCTTCTAGGAATTCAATCCGATAGCTGCCCACTCCATACTTGATAAACTCTGTCAGATATTCGGCACCAGACTGGTCGATGGCATTGTATACGGTGTTGCGGCAGCCAGTGTCCACTCGAACCGGGTGGGAGAAGCCGACCCGATCCTGCAGCGAGATCCGCGACTGCTCACAAGGTGTTCCGCAGTTGGTGTGGTCGGTACCGTCGCTTAGGAATGTGCAATAGACACAGTGTTCGGTGTGAAACATCGGCATGTGCTGATGAATCACCACTTCCATCCGGGATGGATCGGTATGGGCCAAGAGGTCCATCATTTGCTGGATGTTTAAGTCGTATGATGCCGTTACTCGTTCCATACCAGTCTCTAAAAACAGGTTGACGGTCTTATGGTTGGCAATGTTGAGCGAAAAGTCTCCGATCAGCGGGATCGGATGCTCATCTTGTCGTGCCAGATAATAATAGAGTGCCCCGGTGTTGCGGATGAGGATGGCATCCGGTTTGCTTTTGGCGATCAGGGCCAGAACTCCATTTTCGTCCGGCATGTGGATGCGCATCGTAGCCAGCGCGATCCGCTTTCCGTATCGATGGGCCAATTGGACGGCCTGCGGATACTGTTTGACAAACTCAAAGTCGGCGTACAGCATATCAACATCCGTTTGGGCAGCAGCTTCCACCTGTTCGAGTGAACGGCACAAGGCGGTCAACTGCGGCTGCTTCCCTTTGGTCGGCTGCGGCACATCCGCGTACGGATCGATGACTCGCTTTTGGTACCGCGGGGGCTGTTGGCGCAGAACGGTTAGCTGTTCGACGGCCTCTCGCCGCATCCGGTTCAATTCGCTGACCGGTACGATCACCTCGCCTTCCAGTTGCAGGGTGAGATCGTGTGGGGCCAACTCGAATACTGTTCCGCCCAATCGGCTGAATTGTTCATGCAGGAGGGCTACAACCAGAGGACGCTTGTGAGCCGCCTCCAGCGGCATTGCAGAGTGAACGGTCACCGCGTGATTTGCCAACCGGTCCACCCAAGTTGTTGCAAGAGCTTCCCCTGCCCGGCCCGACACATGTACAGAAAGCGGGAAGGTATGGTATGGCTTCTCGGTTTCAAAGGACTTGCGAAGCCTCTTGTCCAACTCGGGGTCGTTTGTCTTCCATACCCGATCCCCAGCGTGGACCCGCCGCAGATCGACGTCGCGCCGTCCCATCACGATTTCGTACACGCCGTCTGCGACCTCTCCTTCTACCTTGCGACCGCGCTTGATGATATCGTAGACGCGGCCGCCTTCTTCCTGTTGTGTCGGGTCCCCGGCATCAAAGACAATCCCGTCTCCGCGCTTCAGTGGTGCGCACAGTTCGACCAGCACTGCCTGCTTGAGCACTTGCTTGACTGTCCCCAGATAAACCCCCCGGCTTTTTGGAAACGTTCCGTCCAGCAGTGTTTTGTTGTTCGTACCCAGCAAAAAGCCAGGGGTGAACCCGCGCGAGAAGCTTTGCTGCAGTTCGCGCAGCTCGGTCTCATCCGGCGAACGGTGATCGCTGAAAAAGTAGCGGTCGATCGCTGCCCGGTACTTGCTGACCACATTGGCTACATACTCGGGAGATTTCAACCTGCCTTCGATCTTGAAGGAAGTGACGCCGGCCTCGATCAGTTCCGGCACGAGCTCGATCGCGGCCAGATCTTTCGGAGAAAGCAGGTAGGCGACATTGCCCATCTCTTTCTTTGTGCCATCCACAATCAGATCGTAGGGCAGTCTGCAGGCCTGTGCACACTCTCCACGGTTGGCGGAGCGACCGCCCCACATCTCGGAGGTGAGACATTGCCCGGAGTACGAGACGCATAAAGCGCCGTGGACGAATACTTCCATGGGCAGCTTCGCCTTATCGCCGATCGTTCGAATCTCCTTGAGTGAGTTCTCCCGTCCCAGCACGACGCGTTCCAAGCCAAACGGTTTGGTGAACTCTACCGCTTCCGGTGAAGTGATCGTCATCTGTGTGGAGCCATGGATCGGGAAGTCGGGTGAGATGTCGCGAATCAGCTTGACCAGTCCGAGATCCTGCACGATCACCGCGTCTACGCCAGCGTCGATACAGGCCTCGATCAGTTGGCGACTTTCGTCCATTTCGTTTTCGAAGACGAGGATGTTAAAGGTGAGAAAACCTTTTACCCCGTATAGATGGAGAAAAGACATGATCTCCGGCAGTTCTTCGACCCGGAAGTTTTCGGCGCGAGCGCGGGCATTAAACTTTTCAACGCCAAAGTAGACGGCGTTCGCTCCATTGGCCACCGCTGCCCTCAGGCAGTCCCAGTTGCCGGCAGGAGCAAGCAGTTCTATATCGTTACGGCTAATGGCTTTAGACACGTTTCTACCTCCTGTTCCACCCTTCATCATAGGAGAACGGAACGTCGTCCGCAAGTAAAACCTGTAGAAAAAGGCTGTCCGCCTTAGGCGTCCAGCCCCTCAAATACAATCGAAACCTTCTCTTCCATGATTTCTTCCAACGGCCATGCCCCATCACTGTGCACCCAGTCGTACAAGGCATTATAGTAGATGTTTTCCAACATGTTAGCTGCTACAAGCGGATTGAACTTGCTTTTCAGCCGCCCTTTTTCCTGGGCGTCTTCAATCAGGTCGGCAAACAATTCGCGAAGCTCAAAGTAGACGTGTTTCTCCGACTCCAGAACCTGCCGGTGTTTCCTAGACGATTCGATCAATACCTTGATCAAGTCGTAGTTTTCGATATTGACTTCGTTCATAATCTTGTAGATTCTCAGCACCTTCTGCTTGCAACTGTCGCCGAAGTCCCATTCTTCACGCCGTTCCTCCACTTCCTGTATCCGCTCGTAAGCCCAACTGGCGATAATCGCTTCCTTGGAAGTAAAGTGGAGAAAAATCGTTCCTCTGGCGACGTCCGCTTCCTCGGAAATCATATCGATCGTCGTGCCGTCAAATCCGTTTTTCTCAAACAGCTTGATCGCAGCGTTGAAAATACGCTGTCGCGTTTCCCGTTTTTTACGTTCTCTGCGTGTCGTCAAAGGCGAACACCTCCAACACTATTATAGCATACGACAAGAAATGACACGCAGCCTGTAGGCAGAATGGAGAGAGCGTGGGAGAGGAGATCGCTTTGCCTGCAGAGGTAGTTTCGACTGATTGGTACTGGTGGCGATCAAACAAAAAAACAGACGAAAAAAGACTAGACGAAATCGTGCATTTTATGTATATTTATATACCATAATGAATATTTATACCGATATTGAGACGTGTGGGAGAGCGGAGGAATGAAACCATGAGTATGACGGGTGCCCTGACAATCCGCCATGCAATGACGAGTGATGTTGACCAGATGCTGATGATCGTCAATCAATACGCGCAGCAGGGTTTGATGCTGCCGAGGACGAAAATCTCGATCCTGGAGAACCTGCAGTCCTTCATCATCGCTTACGATGGACAAAACGTAATCGGCGTAGCTGGGCTGCACATCTTGTGGGATGATCTGGCGGAAATCCGCTCGCTGGCGATCGCAGAGAGCGCCAAGGGGCTAGGGGTTGGCAAGCGGCTGGTCCTTTCGCTGGTTGGAGAGTGTGAGCGGTTAGGCATTCGACGGGCACTTGCGCTTACCTATCAAAAGGACTTCTTTGAGAAATGCGGCTTCCACGTAGTTGCCAAGGAGTCGCTTCCCCAGAAAGTATGGAAAGATTGTATCAACTGTTCCAAACTGCCGTTCTGCGATGAGATCGCAATGATTCGGGAGTTGGGATAGAGAGAAAAGGCGCTGGACCAAGAAAGCGAGTGAGCAGGTTGTGTGACCGGAGTACCATTCGATGATGGCTTTTTGCAAGCGTAATGGAGTATTAGACGGGCACAAGGGGGGGATGACATAACTTCCCTTACGTTCCCCCTCTTGTCTGGTGAACTCAAGCCAATTACGTTTTAGCTTGTTTTATTTCTGCAGTATTCCAATCAGATAATATTTCAAATTTTGTATTTGAAATATTCAAGTGGTTCATATCCTGCCCACCTTTCATTACTGTACATCCGAAACAATGATTGGGAATCGTTCAACATGCCCTAAATGACTAATTCCGGTACTCTTTTTTTTAGCTGATTTTTAGCCGACTTGACTGCCCTTTTCACGACATGGCTTTCGTCGTTCTCTAGGCAATGGAGGATCTCTATCGCCTTCTCCAAATGTTTTGCCCCTTCTGCTGCCGAGAATATCTTCGCTACATTCCATCTCGCATGCTCACTTTCCATATTCACCCATTTGTCTATTCTATCTAAAACCTTATCAGGATAATATCTTAGAAGTCCATCACCAATTGCATAAGGGCCTAAATTATTTTTTACGTAGGGATGACCATCTGTCAGTAATTTCTCCACCAGATCAAGCAGGGGTTCGGCGTAGGTCTCTTTTTTTGTTTTAGCTGCGATTTTTGCTGCGACTGCCACAGCTCTTCTTATTTTAAATGAATCCTCATGGAGCCATATCTTTAATTTTGGATAAAATTCGTCGAAATTCTCTGCCAATATTCTTCCGCAGGCGCCTGCCGTCCATTCACGTACTTCCCAATCTTCATTATCCGCTAATTGACGGATTAACTCGGTTGCTTCCACAGGTTGAACAAGGTAGGAGAAGGCAATCAAATGAGCAGATATTTCCAAAGCAGTTGTATTACCGATTTTAACGTATCGTGAAGCAAAGTCCCATATAGATCGTTTGTCGAAATTGTGGAAAGCCTTAATCATCTCAACCGCTCTGGATTTTATAGCCGTATTTGGGGTGTTTCGGTGCGGGGATTTTTTTGCGTTAAGTATGGCTACTGATTTACTTGCATTCTCAGATTGTAAGGCATTTAAGAAAGGTTGTTCCCAATCTGACTTTTGACCCATTTGGCTAAACCACCTTTTATTATCTAAATTATCTGTAATTGGAAATCGGTATATCCTAACAATACAATATGAAGTCAGACTATTTCAATATTTAATTGGTAGATTTCAAAACGTAGTCGGCGTTGCTGGTTTGCACATCTTGTGGGATGACCGGTGAATCTCCTTGCACTCATGAGAGATTCATCCGTTTTTTCTGTTTTCGTGGTCCCCATGGCTTGAAGACCGAGATCACGAACATCGCTGCCAGGGAAAGGATCTGCAGGATAATCCCAATCCACAACTGTTGGCTGTTTACGTGAAATGACGGGTTTTGCAGGGCGTTCAATCCCTCTGAAGACGTCAAGGTAACTGCTTGTAACGTCCAGAAATACATGCCGATTGGTCCCAATACGATGGACGTCAAGGAAGGATTGACGCTTCTCCTGATCCAGTAATAGTTGAACAGTCCCCAGTGGGTCAGCACAGATAGTAAGATGCCGGTTACGAGAGTGCCGATCGTCGAAGCACGCACAGCTGTTTGGGCAAGCACATGCATACTTGTATAACATGCCTTCAGCACACTTTCATCGTCCGTATTGGCTGCCGTGATGCTGAAAATCAGAAAGACAACCGCTACTCCGAACATGATCGCTGCGAACAACAGATGAAGGGTGAGCAGCCACCTTCTCTGGGGGGCGCTTAGTTTTTTCATGCCATTCACTTTATTCCTCGAAATCCCGTGTCCGCTTGTCATGATAGTATGAGTCCCTAAATCGATCCTTACTAAAATCTAAAGAAAGCATAAAATCGGGAGTGAATGCTACGACTCCTTTTCAATCACATGTGAATGAGTCACCCTCTCGGAATGATCGATTCCTTTTTTCCTAAACATTGAGGCGATACCCGACACCCCAAATCGTCTCTATATACTGTGGTTTGGACGGATTAGCTTCAATTTTTTCTCTCAGTTTGCTGATATAAACGGTAACGGTAGCATTGTCACCGAGAGAATCCCATCCCCAGATTCTCTCGAACAATTCATCTTTACTGAATACCCGGTTCGGATGGGTAGCAAGAAACAGCAGCAGATCGTATTCCTTGGATGTTAACAGAACCTCCGTTTCATTTACGAACACCTTACGCGATAACTTGTCGATTCGAAGGCCACGCAGGTGGATTTCATCTCGCTGCTTCATCCGGTTATCACTCGTTAAGCGGTCATAGCGGGCCAGATGGGCCTTCACCCTCGCGACTAGTTCACCAACGCTGAAGGGTTTGGTGATATAATCGTCAGCGCCAAGTCCAAGCCCATGTATTTTATCGATGTCCTCTTTTTTCGCGGAGATCATCAGGATCGGAATGTTTTTTACCTGACGCACTTTCTTGCATATTTCGTATCCGTCTGTTTTCGGGAGCATCAGATCGAGGATGATGAGATCGTACTCTTGTTCAAGTGCCTTCTGGAGGCCGATATCTCCGCTTGTCGCGATCTCCACCGCGAAGCCGCTTGCTTCCAGATAATCCTTTTGCACTTCCACAATGACCTGCTCGTCCTCGATGATGAGGATTCTCTTCATCACTGTTCACCGCCATTTTTTGTCTTTGGCAGGGTAAAGGAAATGCTAGGTCTGCATTCAAAGCAAAAGCTGATTGATCATCGGCGGCTCCGTCACCATTGCTTTCTATCGAATAGCATCCACCCCGCCGTATAAGCGATTATACAATAAGCAAGCAGCAGAACCAGCGTATTGAACAGTTTCTCAATCGATGCGCCATCTCCTACCCACAGCACGTACCAATTCGTATAGGAAAAGACGGACAATACGGACACTTGCGGGAAAACGAATGGCAAAAGCTTGGCTGCGCCATAGATGGATACAATCAGTGTTATAGCGCCGCTGGTGTTGTTGAAGCATTGTGCGAGCAACACGGCAATCAAACCGATTGCCATCATTGGCAGAAAAGTGGCTGCATAGGCCTTGATGCTATCCAGCAACCCGCCGCCCACATCTGCCCCCGCTACAAACCAACCGGAGATGACAGAAGCCATCCAAAGTACCCCGAGATAAACGACAATATAGATAGCGATCACCAACACTTTCGAGGTGAACACTTTTGTTCTGGTGATGGGGCGTACGAGAACCAGTTTCGACGTGCCAGCCGCTGCTTCGCCGGAAAAAGAATCGACTGCCGTCATAAACAAAAACAACGGAAGGAAGGTGAACGTAAACAAGCCAAGCATCAGCATAGGCAGGTTGCTTCCGAGCCCTCTGAAAACGGCATTCTGCTCTAAAAAAATCAGCAACATGGCGGAAATGACGGGAACCAACAAGGTTAGCAGCAGAAATCCTTTCGTTCTCTGGCGTTTCCATAGTTTTTCCATTTCATTCAGCGCATTTGCGTACAAGCTATTCATACATATCCGCTCCCTTCGGAGCTTGGATTTGTGACACAACATACTGCTCAAGTGTCATCTCTTTATTGACCCATTCATTCACGTCTCCAAGGCGGATGAGGCTGCCGTTGCTCATGATCCCGATGCGGTTTGCGATCATGCTCAAGTCGTGGATCATATGGCTGGAAATCAGGAAAGTCATTCCTTGTTCGAGGGCCAACCGCCGAATCGTATTGCGAATATCAACCATTCCTTCGATATCAAGACCATTGGTCGGTTCGTCCAGGATGACCAGCTGCGGATTGGACAACAAGGCCGAGGCCAGCGCCAGCCGTGCCTCGTCCCTTCGCTTTCAACTTCTGTGATTTTCTTTCCGGTCAAGTCGATCTGTTCCGGTACCGTTTGGTCGTAGTCAGAGAAATCGGCCTGAAGCTGAATGGAGAGACGATGATGTTTGCCAGAGTCATCAGTACCCGTAATGTTGATTTCCGCTGTTTGTTGTTCGAGCAAGTTGTCCGGGCTTATCTGGGCGTCCAGATTGATGGCTTCTACCTTGATGTTTTCCGTCAGCTTGGGAAGGTTCGCTTTCATATCGAAAGTGGCTTTTCCATGATCCCAGCGCTCGCCATCAGCAACCTTGGATGCGATCAACGTCCCCAGTGCATGGACAACTTCGGGAATCTGGCTGCCAGACAGATGCAGCGCAGCCTGCTGGCCACCGTCCGTTTCACGTTCCACCGTCGCAAGCTCCCGCATATGGCCCATCAACGCATCGAATACTTGCTCCACGGCTTCTGGCGGGTGGGGCATATCCCCTTTGCGCTGCCATTTCGGAACGTCATGCTCCCTAACCCGATACACATCATCAGCGCTGCTTTTGAAAATCACTTTTCCGTCTTGGCGATATACATTCAAGGAATGCGTCTGTGTTCCTCCAGAGTGCGAATTCTCGAAAGCTTTTGGCTGCTATGTGCATTGTTCTGCTTCACCTCCGTGCAAGACTTGCCAAAGCTTTCTGTATCTCATCATAGCCACCAACTCTGAAACGCCTCTAAATCAATCCTAAATAAAGTATAAATATCGCAAGGAAGCAGGAGGCGATAGGGTCAGACCTAACGAATCAGACTGTAACGTGTGGCAGTGCGTGGTTTATAATGGCTTCACCGGGAAGGGCAAATATCGAGTCAATTGGCCTTTCGCTTGCGTTTACGAAATGGCAGCATTTCGTTGTTTTCCAGGCAAAAGGGGAGAGAAAAGGGGGAGATAGGATGGCTACGGTACCGTATTTTTCGCAGTGGGAGTCGCGAGAGTTGGCAGCAGACTTTTTAGCTGGGACATTGCATCCTGCGGACGACCCCTTGTGGCATCTGTCCGGTGCATCTGACCGGGATGAGTACGCCCAATGGAGCTTTCATATTTGCGGCATGGCCTGTCTGAAGATGCTGCTCGCTCATTGGCACAAGCGGATAATTCCTACGATGGAACTGATGAAGCGCTGCCGGGATTACGGAGGATACGTCGTCCATGAGGATGGGACGATTAAAGGGTTGATTTACCGTCCCTTTGTTGCCTTTATCACCGATCAGTTTGGGCTGCAAGCTGAAGTGAAGGAGCATACGCCAATCGAAGAGGTATGCGATCTGCTGGAGAAAGGTTATGTGTACATCGCCTCGGTCCACCCCAGCATCCGTACGCCGCAGGTGACACCACCCAAGCAGGGGGGCCATTTGGTGTATCTGTTCGGCCAGAATCGTCAGTGCCGCGAGGCCGTTTTTCACAATCCGTCGGGACACACGCCTGCCAATCAGGAACATGTTCATCTTAGCCGCGATGTCTTTGCACGATTTTATGCCCAGCGCGGAATCTTGATCAAAGCACCCGGGTGACTTACTGAGGTACGTTGCCGCTCGCACAGTCCGGACTGACGGCCACTGCTTCATCTGTCCTCATCTAACGTTGCCCGCCTTTTTCAACTCTTGCAATACAAGATGCTGTACCCGCTGTCAGCATAGGAAACAATACCAACCACTACGAGCTAAAACGTGGTGTCTTTTCATGTCTGGAATTGAAACGAACGGCCATTCTGCTGCGTTACATATTTAGGAAATGAACAGTGTAAGATCACGCATGCTGACATCTGGTTGATCGATGATCAGAGACTTTCGCTGCGAGGGGGAGATAAGCTTGGACAGAGGAATGGCATGGACGGGTAGATGGATCGCACTGCTTTTTCTATTTTCCGCCCTGTTTGTCGTCACTGACTCACCTGCCATTGCGAAACAGGCGTATGAATCGTTTACAGTAGAGGTGGATGGACAGGTACTTAGCTACCGATCGGACGATTACTATCTGGAGGGAGACCGTACATTTGCCCAAGCAGAAAAACTGCTTGCCGCCCTGGAAGCGGAACACAGCGTCGACCTCAAACAGAAGATCGTAATTGCAAAGAAAGGGAAGATCACACTCACTATGCCGATTGGCGAGGCGTATGCCATGCGAAATGGCAAACGCCTTGCACTGGAGCAAGAACCCCGGATCGTCAACGCCAACGTGCAGATACCAGTCCGGTTTGTCAGCGAAGCGTTGGGGGGGACGGTTCACTGGTATGCCGATACGCGGACTGTGATTGTTGACACCAAGCCGAAGGATATGGGGATCATTGACAATGACTTGCTGGACGCTGCTGCAAAGGGCAAAGTGGAAGGAATCGCGATACGTTTAGGCCAGTCACGTAAAGAGGTGGAGGCAGTTTGCGGAGTAGCGGTCGACTCCTTCTCCTATGAGGGAGGGTTGTTTTACGAATATCCGGATTGCCGTTGTTCGGTTTTCTACGACGATCAGGAACGAGCAGCGGTGCTCTGGATTTTCCAGTCAGCGATAGGCAATCTGAATACAGCCGACGCAAAACAGATACTAGGCAGTCCAGAGTGGGAGGAAGAGAACCAGACCTGGGCCGGTTACCTGCTCTACTATCCCGCCGGGGCGAACGCGATCACGCTTCGTGCATCATCGAAACACGGAACTATCAAGGGATTCTGGCTACGAGAAAAACGCTCATGAGAAAGGAACAAGCAGAGAAACGAAGAAAAGCTAGTGAATGCATGATCAATGACAGGAGTGATATCAGGTGGATATAGCAAAGCTGCAGCAGCAAGTCGCTGATTTTGTCCGTCAACACAACATGGAGACAACGGTCCCCGTACGGTTGCTCGACCTGGCATCGGAGATGGGGGAAGTGAGCAAGGAAGTGCTCAAGACAACCCGCTACGGAAAAGAACCGTTTCATCCGACAGCAGAGTGGGAGAGCGAGTTGGGTGACCTCTTTTTTTCGCTGATCTGTCTGGCCAACAGCACCGATGTCGATCTGGAGCATGCGCTCGCTGCGGTGTTGGACAAGTACGTGAAGCGGCTGGCCAACAGCGGCGATGCTGGTTCGGGGAGTTGACGGGTGTTGCTTCCGACACGCCTCGCCCGGCGGAACTGGCATTCCAACGGATATGCCTGACAAGTGAAGAAATGAACGGTAAACAGAAAGACTTGTGTAAACGTGGCACACGTCTCTGTAATCGAAAATAGACCCCATCCCCGGACAATAACCGGGGATTTTTTCCTATTCAAGCGACGCTATTGAAGCGGCTCGCGCCGGTGAGCAGGGCAAGGGATTTGCTGTAGCGGCTGGTGAGGTGCGCAATCTGGCGGAAGGGACCAACGAAGCAGCCGGCACGATCATTGAGCAGATCCCTCACCCGGTGTGCCGATAAACTTGTGGCTGCCTTCCTCAGGAAAAAGGATATTCCGGCTCGTTTGTTGAATGATAGAAAAGAGTGGAGTATGTGTCGGAGGGACTAGACGTGCAAACGAACATCGACTGGGATATGTACCTGCTTCCGTACGAACAAGCGGTAGAAGAGTTAAAGGTAAAGCTGAAGAATCTTCGCAATGAGTTTAAGCGGCGAAAAGACCACTCACCGATTGAGTTTGTTACCGGCCGGTTAAAATCGGTGAACAGTATATACAACAAGGCGAATCGTTTGCAGTTCCCGGTTGATGAAAACATTGCTTGGGAGATCAAGGATATTGCCGGTATTCGCATCATCTGTCAGTTCATCGACGATATCTGGATTGTCGTGGAGATGCTGAGGCAGCGGCAGGACATGCGGATTTTTTTGGAAAAGGATTACGTGTCGACACCAAAGGAAAGCGGGTATCGCGGTTATCATTTGGCTGTCGAATACCCGATTATGACGGCTACAGGTCAGGTAACCATACCGGTTGAGATCCAGATCCGGACATTGGGGATGAACTTTTGGGCGACGATTGAACATTCGTTGAACTACAAATACGAAGGGATTATTCCTTCCGATATCCGGCGCAGGTTGATTGAGGCGGCCAAGGCCTCCTACATCCTGGACAATGAGATGAACAACATCCGGGAGGAGATCAAGGAAGCGCAAATCATCTTTACCCGCAAGCGGGAAGTTCCGATGGAATCGCTGCTCGGTCTGGTGGAGCTGGATCTGGATCTGGACGCTGAGGCCGACGACATTGCGGGAGCTGGGGAAAACGAATCAGAAGGGAATGACAAAACCAGATGACACAGCGGACAATCTCCTGGAGCGGGGAAGTGGAGAAGCGAAGAGAGGAACTGCTGAAGCACACCCAGGCATTTTTGCAGATTAAAAGTGTACTGGACCCGCAAACGGCGCAAGCAGGTGCGCCGTTTGGCGAGGGAGTAGCAGCGGCGCTCGATTACGTACTGCAGCTGTGTGAAGCAGCCGGGATGAAAACAGCCAATGTGGAAGGGTACGCTGCCCATGCAGAATTTGGACAAGGTGAGGAGCTGGTTGGCGTCCTCAGCCACGTCGACGTCGTACCGGAGGGGGACGGCTGGACGACCCCTCCTTATGCCGCAGAGATCGTCGACGGCAAGATCGTCGCCCGGGGTGTCCTTGACGACAAAGGACCGACAATGGCTGCGGTTTTTGCAGCTAAGATCGTTAAGGAACTGGGGCTCCCTTTGAAGCGGCGGGTACGCTTGATTTTCGGGACCGACGAGGAGACGAATTGGCGTTGCGTCAAACGCTATTTTGAGACGGAAGAGATGCCGACGTACGGATTTTCTCCAGACGCCGATTTTCCGCTGATTTACGCGGAAAAGGGATTGACACACCTGGTGTGGCGGCAGACGCTGGAAGCGTATGAGCGATTGGACGGCCGCAGCGGGGAAGGGACAACAAAGACAGACAGCGAGGTAGACGCCATCCTCCACTCCTTGGAAGGAGGGCTGAGGATGAACATGGTTCCGGATCGATCCCGTGCCGTCCTGCAGCCGGGATTGCAGTCGGCAGAGGCTTTGGCTGAGCAGTATCGTACATACCTCCAACAGCATGGATTAACCGGAGACGCCGAGGTGGAGGCGGACCATCTGACGCTAACGCTTCAGGGCGTATCTGTCCATGGCATGGATCCGGGCAAAGGCGTCAACGCGGCCACGGAGCTCATCCACTTCCTGGCCGGACTGAATCTGGACGAGCGGGCGATGAGATTTGCCCGTTTTGTCGACTCCTACTTGTACCGTCAGCACGGTGCAGAGGCACTGGGACTTGCCCATGATGATCCGGAAATGGGACCGCTGACGATGAATGTGGGGATTATCCGCTATGCCTCGGATGGAGAGATTGAATATCACATCAATATTCGCTACCCGCATTCGCATCCCTATGAACGGTGGCAGCCAGTCTTGCTGAAGCATCTGGAGCGGGAAGCGATGACGCAGGAAGTAGAGGATCATATGCTGCCGCATCGGGTTGAACCGTCGTCGCCGCTGGTGGGAACTCTGCAGCGGATCTACACGGAACAGACCGGCGAGGAAGCGTACCTGATCGCGATCGGCGGTGCTACCTATGCCCGTTCGCTGGACCAAGGAGTAGCGTTTGGACCGTTATTCCCCGGTCGTGCCGACTCGGCTCATCAGCGGGATGAACATCTCTACATCGACGATCTGTTAAAGGCGACCGCCCTGTATGCACAGGCGATCTACGAACTGGCTAATCTATGACCTGAAGGCCACGAGACAGCCGCTTGGTTGGCTGCTGCGTGGCCTTTTCTTGCCATTTTGGGCATACTAGCTTACCATAGATGGGTGCACTGTCGCAGGAAGGAAGTGGTATGCAATGACACGCGTTACATTCGAATCGTTCGGTCTGCGTCCCGAACTGATGCAGGGGATTCAAGACCTTTACTATAAGCAGCCAACGCCAATTCAAGCAGAGGCAATCCCGCTCATCCTCGAAGGAAAGGACGTCATCGGTCAGGCACAGACGGGCACCGGAAAGACGGCTGCTTTTGTGTTGCCGATTCTGGATCAGTTGCAGTTGGAAAAGCGGGACATCCAGGCGCTCATCCTGACACCCACACGGGAGCTGTCAATCCAGATCGCAGCCGAGATTGAAAAACTGGGCAAGCATCTCGGTGTCCAAACCCTCTCCCTGCACGGCGGAACCGACATCGAACGGCAGATCAGCAAGTTGAGCCGGACCGTGCATATCGTGGTCGGAACGCCAGGACGGGTGCTGGACCACTTGAAGCGCGGCACACTTCATTTCGGGCGGATTTCCTGGTTGGTGCTGGATGAGGCGGACAAAATGTTGGAGATGGGGTTCCTCGAAGACGTAGAGCAAATCATCGTCTCGACGCCGCAGGATCGACAAGTGCTGCTGTTCTCTGCGACTATGCCTGATCAGGTCAAGCAGCTTGCGCATCGTTTCATGAAACAGCCGCCCCATCTCAAGATCGACAATAGGCAGAGGACGGTAGAAAGCATTCGGCAGGTCTGCTACGTGATCAATCAGACCGATAAAATGGACGCTCTACTTGATTTGATCGAGAGTACAAAGCCGTATCTGGCGATCATTTTCGCCAACACACAGCAGCGCGTCCAGGTCCTGACCGCCCATCTCCAACAGCAAGGGTACGATGCTCAAGCATTATACGGCGATCTCAGCCAGAAGAAAAGGGAGACACTGATGCGGGACTTCCGCAACGTGAAGTTTCAGTTTCTCGTCGCAACGGATATTGCGGCCCGTGGATTGGACGTAGAAGGCGTGACGCACGTATTTAATTACGACATTCCGTCCGACGTAGAAAGCTATATACACCGAGTGGGACGCACAGGTCGGGCCGGACAAGAAGGGACAGCTATCTCGTTTGTCTCGCCGCGCCAAAAAAGCTTGATTCAGCGGTTTGAGAAAGCGACTCGGGCTGAGATCGAGGAAAAGGTGCTAACCCCCGGCCACCACCTTACAGAGGGACGGCGGCAGCGGGCGGAAGAACGGGAGGCGTTTTTTGCCCAGCAAAGGGCAGAACAGCAGCGCCAGCAGGCGGAGAAAGAGAAGAAGCAGGTAGAACCGCTGGTGGACGCATTGAAGAAAAACCAAAAGGTAAAACCGGGTTATAAAAAGAAACTTTCCAAAGAAGTGGAACAGTGGAAGAAACAGTACGAGAAGAAGAAAAAGTGGGAGCAAGCCAAAGCGGAGCGCAAGGCGGCAAGGAAAAAAGGAAGCGGGCAAAAAAAGCGATAATATGTTTGTTGGCAAAGGTGGCTGTTTAAATAGACAGCCTCAGCCTGTAGACAAAGGGGCGGGGCGGGGGAGAGTAGCTCTTTTCCTCCAGTCGCTCCGTTGCCAACCAGCGAGGAAGTGGGACTGTCCGCTGCGCCAATCCGAAGCGGGCGGTCGCAAAAAGTGGACATCGCTACGATGTACCTCAGGGTTGCGCCCGAAAGCCCCCGCTTCGGACTGGCTCCGCTGAGCTGGTTGGCAAGAGTCGCTCCTTCCGGAAAAGAGCTACTCTCCGCCTGTACCGAGGTTTTGTCTACACGCAATGGCTGTCTAAGTAGACAGCCTTTTTCTGTTCCTACCCTACTTTGGCGAGAGAATACCATACACACAAATGATTTGTATACAAACTATTTGTGCATGTGGTATTCTTATCATAACGTTTTGCGGATGGTTGAGAGGAGGGTAGAGATGGACCGGATTGAGGATTGCTTTACCTTTTTGCTAGGGAAGGCGTACCAGAGGTTCTCCCAAATCGAAAAAGAAAGACTGCGTCCGTACGGAGTTACTCCGGTACAGTTTGGGCTGCTTCACCTGTTGTGGGAAAAAGATGGGCGAAAAGGGTCTGAGTTGGGAGAGCGCCTGCGACTGGACGGTGCGACCATCACAGGAATGTTGGACCGCCTGGAGCAAAGCGGACTGGTTGAGCGGCGCAGTGATCCAAAGGATCGCAGGATCAACCTGATTTACCTGACGCCGAAAGGGAAAGAGTTGGAGAAACCGTTGAATGATCTCCTTGATCAGCTTCAGGCGGAACTGCTAAGCGACTTTCCAGAAGAAGAAGTGGCGTTTTTGAAGAAAATGCTTGTTCAGTTGGGATTGGGCAGGTAAGTAATCGATTCCTGCCCTGCAAGGAGAGAGATAAGGTGAGAGAGAAACTGCACTATGCTTGGGTAATCTTGGCGATCACATGTTTGACTCTGCTGGCTGTTCAGGGAGTTCGCCTCTCGTTTGGAGCATTTATTCAGCCGTGGGAAGAAGAGTTTTCTGTAGACAGAGGAATGATTTCGCTCATTTCCATGGTTAGCTTTATCGTTTATGGCATCTCCCAGCCTATTATGGGAAAACTGATCGATCGGTTTGGAGTACGCTTGATCCTGTCAGCCAGTACACTGTTGATCGGAGTTAGTATCTTGGCTACGTATTTGGTCACTTCCCCTTGGCAGCTGCTGATCCTCTATGGAGTGCTCGCTTCCATCGGCGTTGGCGGAGCGTCCAACGTAGCAGCTACAGTTGCCGTTACCAACTGGTTTCATGCGAAAAGAGGTCTCGCATTCGGGATCATGGAAGCAGGTGTAGGTGGCGGACAGATGATCCTGGTCCCTGCTTCCCTGTTTCTGATCGCCTGGTTTGGATGGAAGTACACAGTTATCGTGTTGGGGCTGATGTTAGTGGTGCTGGTCTTGCCAATCCTCCTGCTGCTGCGCAATCATCCAGAGGAGAAAGGACTTCAGCCATTAGGCGGGTACAGCAGCGAAGAAACGGATAACAACGACAGCAAAGACCAGCAGCACTCTCTACCGGTCGGTGCGCTGCTGTGGAACAGGAACTTCTGGTTTCTGCTGCTTCCTTTTTTTATATGCGGCGTCACCACGACCGGGTTAATGGATACGCATCTCATTCCTTATTCGCATGATCACGGATTTTCCACCGAGGTGACGGGAGCGGCGGTCAGTACGCTGGCAGCGTTCAATATCGTCGGCATTCTGCTCTCAGGAGTGCTTGCCGATCGGTGGAGCTGCAGGAAGATTCTTTGTTTTCTGTATGCCGTTCGCGCCCTCTCCATCGTGATCCTGCTGTATAGCCACGACCCCATGTGGCTGCTCGGATTTGCCATCCTGTTCGGTTTGGTTGACTTTGCGACGGTCGCTCCTACGCAAATGCTGGCAACGACATATTTTCAACGTTATTCGATCGGAATGATGATGGGATGGCTGTTTCTCAGCCATCAGTTGGGCTCGGCGCTGGGAGCTTACATTCCGGGGGTGTTGTACAACTACACCAACAGCTACAACCTGTCCTTTTACGCATCGATTCTCTTGTTGATCGGGGCATCCCTGCTCAATTGGCTGCTGCCCGAAACAAACAAACGGAAGTCGACCGCTGATCATTCAGCAGAACCTCACTCTGCATAACCTGACCTACGGCATAGACTACTTGGGACGCTGCCTAAATGGCAGCGTTTGTTTGTGCACTGAACAATAGAATAGTCCGTTTCCCAATGGGTTAGCCTACAGAAAGGATCAAGATCATGTCCAAGGAGGGACGGTACGATGAACAAGCAAATCGTCCAGGCGATCATCTCTGATTTGCGAGAGCTTCATGGACTGCCGGAGGAAGTCCAGACCAAAATCCTGCGGCTTCACTCGATCTTGGCGTCGTATTCCGATGAACAGTTCGAGTCAGCATCCGATGGTGTCGTCACCCGGCCAGCCGCTGAACAGATGGTCACCCCAGATGATCCAGGAAGAGCCGTCTACGATTTGTATGCGGAGCTCGACCAGTATGCAGAGCAGAATCGAAGCGATGGAATCGATTCGCAGGTGGTGTCCCTCCTTCAACGTCTTCGTGGTCTACTTGACGCTTATGAGCGAGATTTCCCCTAACCGTCCCCGCCTGCATCTCCCTTTCTACAGACCTATCCGTTTTGTAAGAAAGAATTCGCATAGTCCCGTTTTTTTCTTCTGAATAATTGTTATAATCAATCATAAAGGATAGGAATAGGTCTTAGTTCCTGTATTTGTAGGCTGTAAGATCCAGGTATACGTTTAACTGGGAGAGAAATAGGGTAGTACCCATATTAGTAGTCTTCCATTACATCTATGTTTCTGTACAGGGGAGGAGATACGCGAGATGAGTGAAGTGTGCCCTAGCTGCGGTCGCCTCAAGCGTGCCAATCAGGAGTTCTGCTCATCCTGTTGGGATGGCGAGACGAGAGATTATAGGGCGGTTAAAGCATATTTGCGTACCCACCCGAATTCTAACGCGATGCAGATCGCCAATGCCACGGGTGTCTCGGTATCCAAGATCATGAGGTATATTCGGGATGGGGCGCTGATGACGGATCGCAGCTAGAGAGTCGATATGTTAACCGACTCTCACAGCCAGCGAAGTCCTTTGGGATAATGGTTTTTCAATTGACGGTCCGATTGCTTGGCCCATCCAAGTGAGAACGTGTCTACACGGATCAGTGTCCAGCCGTTTTTCGCTTCATGGGGTAAACTCTCTCCTCTGAGATAGCGCAGCAGCAGCGGATCGTCAGCGTGGAAATCGGCTGTATACATACATTGATCAGCGGATAGTGCCAGTGCCAGTGCATGTGAGGGTTCAAAACGGTTTTTCTTCATCGTACCTAGGTGCCAGCCTGGGCGCAGTACCTTTAATCCATCAAGGTTTGGCGCGGCGGGGGGCAGGTAGTACAGCTGCTCACCAAACAGCGTAAAGGCGTCTGAATCGTTGGTTTTTTCCCACGCGCCTATAACGGTGTTCTCAGCAAATAACCGCCATGCGGCGATGCTCTCCTCACGGCTTATGGCGGGCTTGGCGGCACCTTTTTTTCTTGGGCTGCGCCTGCTGTTGTCAGTGAACGTTGGTTCGTCCGATGGATCCGCCTGCTGCTTCACCATTTTCGCAATAAAGTGTCCTTCGCCTCGGAGATGGTGAGGCCAGAGACGAGCGGACAGCGAAAGCCGGTTGTCAGGTCTTTTTGCCCAATCTGCTTGACCTGGTCGGAACTGCTCACGATGCGGGGTGGGCACAAGCGTAAACCCTGGATGATCTGCGAGAAAAACCTCAACGGTCTGCTCGTTTTCCTCCGGAGCAAACGTACAGGTGGAGTAGACCAGCGTACCTCCCGGCTTCAGCATCTGGGCGGCCGCTTGCAGGATCTCGCACTGCATCGCATGACATTGTGCTACTTTGGCCAATGACCAATCGTCACACGCTTCTGGCAGCTTCCGAAACATCCCTTCACCGGAACAGGGTGCATCTACCAGAATCCGGTCAAAGGCATGGTGAAAACGAGCTGCGAGTCGTTCCGGTGTTTCGTTGGTTACGATCGCGTTGGTTACCCCAAGTCGTTCGATGTTTTCGGAGAGGGCTTTGGCGCGGGTCGGGTGGATTTCGTTTGCGACAAGCAGTCCTTGCCCTTGCAGGGCAGCTGCAATCTGTGTTGACTTGCCGCCAGGAGCGGCGCACAGATCGAGCACGACATCACCTGGTTGCACATCGAGTGCCTCTGCTACTGCCATCGCGCTTGGTTCTTGCAGATAGTAGAGACCGGCGGCGTGATAGGGATGTTTGCCGGGACGACCCACTCCAGAATAGTAGAAGCCTAGGTTGCACCACGGAACAGGGTGCAGCTCAAACGGGCTGATCGCCACAAATCGCGCTGGATCTACTTTTAACGGGTTGACCCGCAAGCCGTGCCAAGCTGCCTGCTCGTATCCTTGTAAAAACGATTCGTATTCCTGTTGCAGCATCTGTTCCATCCGTGTACAAAAAAGTTCTGGTAGTGGTATGCGCATGAAAAACCTCCTGCGAGAAAAATATCGAAGGCCTGTGCCGAGACACAGAGGATAAAGACGAATAGTGGCGAATGGTATGTTCCAAGGAGAGGTGAGATTTACCTTGAACGTATCACGCCTGGAAAAACATCGCACACAGCGAAAGATAGACAGTGATGTTAGCCGCTTTTGGGTCCTCGGGTTGTTGTTCTCGCTGCTGATCCTCGGCGTTGAGTTCTTTGTTGAGATACCAGAGCAAGCCGATTGGCTGCAGGAGATGGAGATGAGCCTGTTTAGCGCCAGCTTTACCTTTCTGGCGTTTTACCTGCTGGGCCTGACGTTTGTCTTTTCCCGACAGCAAGAAGCGGGTAAAGTAAACCATCATGTGATCATCTACGCTTGGCTGGGAGCGATTCTCTATCATCTGTTTCTGCTGATCACCAGTATTTCCAATCAGCACATCTACAAGGCAGGCATCATTTTGTTTCTTGGTCCATTTTTCCTGACCATCTTTCATTTTATCACGTATTTGGCCGCTTTGCGCGAAGCTCGTCGGGAAGACGAGCGGGCAACAGCTGCTTCCCGAGAACGAATCGCGTACCAGCTGATCCTGGAAGCAACGCGCGTACACGATGAACTGACACGATTAAGATCTTCGTATCCGGAAGTGGACCAGATGCTGCGGGTCAACGGCTTTCACCCCAAGATGGAGCGCTTCATCCTGGAGATGCAGCACTACTTGCACGCAGAGCAGTTTGAGCGGAAAGACATTGAACTCTTGGAAGGTCATTATCTCTATCTGGAAAACTTGCTTGTCTTGGTCAAGCAGCTTCCAGAGGTGATGGAGTCCCGTTTGTATGCCCATCGTGAAGATGATCGTTCCACTTTTACCTTATAGGAGGTTGTTGGAGATGCTTTGGAAAAAGAAAAAGAATCAGGTTCAAGCAGAAACAGCGGCAGCGATTGCAGTGGTCGATCCCGCTGACGAACAGAAACGGTCACTAGAGAAGGACATTCTCGCCCTGTACGAGCGAATGGGCAGCATCATAAAACAGCACGGACTGGTCAACGCGCAGCACGGAGAGATCGCCGATATCGCGGCTCGTCTAAAGGAGACCATTGACCAGATCAGACAGATCAGTGAAGAATCGGACGTGACGGCGAATCAACTCTCAACGGGCGGAGAACGGTTGACACAGATCTCGAAAGAATCACTCGACAGGTCACAGGAGGGGAAGAAAGCGCTGGAGGATGTCGTAAGTGTCATCTCCAGATTGGAGCAGGAGTCGGCTACTACGTCCACTTCGATGAACAGGTTGGAGGAGCGGTCTGGTGAAATCACAACGATTGTCCAGGTGATCAGTGATATTGCCAACCAGACTAATCTGTTGGCGCTCAATGCAGCCATTGAGGCCGCACGGGCCGGTGAACAGGGACGCGGCTTCGCTGTGGTAGCAGATGAAGTGCGCAAGCTGGCCGAGATGACAGCCAACTCCACGAAAAGCATCGCCTCTCTGATCGAAACGATGCAGGAGGAGACGAAGGTAGCGTTGGCTAATGCAGAGAAAAATATCGCCACGATTCGGCAAGGGCTTGAGCTTAGCCAGTTGGCATCTGGCAAGATGGACGAGACCGTCAGCGCGTTCAACCAGGTGGAGCAGGAAGTAAGTGGGGTGATCGAGACGATCGGGCGGCAGAAAACGTTTGCCGATAGTATCGCCCAACAAGTGACGGAAGCACAATCGCTGCTGGACAGTGTCCATGAGGAATTGGTCTCGCACGTAAAAGAGTCAAGCATCGTCGATCATGAACTGGAAGCCAGCTATGAAGAATTGAAACGGATGTTGGACAGAGCCCCTTCAGCGTAACGGCAGGGGGCTTTCTACATAATTGATTTTCTTTGGATGATTGGAGGGTACAGCATGAAAATCGGACTAAAATTGCTGTTAGGGTTTTTAGCTGTCATTATTATTTTTACCGCCGGTGTCGGCGTGATCCTGCAGCAGGTGGCAGGAATAGAAGAGAATGTATCGGCGATGATCAGGAGGTCGGACCGAGCGATCGGGATTGAAGAACTGCGCAGTCTGGATCGGGCCAAGCGGGGACAGATACAGGCGTTCATCATGGAAGCCAACCCTGAATACGTGACTGCATTTAATGAGAGGGTAGAGAGGCAAAAAGGCATCCTGGAACAGATCGAAGTTAGGATGGACACGGAAGAAGAAAGAGAGCTGTTTAATGAGATCATCGGAATAAATCAAGTGATTGACAAAGTGGTCAATGATCAGATTATTCCTGCGGTTCGACAGGGCAAAATAGAGGATGCCATCGAATACAATCAGATGCTTGCCGCGCAGCGAAAACAGCTGATGGATACGCTCGACCAGTTGGTGAATCTGGTGAGAGAATCCAGGATGAGCGCTGTGACCCAGGCAGAGGAGAAAATTTCCGCCACCTACCTGGTCGCACTGGTTTCTATCTTGGCTTCGGTGATCGTCGGTTTCTTGATTGCCTTCTTCATCTCGCGAATCATCACAGGACCATTGAAACAGATTCAATCCGTCGCTATGCGCATGGCTGAGGGGGATCTCAGCGTAGAACAGGTAAAAACCAAATCAAAAGACGAGGTAGGCCAGCTGACACAGGCGATTAATACGATGAATGACAACATCAAAGGGCTGATTCGTCAGACGGCAGAGATTGCACAAAATGTGGCGGGATCAAGCGAGGAACTGCAAGCATCGTCGACCGAGATGACCCGCGGCATCGAGCAGGTCTCGGCAACAGCAGAGCAGTTGGCCTCAGGGGCCACCTCACAAGCAGAAAATGCTTCGGAAACGCTTGGCGTGATCCAGCAGGTATCGGAAGAGATCAGCGAGGTAGCTGAGCACGCCGGAGAAATGGAAAAGCAGTCCCGACTGGCCAACCAGGCGACCCAGAAAGGGTTGGATGGTGTACAGCAGTCGATTGGGCAGATGCAGACGATCGAAGAGAAAGTATCTACTACTTCACAGATTGTGGCCGAGTTGGGACAAAAAACAGAAGCGGTTACACAGATTCTGGCTGTCATCAATGATATTGCTTCCCAAACCAACTTGTTGGCACTCAATGCGGCAATCGAAGCAGCACGTGCCGGCGAACAGGGACGCGGATTCGCTGTGGTGGCAGACGAGGTACGCAAACTGGCGGAGCAGGCTGCAGAGTCGACCAACCAAATCGCCGGCATCCTGGATGCCGTACGGCAGGAAGCGGGAGAGGCCGAAGCATCGATGGGTGAAGTGGTAGAGCAGGTGAGACTTGGTTCGGGGAAAATCAACGAGACAGGAGAGCTGTTTTCGGAAATTACCCAGATTGTGTACGATCTATCTTCCAAGGTGCAGCGAGTCAACAGTTCAGCGGAACAGATCATGCAGAAAAGCAGCCAAGCGGTTCAATCGGTGGAGAGTATTTCCGCGATTACTCAACAGTCGTCGGCAAGCAGCGAAGAGTTGGCTGCATCGATGGAACAGCAAAGCGCTTCGATGGAAGAAATCAACGGCATGGCGGAAAATCTGGCCCGAATGGCCGAACAGCTCAATCAGTCGATTGGCAGGTTCCGCTATTAGCATGTGGGTACCGAAGGCATCTCAATATCGAGAAGGAAAGAGGCGAGGCTGTCAAACCGTTGACAGCCTTTTTTATGTCCCTGTCCCCATCTGTGTCTGGATCGCTTCATCATATAAAAGCGTTTCAGCGTCACCCCGTGTTCTTGCGGGGTTAAGCGCTTCCATTGTAATCTCAAGACAGAAGATATCATTCTGTTTTAATCATGGAGGGGAAACAGATGGCGACAGATTTCTTTCCCATTCAAGACTGGGATCACGTGGAGTTTTACGTGGGAAATGCTAAGCAGGCAATGCATTATTTAACCAAGACGCTTGGCTTTGAGGCATTTGCCTACGCCGGGCTGGAGACAGGCAGCCGTGACAAGGTGTCGTACGTCCTCAAACAGAACCACCTGACATTCGTGGTGAGTGGGGCACTCACTCCTGAGCATCCGATTGCCGATTTCGTGAGACAGCACGGGGAGGGCGTAAAGGATATTGCACTGCGCGTCGAAGACTGTGAACAGGCATACCGGGAAGCGGTCTCTCGCGGAGCGATTCCGATCATGGAGCCGACTGAGTATCGTGACGAACAGGGAACAGTGAAAAAAGCGACCATCGGAACCTATGGAGATACTGTTCACTCGTTCATTGAACGAAAAGACTACAAAGGCGCATTCTTCCCTGGTTTCAAGGCGTACGAGCCAATCGTAAAAGGGGAAGGCACTGGATTGATCGGCATTGACCATATTGTCGGGAATGTGGAAGTGATGGATGAATGGGTTGCCTATTACGAAAAGGTGATGGGCTTCACTGCGACCCAGAATTTCGACGACGACGATATTTCTACTGAGTATTCCGCGCTGATGTCCAAGGTGATGCAAAGCGGCACCGGACGCATCAAGTTCCCGATCAACGAGCCGGCAGAAGGGAAGCGGAAGTCGCAGATCGAGGAGTTTCTGGAGTTCTACAAAGGGCCCGGCGTGCAGCATATCGCACTCTTGACCAATGACATTGTGGAGACGGTGACCAAACTTCGTGAAAATGGGATGGATTTCCCGTATGTACCCGATACGTACTACGAGGATCTGAAGGATCGCGTGGGAAGCATCGAAGAAGACATCGAAGTGTTGAAAGATTTGCGCATTCTCGTTGATCGTGACGACGAGGGATACCTGCTGCAGCTGTTCAGCAAACCGGTGGTCGACCGTCCAACCCTGTTTTTCGAGATCATTCAGCGCAAGGGTGCACGTGGGTTCGGCAACGGCAACTTTAAAGCGCTGTTTGAAGCATTGGAGCGGGAACAAGAACTTCGCGGCAACCTGTAAGCACGGGGCAGCGATCACGATCATGGACCATCGATTAGGGGAGTACTGCCGAGGTACTCTCCTTTTTATGTGTTCGCAAGCTTCGGGTTTTCCTATCATCCGCTCTTTTAGGTGTGTATCCCGTTCACAAGTATGGTACACTAACCATAACAGACAGATCCATATGGGTGGCGATACAGGTGCAAGAGTTTCCGATAGATGCGGTGAAACAGTTGGCCCTTCGCTGTGCACGGGCGGCCGGCGAACTCAGTCTCGAGCGGTTGAAGCAGCCTTTTTCGGTTGAATACAAGACCTCGGCATCCGATCTGGTCACGGCGGTCGACAAAGAAGTGGAGCAATACGTAGTAGAGACGATTCTGAAACAGTTCCCCGATCACGGCATTCTCGGTGAAGAGAGTACCAGCCAGAGGGATACCACCAACCACGAGACATTGTGGATCATCGATCCGATTGACGGGACGACCAATTTCGTTCATCAGCAGATCAATTACTCCGTGTCGATCGCGGTCTATCATCAAGGAGAAGGCGTGATCGGCGTCGTCTATGACCCGTCACGCGGAGAGATGTTTTGGGCGGTCAAAGGCGGGGGAGCTTTTCTCAACCATCGTCGGCTGCGATTGACCAGATCGGTCAAACTGGAGGAAGCGCTGCTCTGTACCAGTGTCTTCTGGAACAAAAGAGCAGAACAGATCGGCATCGACCAGATCGTAAAGCAATTGGCGGGAAAGGTGCGGGGGATGCGTCTTTTGGGCAGTGCGGCACTGGAATTGGCTTATGTGGCAGCAGGCCGTTTGGATGGTTATGTCAGCATGTCGCTGCATCCGTGGGATTTTGGAGCAGGCAGGATCATCGTCGAAGAAGCGGACGGAGTCGTGACCCAGATCTCCGGCGTACCGTTGCCCTACGCAGAAAACAGCAGTGTGATGGCCTGCAATCCGACGTTTTATGATGAATTGCTCAACCATCTCAAAGCCTCATTTGAACAAGACTGATGCAATGATACCGACGTGATACATACATCTTTATACAGGGCAGCGAGCCATGTTGGTTCGCTGCCCTGTCATGATTTGGAACTCTTTTACCTGACAGTGATAAAGACTTATAGCTCCCCTGCGTCGTGCAGCATATGGACAGTCAGGACATACATGGCGTGTGACCAGGTGAGTGGGATGACCCAGGCAGGCTCCCCACTCTGCCTGTCCACCTGTTCCGGCAGCAGATCAAGCGACGTACTATGGGCGATGGCCCATTCCAGGTGTTGCCTGGCTTCGGAAAACCGTCCTTGTTTGATCCGGAACTGGGCAAGCCATAGGGTGGTTAAAATCCATGGGTTCCCACCGATGTAAGAATCGTCTTGATACCGCCGAATCCCGCCAACGAACGGGGACGTGCAGGTCAGTTCAATGGCGTCGGCCGTCGCGGACATTCGTGGGTCGTCAGCTGGGAGCAATCCGAAGGGCACGGTCAAGCCAAGCAGACTAATGTCCATCACTTCGTCGTATTCGATGAAATAAGTGGTGTAGCCCTTCTCGTCTGTTTCGCATTCGACCGGCTGACCTGCTTCCCGGGCCCGCAAATAAGTTGGATAATCGACAACCAGCCTGCGTCCCCGATAAAAGGTACCTGTCCGCTGATTGACCGTCTGCGACAAGATTGCTGCTTTCAATCTCTCTGCTGCCTCGCTCCACAGCTGTACCTGGCTCTGTTTTTGCAGTTCGCGGGCAATCGCGGCAGCACTACGGAGACCTGCCCACACTGCGGCAGCGGAATAAGTATGGGAAGCAACCCGTTCTTCCCATAAATCGCATGTCGGCAGCGGCAGTCCCGTCTGTGGATCGAGACGGGTTAGAAGGAACGCAGCCCCCTTTTCCACCGCTGGCCAGATTTCTGACAGGAAGGTGTGATCATGAGTCGAGAGGTAGTGCTGATGCATTCCCCACAAAATCGATCCCCCTTCATCAATCTGCAGTCCCCATGATGGAGCTAGCCGACCATCGTGATAGTGGCGCTGTTGCCAACTTCCGTCAGGGTCTTGGGCAAGCAGTGTCCACCGATAAAAAGATCTGGACATCGCAGAGAGTCCGGCACGGTCAAAAGCGGTGGCGATATAGGCGGCGTCGCGACCCCAGCAGAAGGCATAACCGCCGCAGCGCGTGAATGCTTCGTCGAATTCGGGAGCAGCGATGATGCTTCCGCTCTGCTTGTCAGAGACCAGTGCAAAAACCAGTATGGAGCGCTCATAGAGACGGCGAATCCGCTCATCTGCCAATGGAAGCGAGGGTAGTTGCTGCAGGAACTGGCGCCAGTGGTCAGTTGTTGCGGCGAGCCATTGCTGTACGGGCCTCTCTTTGGCGACCCGCATTTTACGGATGGCTTCAGCGATGCTGTGGCCAGCTGTGAGATAGAGCGGGAGAGAGACAGTCTGACCAGGCTGGATCGATAGCTCCCAGCAGATAGCACCGTCAGAAGCCATTGCGATTCGGTTCCCGATCAAATCACCAGCAGCCGCCTGTGGCAGGGCATCACCGCAGGTGTATCCGGTGCAAACGTTTGCGCTAGCGAGCGCAAACGAGTAGGTATGACGAAAAAAGACCAAGCCATCCACTTGAGAATCATAGGTGACGGTATTGTAAAAGCGGTTTTCGCCGATCGTCAGTGAGGCATAGCAGACAAAGCGTATCTCCATTTCCGCTGTGCCGGTATTGGTCAGTTCATAGTGACGTACCAGCAGGTCACACTCCGACGAGACAAAATCGGTGGTAGTGACTTGGAGAGGAAGCCGCATCCCGGTTGCCGTACTGCGCAGCACGTTGGTTTGGTCGATGTATCGTTGTTGATGGTGCCAACTGTCGGGATCGTCCAGCCAGATGGTCTGCTGCTGCTCGTCTAGCCAGATACCGATTCGCATCCGTTCGATGTGCTGAGGGATGTCCAGATGCGGCCACCACAAACGGTAGAGTTCTCCGTTGGCTCCCAAGGCGGCCAGCATGGAAGAATTGCCGATGATCGCGTCATTTCGATACGGTTTGTTGGTTACAGGTGATAGTAGCACGTGAGATACTCCTTTCGTTTTCAGCACTGATCGGTTCTGCAGTGATCGAACTGGGCAGATGGCCTCCTCCCCTGTTGCCCTGCTAAGGAGGAGGATCAGTTCATGTCTCTAAGGGGGTATCACCTGGGACGTGGCGCACCCGACGAGCCTCTCACAATCAGGCGGTGCGGCACGATCACCTGTTTTTGCAGGCTGGATTCCCCAGACAGTCTGCGGATCAACTGCTGTACAGTAAGGTAGCCCAAGTGGTAAATCCCGATGTCGATTGTACTGATCGGCGGGTTGGAGAGTTCCGAGAGCATGATGTTGTTAAAGCTGATCACGGAGACGTCTTCGGGTACGCTCAGCCCGGCTTCGCATAGACCGCGAATCATCCCGAAAGCCACAATGTCGTCCGCGATTACGAACGCTGTGGGCTTCTCCTGATAGTTCATCGCGACCGAAACGGCGTGAAAGCCGCTCTTCTGCAGGAGATCAGCGTTGATCACCCACTCGTCCCGGAAGGGTAAGCCGACTTCTTCCAATGCTTGCTTGTAGCCTGTCAAACGATCGTGGATCACCACCATATCCGGCGGCCCCCCGACAAAACCGATGCGCGTGTGCCCCAGGGATATCAAGTGATGGGTGGCGTCGTAGCCGGCACTTACGTTGTTGTTGTTGACCAGGAACAGATCTTCATGTTCGGGAGAGCGGCCCAGCAAAACAAAGGGAAAGTCAAGTTCCAGCAATCTCTCAATGATCGGGTCGCCAAGCCGTGGAGCCATCAGAATCAGACCGTCAACGCGGCGCCCCAACACCATGCGGGTGACTGCGTCCAGTTCTTCTTGCTGACTGGTGGCCGAGGACATCAGCATGTCGTAGCGAGCTGTATTGGCGTAGGCCAGCATGCCTCGCAGCACCTCTGAGAAAAACGGATTGACAAACAGCTCTTCTGCTGAACGGGGCAGGACCAGCCCGATCGTCTGTGTACTCTTGGAAACGAGGCTTTTTGCCATGATATTGGGATGGTAGCCGAGCGATTCCATTGCCTCTCTTACTTTTCGAGCGGTCGCCGGACTAATCTTGGGATGGCGGGAAATCACCCGCGATACCGTAGAGGGTGAGACCCCTGCGGCACGGGCCACATCCTTTATGGTAACGGACATATGTTCCTCCTGCTGCACGAGGTAGTGCAAACGTTTGTTTTTTCTCATCGTAGCGAAAAGCGAAGCGATTGTAAACAGTTGTCTGCTGAAAAAACAAAATACGAGAAAATGGAAGAAAAATAAATAAATACTGGAACTTTACGGTGCCAGAAAGAGATATTCTGATCTATTTAGCTCATATTGCTCATTTTGGATGAATGGAAGCGTTTTCCTTGCTGGACGGTTTGTTGTAGGATGATGGTACACACAGGCAGAGGGGCATCCTAAATCAACAGCGGTGTTCTATCCTAGTTTGTGCAATCGTTTGCACCAGCGGCACCATGCCTTCCTCAGATAAGAGACGGTGTCAAAATTGCTGCCGTCACAGGTGTCTAGCTAGCGCTATAGCGCCGTACTTGATTTAGGCCAGGTCCAGGCAGAAATCGATTAACTAAGAGAAAGGGGTACAGTGATGAAACGCGTTTTTGGCATCTTGACGGCGGCCGTACTATTCTCCATCTTGCTGGCCGCATGCGGCGGTTCTGGAGGAAGTGAAGCGACTGAAACAGCAGGACAGCAGCAAGACGGGCCAGTTACTGTGACGTTCTGGACCACGGTACGGGAGTCGGAAGCGGTTGCACTAAAAGAAATAATTGATGAATTCGAACGGCAGAATAAAGAGATTAAGGTAAACATGCAGTTGGTTCCCTTCGGAGAGGCGCAAAACAAGTTCCGTGCAGCGGCGCAGGCCGGCAACGGTCCGGATGTGCTGCGCTCAGAGGTGGCATGGACACCGGAGTTTGCCAAGCTGGGTCTGCTCGAACCACTGGACGACTACTTTCAAGACCAGGATGACTTCCTGGACGCGCCGTTGAATTACAGCAAATGGAACGGCCGCGTGTGGAGCGTTCCGGAAGTGACGGACGCTCTGGCACTCCTATACAACAAGAAAATGTTGGCTGGTGCCGGCTTTGCTAGTGCACCGAAAACGATGGAAGAGTTTGCCCAAGCGGCCAAAGCTCTCTCCAACGGCACGGATAAATGGGGATTCTACTTGCGTCAGACGGAGGCCTACTTCAGCTTGCCGTTTGTCTGGGCGTTTGGCGGTGGACTGATCGATGAGCAGAAACAGATTCTGATCAATACCCCAGGGGCTGTAGAGGGAGTGGAGTTCGCGCTTAAGCTGCGCGATGTCGATCGTGTCTCTCCTCGCGATTTGGACGCTGCCAACAGCTATCAAAATATGAATGAAGCATTTAAAAACGGTTCGGCTGCCATGATTTTTAACGGTCCGTGGGCCATGACCGACATTCTTTCCGGAGAGCAGTTTCAAGATCCGACCAACCTCGGGATCGCACCGATTCCCGCAGGACCTGGCGGACAGACGGGCTCGCCGGTGGGGGGGCACAGTCTGGCGATATATGCCGGTTCCCCGGTCAAAGACGCTGCGTACAAATTGATCGCGTTTCTCACCAGTGCGGAAAGCCAGGCGTTTCTCGCCAGCAAGAATGGGACGCTGCCAACGCGTCGGTCGGCGTACGACATGCCTGAATTGAAGGAAAACCGCATGATTTCTGATTTCCAAGCGGTGATGGAGGCGGCCAAAAACCGCCCGGTGATTCCGGAAGGCGGACAGATTTTTGCCGCTTTTGATCCGGAGATCCAAGCCATTTACAAAGGGGAAAAGAAACCACGGGAAGGATTGGACGCGGTCGCTCAAGCGTGGCGGACACTGCTTGGGCAATAAGCGCACGACAATAGGCTGCAACTCTTGGGAAAGGGAGAGGGGCTCAAGATTCCCTCTTCCCTTCCGTGGTTGTAGGCGGTCTAAAACGATTGCCAGGAAAGGAGGCGGGATGCTTGGCAACTCGCAGCAACTGGTGGATTGCCTATCTCTTTTTGGCTCCAGTGATTGTGGTGATGGCCTTGTTGGTGTTTTATCCGTTGCTACAAGGAGTGATCTACAGCTTCACCAATATGACCCAGTACAATATGGGCAGCAAGTTTGCCCCGGCCAGTTGGGAGTTCATCGGACTAAAACATTACATTGATTTGTTTTCATCGATGCTGCAGCCTGAGTCTGTGTTTCGCGACGTCATCATCCAAACGCTCATCTGGACGTTTGTCAACGTGTTTTTCCATTTTACGATTGGTCTGATCCTGGCGTTGCTGCTGAACCGAAACATCAGGGGACGAGGCATCTACAGGATGGTGTTGGTGGTGCCGTGGGCGGTGCCATCATTTATCAGCGCGTTTTCCTGGACGTGGATGTACAACCAATCGTACGGAGTGTTCAACATCCTCCTGGCGAAGCTGGGATTTGCCCCAATTCCCTGGTTGGGGGACAGCTTCTGGGCAATGGTGTCAGTCATTATCGTAAACATATGGATTGGAGTGCCGTTTATGATGATCACCCTATTGGGAGGGCTGCAGGGTATTCCCCAGAGCTTGTATGAGGCGGCTCGTGTAGACGGCGCCACTCCATGGAGACAATTCTGGACGATCACGCTGCCGCTGTTAAAGCCTGTGGCTGCAACAGCTACGGTACTTGGCGTGATCTGGACGTTCAATATGTTCAACATCATTTATCTTGTGACCCGAGGCGGTCCAGCACGCTCTACACAGATCCTGGTCACCTATGCTTACCAAGAGGGGTTTATGAACTGGAACTTCGGGCTGGCCGCCACCTATGGTGTGGTCATTTTAAGTTTCCTGCTCGCCTTTACCTTGCTGTACCAACGACTGCTCAAGGAGAACAGCAACGAGGGGGTGTACTACTGACGTGACCCGATCCCATTGGTGGGTGCATCTCCTGCTGTTGCTGGCTTCCTTTATTGCCGTATTTCCCGTGCTGTGGATTATGATGACCAGCTTTAAGCAGCGGGCGGAAGTGTTCTCCACCGAACTTCACCTCATCCCGCAGACCTTTACCTGGGAGAACTACGTGCATGTGCTGACCAGAGCAGACGGCGTGTTTCTGCGATGGATGGCGAACAGTTTTCTGGTTGCCCTGCTGACCTCGCTTGTCGCGCTGGCTTTGTCGACGACAGCTGCCTATGCCTTGTCCCGCTTCAAGTTTGCCGGCAAGCGGGCCATTCATTATGGTTTCTTCTTGACCCAGATGTTTCCAGGGGCGTTGCTGATCATTCCGCTCTATAAGATTGTCAACTCGCTCGGGCTGTTAAACAACTATCTCGGCCTGATACTCGCCTACTGCACGGTAGCTGTGCCGTTTTGCGTGATGATGCTGAAGAATTTTTTTGACACTGTGCCCTACGAACTGGAGGAAGCCGCCCGTGTTGACGGTCTGTCTCATTTCGGCACCTTTTACCGTATCGTCCTGCCGCTCTCCATCCCTGGTGTAGCGGTGACCGCTTTTTACGCCTTTATTACAGCCTGGAATGAGTTTCTGATCGCGCTCACCTTTATGTCTGATCAAACGATGTATACCTTGCCGATTGGCTTGCAGCAGTTCGTCAACCAGTTCAATGCAGACTGGCACTATCTCTCCGCCGGAGCGATCATCGTCACCCTGCCGGTACTGGTTGTATTCTTGATTGCCCAAAAGTACCTGGTGGCCGGACTAACATCAGGGGGAACCAAAGGATAATCAAGGGGGGAGAGGATTGTCGAGGAGATTGTCTGCATACGTGACTGAGAGCATCAAGATCATCCGTGCCCATCAACACCCTGCGGGGGCGATTATCGCCTGCTCCACATATCCAGCGTATCGATACGTATGGCTGAGAGACGGCACGTTTGCCGTCTATGCGTTGGACAGGATGGGGGAGCATGGACCAGCTCGCCGCTTCTACGAGTGGTGCTCTTATGTGCTGCTGAAACACCAAGGAAAGGCTCAGCGTGTGATGGAACAGGTGCGCAGCGGCAAGACTGCAATCGATCAGGATCAGTTTTTACACACGCGCTATACCATTGATGGTGATGAGGGGAGAGAAGAATGGGGGAACTTTCAATTAGACGGATACGGTGTACTGCTGTGGGGAATAGCCGAGCACTTACGGATGAGTGGAGGGACGGCACTCTCTGGGGCCACTCAGTCAGCTGTTGAGTTGATCGTTGATTACTTGCTGACTTGTTGGAGGCTTCCGTGTTTTGACTGTTGGGAGGAGTTAGGTGATCGGTTCCATCCGGCGACATTGGCTGCTGTCTACGGCGGTTTAGCTGCCATTGTTGCGTATTTGCCACAGAAACGAAAGAAAGTGGCTGAAGCGTGTGAAGCGATCCGACAGTACGTCTTGCAGGATGGCGTCAGAGGCGGCAAGTTTGTCAAGTCGATCGGCCATCCCGGGGTCGATGCCAGCTTGTTGTGGCTCTCGGTGCCCTTTAGACTGGTCGAACCCGAGGATGGACGGATGACTCGGACAGTTCGACAGATGGAGCAGGAACTGGTGCGCGGACAGGGGGTACACCGCTATCCACAGGATCTGTACTACGGAGGTGGGCAATGGCTGCTCTTGTCGGCCTGGTTGGGATGGTTTTACCTACAGGTGGGGGAGCGACCAAAAGCAGTAGAGATTCTAGACTGGATGGAAACGAAGTGGAGCGAACGAGGACTGCCCGAACAGGTGCAGGACGTCATGATAAATCCTGACATGTACGACAGATGGACAGCGCATGCTGGCCCGCCTGCCTGTCCGCTTGTCTGGTCGCACGCGATGTATCTCGTTCTGATGACGGAGGTGGAGAAAAAAAAGCCCACTTTCCGGCCGGCAACCTAGGGCGGCCAAAAAGTGGAGAATTGGGGACGCTATGTCCATCGCAGGGTCTGACAACTTCATCGTAATCTAGTTCTATTAAGAAACGGTTTAGATATGATGGAGTTTCGATAAAGGTATTGTAAACAGCGTATGATGGCTGCCCTTTTTCCCTCCCCCTTATGCAGGTGTCCAAGCAAAGACAGGCTAACAGCCATAAAGTAAACTACTGGCAGCGCCGGATAGGTAGACTGCCAAAGCGTCTGGGAGAGAGGAGGAGGGAAATGGGCAAACGTAATGATGACGGGTTTATCTGGATCATCGTGATCATCGTGATCATCTTCGCTTTCTGGGACGACTAAGTGAGACTTGCTATAGGGGGGCGCAGCATGCAGCGGTACTCGATCATCTACCTGCCCCATCGATCTTCCATTCCAAGTATCCCATCATCCGTACTCCCCCCTGGCTTCTTCCTGTGTATGGATGGTCTACGCAGCTAGAGCGACGTTTCTAGAGAACAGAAAATGAGAGGATGTTGCTTCGTGTATTATCATGAAATGCCGTATTACGATTCACCGTACGACGATTCGCCATATCGCCGTCTGGTCCAATATCGGCGTAGACCGCCAAGACGCCGTTGTCCGGATTTCTGCGATTTCTGTCCGCCGAGATGCTGCCGTCCTAGAAGGCGCAGACCGTACTGACAGTAAACAAGCCATGCCCACACACTGTTTGGTGGGGCATGGCTTTTCCCTACAGGATTAGTGAATATGCTGCAAAAACTGCCTGGTCCGCTCTTGTTGCGGACGGTTAAACAGCTCTTCAGGTGTGCCGCGCTCCAGAATCACGCCACCGTCCATAAAGATCACTTCATCAGCCACTTCGCGGGCAAAGCTCATCTCATGGGTGACGACGACCATCGTCATCCCTTCCAGAGCCAGCTCTTTGATCACTTTCAGCACCTCAGCGACCAGCTCTGGATCAAGTGCCGAGGTTGGTTCATCGAACAGCATCACTTTCGGATCCATCGCCAGCGCACGGGCGATGCCAATCCGCTGCTGCTGTCCCCCGGACAGCTGGAAGGGATAGTGGTCCGCTTTTTCGGCCAAGCCTACCTTGGCCAGCAGTGCTTTTGCCTTTTGACGGGCTGTTTCTCTACTCTCTCCTTTGACGGTGAGCGGTCCTTCCATCACGTTTTCGATGGCGGTCATGTGCGGAAACAGGTTAAACGACTGGAAGACCATGCCGGTTTGCTTGCGGAGCTGCAGGATTCGCTTTTTATCCGTTTTGCCGGAGAAGTCCAGTTCAACGTCACCGATGCGAACCAAACCGGAGGTGGGGATCTCCAGAATATTCATGCAGCGCAGCAGAGTTGTCTTGCCTGATCCGGAAGGGCCGATGATGACGATCACTTTCCCCTGCTCGATGGTCAGGTCGATACCTTTCAAGACGTTCAGCGAATCAAAGCGCTTGTGCAGTTGTCGGATGGAAATCATCTCAGTACTCTCCTTATCGCGCGACATAGCGGTCTAATCGCTGTTCGATTTTGTCCTGGATCAACGCCAGCACCATGCAGATCACCCAATAGATGAGCGCCGCTTCGCTGTAGATCAGCAACGGTTCGTAGGTGGCAGCGGCAATTTCCTGGGCCTTGCGAAACATCTCCGGCACAAGAATGACGGCGGCCAGCGATGTGTCCTTGACCAGACTGATAAAAGAGTTGGCCAGCGGCGGTATGGAGACACGAGCCGCCTGTGGCAGGATGATCCGCTGCAGAGCCTGACGATAGGACATCCCGATGGAAAAGGCGGCTTCCCATTGGCCCTTTGGGATCGACAGGATGGCGGCACGGACGATCTCGGAACCGTACGCTCCCACATTAAGGGAAAAGCCGATGATCGCAGATGGAATCGGATCCAGTGTCCAGCCGATGTTAGGCAGTCCGTAAAAAATGATGAACAACTGTACCAGCATCGGCGTCCCGCGAATGATCGAAATATAAGTACGGGCGATTCCTTCCAGCAGCTTGACGCCGGAGATGCGAGCCAGTGCCGTCAAGATCGCGAGCACCAATCCAATCGCAAAGGAGACCACGGCGAGGGTCAGTGAATAGAGCAAGGCTCCTTTCACCAGATGGGGAAAGGAGCTTTGCGCGATATCGATCAGACGGTTGATCCGTTCCGGGTTAGCGAACCATTCACTTGGAAACATCCGCACCAAACCATTTCTCAGAGATTTTCAGATACGTTCCGTCTTTCATCATTTCATCCAGAGCCTGATTGACAGCTTCAACCAGCTCCGGATTTCCTTTGCGGAACATGAAGCCGTTCTGGGCTGCGTCTGGGTGTTTGGCGACCATCTTGATCGGGGTCTCCGGTTTTTGCTTTAGGAAGTCCAACAGTGACAGACCATCGTTGATCGTCACATCGACCCGTTTTGATGACAGCAGATCTATCGCCTGGTTGAATCCTTCTACGCCAACGATCTCGGCCCCGTTTTCACGGGCGATGTCAGTCAGGTTGCTGGTCAGCGTCTGAGCCGCCTTTAATCCTTTGATGTCTTCAAATCCATCTACCGTATTGTTCTCTTTATGAACGACCAGTACAGCTGTAGAGGTTACGTATGGCTTGGAAAAGTCGTACTTTTCCTGCCGGTCTGGTCGAATTCCCACCTGGTTGGCGATCATGTCAAACCGTTCGGCGTCAAGACCGGCAAACATCGCGTCCCACTGGGTCTCCATAAATACTGGTTCTACGCCGATCCGCTTGGCAATCTCAGCCGCCAACTCGACATCAAAGCCGGTCAGCTTGCCGGAGTCATCGTGGAAAGTAAACGGTGCGTAGGTTCCCTCTGTACCGATGAGCAGTTTCCCCTCGGCCTTGATCTTTTCCAGCAGGTTTTGCGCCTCTGCTTGTTCGGCAGGAGCTTGCTCTTGGGACGTCTGTCCGGCAGATTCCGGCGTGCCGGATGAACCAGTCGTACCTGAGGTGCCGCAGCCGGTAAGAGCGAGCAGGAATACGGTTGATGCAATCGCAAGAAGTTTTTTCATTTTGAATCCCCCACTAAACCGATATGATTTATATTCTTGTACTGTACCGGGGAGCGGAACGTTTGTCAACTGGCTTTTGCACTTGCGGCAAAACTTTTTGCTTCTCATCGAAATGTCCTTCTGCTATGATGGATAGAGCGACGTGATCGAGAGTTCGAAACCCCCTCCTCTCGTAAAACAAAACTAGGGGAGAGTGATTCACTAACGAATGTAACGAATTCATTCTCGTAACCGATTCGGACAAGTGACGACAACACCACTCTCCACCTGTGCTTGATGCCTGGTGCAGGGTGGTTTTTTTATTGGGGGCATGTCGATCAACCGTCGCTGGCAGTGTGAAAGCCACGTGAAAAGAGACAGCATTTGATGCTGGGAGGTGAACGGAAGATGGCTGCTTTTGAGGTTCCGCGCAAGCTCCAACAGCTGCACCGTGATATCAGGCCCGAACAACTGCGCTATCACAGCAAGCGTGTTGCCATCACCAAGGTGTTTACGTTTGATGCGGCTCATCACATGCACAACTACGAGGGAAAATGTATCAGTCTGCATGGTCATACCTACCGCCTGGAGGTGACGATCAGCGGCTATCCCAACGAGATCGGCATGAGCATCGACTTTGGAGAGATCAAGTCGATCTACGAAGAGCGCCTGAAAGGGCGGCTGGATCACAGATACCTTAATGAGACGCTGCCACCGATGAACACATCGGTGGAGAACCTGCTGGTCTGGATCTGGGAGGAGATCGAACAGGCGCTCGCGGAGAAGGGCCTGAAGGCGTCCGGATTCCGGATTGAAGAGCTGAAGTTGTACGAGACCCCCAACAGCTACGGTACCCTGAAGCGGGAATGGATGGAGGAAGCGTAATGACTGTCGCGGATCATCGTACAATGAGACTGCCGATGGTGGAAATCTTCCAGACGGTCGAAGGGGAAGGAGCAAAGGCAGGCTTTCCGACTACCTTTGTCCGGGTGTTCAACTGTAATCTGCGCTGCACCTGGTGCGATACGACTTACAGCTACGCCCCTCACCAGCCCGCCTTTTATGCGACGATTGGCGAGATCGTCGCACAGGTGGATGGCTACGGCAACTCATACGTCTGTCTAACCGGCGGTGAACCGCTGATGCACGGTGAGAAGTCACTGGCATTGGTTAAAGCGTTGAGCGAAGTCTCCTGTGTGCAGGATCTGCATGTTGAGACGAACGGTGCTGTTTCACTAGCGCCGTTTGTCCAGCTGCGCCAGACAGAGGAAGATGCAGGAGGCAAACTGCGTTTCGTCATGGACTGGAAGCTCCCGGCCAGTGGTGAGGCAGAGCGTATGATCGCGGAAAATCTATCGCTGCTGGGAGCGCAGGATGAACTGAAGTTCGTGATTGCTGACGAGCGAGACTTTCAGGCTGCATGCGAGGTGCTGGATCGCTGCCAGACAGCTGCGCTGCCGCTGTTCAGCCCGGTTTGGGAGACGATGCCGCCAGCGCGGCTGGTAGAGCTGATCCTGGCCAGCGGTCGTAAAGATGTGAAGTTGAACATGCAGATACACAAGGTGATCTGGCACCCGGAGACACGCGGTGTGTAACCCGCTTTTTGCCGAGAGGAGGAGGCCGTTTTTGAACAGCAAACAAAAGAGAGCCGTTGTCGTACTGAGCGGTGGTCTTGACAGTACGACCTGCATGGGAATCGCCCGAGAGCGGGGATATGAGCTGTACCCGCTCACCTTTGACTATGGACAGCGGCACAATCGTGAAGTGGAGCAGGCCAAGCAGATAGCAGCTTACTACCAAGTAGAGCGGCACCAGATTGTCGCCACCAGTTTTTTGCGTGATATTGGCGGCAGCGCTTTGACGGACGAGACGATACCCGTCTCCACAGACGGTGTGGAGGATGGGATTCCTGCGACGTACGTCCCGGCCCGCAATCTGATCTTTCTGTCCATGGCCACCGCTTATGCAGAAGTAGTCGGCGCGTCTGCGATTTACATCGGGGTGAGCGCCGTCGATTTCAGCGGCTATCCCGATTGTCGCCCCGTCTTTATTGAGGCGATGGAGCAGGCGGCTCGGCTGGCAACGCGGCTTGGCACAGAAGAGGGCCAGTTGTCGATCGAGGCCCCTCTGCTTCACGCCAGCAAGGCGGATACGATCCGCCTCGGACTTGCGCTGCAAGTTCCGTATCACCTGACAACTTCTTGTTACCAAGGTGAGTCGGCCGCCTGCGGTGTATGCGACAGCTGCCGTCTGCGCATCAAAGGATTCCGTGAAGCGGGGGCGGTCGACCCGATCGAATACGCCATTCCGATTGATTGGCCTACCCAACCATCTACGAAATAGAAAGGAAGAGAGATATGGCACAAGTAGAGCACAACCACAGCAAGTACAACAATATCCGTTTTGACACGCAGGATGAGTCGGCTATCATGGTTGACATTCTGGAGACCATCCCGTATGAATACGTCGGCAAACGGACGGAAGTGATGCTTCCTACCAATGAGTTTACGTCTGTCTGCCCATGGTCGGGCTTGCCGGACTTCGCCGAGTTGAAAATCTACATGATCCCAAACGAGAAGCTGATCGAGATGAAGTCGCTGAAATACTACTTGACGTCCTACCGCAACGTGGGCATCTATCAGGAGCATGCGACCAACCGGATCCTGAACGATCTGGTCGCTTGCTGCGATCCGCTGTATATGCGAATTGAAGCGAACTGGAATGCCCGTGGTGGACTGGGCACAGAAGTAGTGGTAGAGTACAAGAAGGAAACAAATGCACGGTAAAGTCGGTCATACCAAGGAGTCATGCTGCAGATGAACGATTGGCGGATGTACACGGACGCAACAGGGGAAGAGAGTACGCATACAGCTTGGCATGAGGTGCTGCAGGCGATCGCGACGCTGGACGGTGAGAGATGCACACTGGTACATGCGGCGTATGGCGAGCATGTTGATCTGGTCGTTGCCGGTGGAGACAACGGCAAGGTGCTGGTTCAGTGGAAAGAGTACGAGCCGAGCGAACAGCACTTTGTGCTGACTCTGGATGCTCCTGTGCACACACTGGAGACCCTCACGGTGGAGGGCAGTGAAGCTGCCTTTCCGGGGACGTGGTGTGTACCGCTTGAGCAGGCGATTCCTGTCTGCGGCGACATCCTGCGAACCTGTGAGCTTGCAACGTACGAGGGGATCAGGTGGCTGCCGGTGGAGGAAGCGTCGCCAACCGTATAGTGGCGGTACCAAAAAAGAACCTGGGGAGTTGGAGGGACACAAGCTGTGGAAATGGGGTCGTTGGTCTCGTCCATTGCGATCATGGCAGCGATTATCGGGATTGGCGCTTTGATTGCCAGACACACACCGCTGAGCCATGACAGCCGGCAGTTGATGGTCACGATCATCGTCAACGTAGCGATGCCTTGTATCATCTTAAACGGAATCTTTCAGATCCCGATTGACAAGACGTTGTTGAAGCAGATCTTTCTCATCTTCTTTCTGTCTGTTTTGTTTAACTGTATTGGCATCGGCATGGGCTGGCTTGCAGCCAAAATGTCCGGTGCGTCGGCTAAAAAAGCACGTGAGATGGCGATTGTCTCTGGCCTGGGCAATACCGGTTTTATTGGCCTGCCGCTATGTGCCGCTTTATTTGGGCCAAAAGGGGCACTGCTTGCCGCGGTCTTTGACGCCGGTCTCGATTTTACGCTCTGGACAGTGGGTGTCATGCTGCTGCAGGAGAAGCGTACCCTGTCGTTTGCCGGATTGAAGGCGTTGGTGAACATCCCGATGCTGGCCATTGTAGGTGGCCTTTTGATCGCATTGGTAGGGGTGCAGCCGCCAGAGACGGTGAAAACGTTCGTGGCCACTCTGGCCCACCTGGCATCTCCACTGGCCATGATGTACATCGGCTTTTTGATCCCCGCTCTACTGACAAGGAAAAAGCATCTGCCGCTGCCGATCATTGGTCTGCCGATTGTGATGAAGTTGTTTGCGTTTCCCATGGCCATGATCCTGGCATTAAGCTTGTTCACACTTCCTGTAGATGTGGTTCAAGTAGTGGTGATCCAGGTGGCGATGCCCAGTCTCACACTAGGCTCCATCCTCTTCGCCCGATATGCAGCAGATGAACAGATGGGAGCCATGGCAACCGTCTTTTCTACCCTGATCGGACTGATAACCATACCGCTGATGGTCCTGTTGGGTGGTCGCCTGCTGGAACTGTGAGAAGAGCTGCTCTCCGTCTATACCGAGGCTTTGTCAGCACGCTTAAAACTCCTGTGGAGCACTCTTTAGCAGGAGTTTTTTAGCGTGGTTGTATCAGTCTTGACAGGCCATTCAGGTCATCCCAGCCATACGCACGTTCAGATAAGGTCACACCATCAATCTCAATGATCCCTTTATATGTAGTTTTCCAGCTTTCCACATGTACGTTAGCTATCCCGTATGCCTCTCCTTCATATGCTCTTCTTATTTTCGCGCTAAGCCTCCCTCACGATAAAAGAAAACAATGGCCGCTTACAGCTTGATCAGTCCATCATCAAAGAGGTCCTGAAAGCTACTAGATTGATCGTAACAACTCCAATAATTGCCTGCAATACCAAGGATGATATAATAACGAATAGAGTTTACACATTCTCTGCATGAATACCGATGGCGAACAGTCTTACTCGACCTTATGATTCAAACGGTATCATGGGAAACACCGGGAGGTAATATGCGGACCCACGATCAAAAGCCAGCTCAAGGGGCATATCAAAGGAATCAAAGCAATTCATCTGATAAACGGAAACAGACTGCCCGCATCTGTGCTTTCCCGTCATCACCTGATTTGACACCGTCTGCTCTGCAGATTATGCAGCTGCAGAAAATCATCGGCAATCAGGCGGTTACCCAGATGTTACAGTCAGGATTTCCTTCCCCGTCTGTTCTGCAAGATGGACCCGGGTACAAGGAGGAAACCACACCGCACGCTGAAACGAATCCTCGGGTGATGCAGCGCGTAATCCGGCAGTTCACCCAAAACGACTCTCCAGATGACAAGATGGAAGTTGTGGATGACGAATTATCAAATTCCGGAGACGCCCTCCAACTGCGATTGGAGCGCTGCATCGAAGAAAACTATGACTATCTTACACCAGAACTGCAGGAGCAGATCTACAAGTCGTTCCCGTATGAGAAATTCCGTACTCTCTTTGAACAGATTGATCAAACAAGCATGTTTCCAAATGTGGAGAAAGATGCGTTTACCGTTGAGGCCATCAACCAAATCATCTGGCAGTATCTGAGCCAACAAGATACTCCAACCAAGCGACTCTCCATCAAACTTGATGCTCCAAAGACTGTGGATAAAGAGCTGGCCAAAGAAATGAGCAGGCAGATGAGGCTGCAGCTGGAAGGGCTCAACAAGTTAACGGCAAAGCAGTGGCTTACGAATGCCATTTTAAACCGCATGAAAACGACAGAGCAAAAAGTGAGTGATTACACCACAAAAGAGGGTACGAAAATCGCCAACCTGATTGATAACGCACTGCTGCAAAACGACGATTTGGCGAGAATGATTTTGCGCGAAATCCAGATGCGAACAATGGTTCAATTGCAGACATTTTTCTTAGAGAAAACAGACGTCCCAAAAGAATATCAGCAACTGTTGAAAGCGATTGACACCGCACTATCCCAGAAAAAAGAGGTCTACCTGGCGTTTAGGAAAAACAAAGGGCTGGAGATCCTGCATACCTTTACTGTCGCTTCCGTATCCGGCGGTATTGGACGACAGCATGGGGAAGGGGATGAAAAATGGTTCCGCAAGCAGTTTGCAGACGGAGTCAAACTAGTAGAAACCATCTACCCCGGTAGATTGAAGAAAAACGCAGTGATTCACAATCCGGACCAATGTGCAGGCGGGCCCTACGAAATACTGTGGCAGCAGGGACGAGAAAAACTCCTTGCCTTGCAGCAACGGTACCAGGAGGCAGCGTTTCAGTATAAAAAACAACACTGGTTGGTTGAAGACTCTTATCGAAAACAGCCGCCTAAAAAGAGCGGTTCCGGCGAAATAGATCATGAAAAAATAGCGGAAGAACAGAGAAATTTAAACCAACTGAAGAATCGGTTGTTAGAAAGGACACAGCAATACGTGGAAGCTATGCTGCACCACATCGGCAACTATGATGTCAATTCCTCCCTCGGTGAGGCTTGGATGGACAAGCGGGTAGGGAGGCTTATTCTCGATACGTTGAATATACCTATGGAGCAGTTGGACTCCACATTGATGGATGTTCAGATGGATCTTCCCGATCCTGGGAAAAACGATATGCAGCCTCTCATCACGATCGACACGATTGAGGACGCTCTTCCCGAGCATACCCCAAATCCAAAGAAGCGAGCGAAAGAAAAAGAGACGAAAAGAGTGGGGAAAAGACTGAAAAAAGCGAGTGAAAAAGTTGAAAAAGGGCCTAAGCAGATCAGTTTGTTTGATTGGAGCTATAAAAATCAAGAAAAGCAGGCTTCCAGCAGCAAGAACAAGAGTGATTCCAGCAGCAAGAACAAGAGTGATTCCAGCAGCAAGAACAAGAGTGATTCCAGCAGCGAGGTCAAGAGTGATTCGAACAGCCAGCACAAAAGTGATTCCAATGTAGACCTGAATCGCTACAACATCACTCGCATTAGCGGAGAGGGATTCAACTGCTATATTCGCTCGATTGTAACCGGAACGCCTGAGGTTCCACGAGATCAAATCGAACATATTGTTCAAGCGATTTCAGACCATCTGGCTCATGTTGGACTGCGCACAGCCGTTGATTTTATCGATGCCGGCGGGTTGGTTGCCGCGGAAGTGAGGCGGGTTATCGGGCTGCTCACAGGTACCAATCGTACCCCCAGCGTCGAGATTGTCATGCAAGGGCCCAATGGTTATACCCGTTTTGTGGCAAGTCAAGGGGATTACAGGGTTATCCTTTTGTACACCCCAGGCCATTTTAGTTTGCTTAGGGAAAAGTAGAGAACCAGGCCTGTCACTTTACTTAAAAAATGTTGGTTTAAGATAAGCGACAGGCATATATATGTAAAAGCAATGCAGAAGATGGGAACGTTTTCATTTCCTCGAGGGAATTATTTGACAATTAGTAACAATACAACTATAATTCTTGGTAACTTTGTTAGTTAGGTTAACTAACAGTGGTGGTGAGTCTGATACATGAGCGATTCCAAAAAAACAAACAACAGCAAGCTGCTAAAAAAGTTGAACAAATCGGAGATTCTGCAGCAGGTGATCCAGCACGGTCAGATTTCACGCGCCGATATCGCCAAAGAGGCTCGACTCAGTCGTCCCTGTGTCTCGGCATTGGTGAGCGAGATGATTGAGGATGGGCTTCTGCAGGAAGTGGGGATTGGTGACTCCAAAGGGGGGCGCAAACCGATCTTACTGGAGTACAACTATCAGGCTTACGTCATTGCCGGGGCTGTGTTTGAAGGGACTACCCTGCAGATGGCACTGGCAGACTTGAAGGGAGAGTTCCTCGCCCGCCACCGCACCAGATTGATGCATCCGGCCGATAGTGATCGAGTGCTGCAAGACATGGCGGACGGGTTGGAGCATCTGCTTCAGAGAAGCGGTGTCACCCGTGATCGCCTGTTGGGTATCGGCGTGGGACTGCCGGGGATTACGCAGCGGCGAAGCGGTACAGTTAGTTTCTCGCCAAGCACGGGGTGGATGGATCTGCCGGTGCAGCAGGAGATCGAACAGAGGCTCGGCATTCCGGTCATTATCGATAACGACGTAAACATGATGACGTTGGGGGAATGTGCCCGCGGGGCCGGTACTGGTTCGGCGCACGTTGTCTACATGTACGTAGGCACGGGGATTGGTGCAGGGATTATTCTCGACGGACAGTTTTTCCGGGGCAGCCGGGAAGCGGCCGGGGAAGTGGGCTACATGATGATCGGCCCGCTGCACCAACGAGCCGACGGGGAATTCGGCGTGTTTGAGAAGAACTACTCCGTCCCCGGCATCGTGCAGCGAGCAAAGGGATTTCTCCCCGACCTGTCAGAGAACATGAGCATCCTGACAGAACTGATCCGGCAGACCAAACAGGGGAACAAGGAAGCAGAACGGCTGATTGCCGATGTGTACCGCCACTGGACATACGGCATGGCCAATATGATCAGCGTCCTCAACCCGGAACTGCTGATCCTGAGCGGCGAGATGGTTCACATCGATGACGATGGTGTCGATCAGATCAGTCGATGGCTGGCCGAGTGGGTACCAGTCGTACCGCGAATTGTGAAAGCCAGTTTGGGTGAAGAAGCTGGCTTAATCGGGGCCGTCTACAGCGTCTTGGAAGCGTTTCCTTCCGAAAAGCTGTTAGATAAATGACGGAATATCAAAAAGGGGGAAAAGGCATGAGAAAATCAAGCAGTCTGTTGAAAAAATGGATGCAAGGCGTGTTTGCCGGTACGCTGGCGCTGACGCTTGCAGCTTGTAGCGGAGGCGGTCAAGGAGCACAGCCATCAGCCGACAATACGAGTCAACCGGCAGGGGGGGAACAGAATTCGTCCGGTGACACAGGGGCGGAGCAGCCAGAGTCGCAGAAGCTGATCATCTACACAGCACGAGACAAAAACGTGATTGAAGCCGTAAAACCGAAGTTCGAGGAAAAACACCCGAACATCGAAGTTGAAGTACTTACCATGGGGGCTCAGGAAATCCTGGAGCGGGTACGCGCCGAAAAGGCGAATCCCCAAGCCGATTTCTGGTGGGGTGGGACGCAATCCGCACTGATGACGGCCGCTGACGAGGGATTGCTGGAGAGCTACAAACCGAGCTTCAGCGACAAGATTCCGGAGCTGTACAAAGACCCGCAAGATCGCTGGTATGGCGAGATGCTGCTGCCGGAAGTGATCATGTACAACTCGCAGGCGCTCAAAAAAGAAGAGGCGCCTCAGGATTGGGACGACTTGCTCGATCCAAAGTACAAAGACAAAATCATCATCCGCGGTGTCCTGCAGTCGGGGACGATGCGCACAATCTACTCCTCGATGATTTTCCGTCAAGGAGCGGATACACCGGAAAAAGGGTATGAGTGGTTGAAGAAGCTGGACGCCAACACCAAGGAATACGCGCAAAACCCGACCAACCTCTACCTCAAGCTGGCTCGTCAGGAAGGCTTGATCTCACTGTGGAACCTGCAGGACATCATGATCCAGAAAGAGAAGAACAACCAGCCGTTCGACTTCATCTATCCCGAGAGCGGGGCTCCGATCCTTGTCGATGGAGTAGGTATTGTCAAAGGAGCCAAGAACATGGAGGCGGCCAAGGCGTTTTACGAATTCCTGTTTGATCAACAGCTTCGCGTCGAGTTGGCCGAGACCCTGTACCAGATCCCGACCAGAAGCGACATCAGCAAAGATACGCTGCCTTCCTGGCTGCAGGGAATTGAGCTGAAACCGATGGAGATCGACTGGGCTGTGATGGCGGCCAAGGAAAAAGAGTGGATGCAGTATTGGGATGAAAACATCAAAGGAAAAGGCAGCGAGTAACGTCAGGCGGGGGAATCCTCCGTCTGCTCATATTCACAACGGGGGGAATCGGATTTGAGCGGTGTGACACTGGAGCATGTAAGCAAACAATTTGGCAGCGTGCGAGGCGTAGATGATGTAGACGTCGAGATCAAGCAGGGAGAGTTTTTTACCTTTCTCGGCCCCAGTGGATGCGGCAAGACCACGACACTGCGGATGATCGCCGGTTTTTATTTTCCGTCTGCCGGCCGCATCCTGTTTGGTGATCGGGATGTGACCGCACTGCCGCCCAATAAGCGCAATACGGGGATGGTGTTTCAAAACTACGCCCTTTTTCCTCATATGACTGTGTTTGAAAACATCGCGTTCGGCCTGCAGGTACGCAAGCTGTCGCGCGATGAGATCAAGAAAAAAGTGGAACGAGCCCTCGCACTCGTCCACATGGAAGGGTACGGCAGCCGACGGATCGATCAACTCTCAGGCGGTCAGCAGCAGCGGGTGGCTCTGGCGCGTGCCCTGGTGATCGAACCGCAGATTTTGCTGCTGGACGAACCGCTTAGCAATCTGGATGCCAAGCTGCGGGAGGAGACCCGGTTCGAGATCAAGCGCCTGCAGCTGGAGTTGGGCATTACGACGATCTATGTGACGCACGATCAGGCGGAAGCGATGTCGATGTCTGACCGCATTATGGTGATGAACAGTGGCGTGGTCCAGCAGATCGGTACGCCGGATGAGATCTACAACCGTCCGTTGAACCGGTTTGTCGCCTCCTTTATCGGTGAAACCAATCTGTGGGAAGGAACGATTACCGCGATTGCCGACGGGGAAGCGCAGATTGAGGTGGCTCCTGGTCTTGTTCTCATCGGCAAGGTGGACAATACCTCGCCGGCCAATCAGTTGGCGGTGGGGAATAAGATGACTGTCTCAATCAGACCGGAGTATATTCGTGAGGCGAAAGCGGACGATCATGCCAATGTAGTCAAGGGGGAAATCCTCGTTTCGGAATTCACCGGAGCCAGTGTCAATTACGTGACAGAGATCGGGGAGAATCGGCTGCGGGCGATGTTTGTCAACCAGGGGCACAGAGTCAGACAGCGCGGTGAGGAGCTTGCCCTGCACATTCCTGTCGAAAGCATTTACTTCGTGGGGTAGGGGGGATCTGAATGAAGCTGGAACTGTCAAAACGGATTTCACCGAAACCAAGGACGTCCCTCACCTCCTCCCCCTACTTCGTATATGTCCTGGTCGCGCCGTTATTTCTCATCTTGCTGGCTTATGTGATCTACCCGCTGTTTGAGACGTTTTTGCAAAGTGCACAGGTGGAGGGACAGTTTTCACTGCAACACTACGCCAACTTTTTTGATCCTGAGCATCCAGCCAATCTGGAAGCTCTCTGGACCAGCTTGTACATCTCGGTGTTAAGCGTCATTTGCTGCGGCATCGTAGGCGTATCGATGGCGTTTTTGCTGGAGCGGTACGAGTTTCCCGGCCGCAAGATTTTGTCGGTGCTGGCCATGGTGCCGATGGCGCTGCCGCCGCTGGTGGGTGTGCTCTCGTTTACCTTTTTGTACAGCGAGAGCGGCATTATCCCCCGCGCGCTGCAATGGCTGTTTCAACTGGAACAGGTCCCCTTTTCCTTAAAAGGCATCTGGGGCGTGCTGGTCGTGCACACGTTTACGATGTACACCTACTTTTACATGACCGCCTCCGCGGCGATCAAGGGGCTGGACCCGTCTCTGGAAGAAGCGGCTGCCAGCCTGGGAGCAGGTCGCTTCACCGTATGGCGACGTGTGATCTTGCCGATGCTGACACCGGCGATGGTAGCGGCCTCCCTGTTGGTCTTTATGATCTCGATGGCTTCCTACACCGCGCCGTTGATTTTTGGCGTCGATCGCACGATGACGATGCAGATATACCTGTCGCGAACCAACGGCAATCTGGAGATGGCTGCCACCCAATCGACGATTCTGTCGATCGTCTCCATTTTATTCTTGTTGATCATGCGCTGGTATCAAAGTGCCCGCAATTACCAGAACCTGAGTAAAGGGGTAAGTGTGCATCGTACAGAGGTGAAAAGCCCTGTAGGACGCTACGTCTCGATCGTGCTGTCAACGCTTGGGGTGATCGTGCTGATGCTGCCGATCCTCGTGCTGGTGCTGATCTCTTTCTCAGAAGACGGGACGTGGACCGTGCAGATCTTGCCGCCTATCTATACGCTTGATCATTACATCGAGCTGTTTACCGACAGTGATACGTGGGAGCCGATAGCGACCAGCTTTGAGCTGAGTTTTATCGCCACCATCGGAAATGTCATATTCGGCGTAGCCGCTGCGTATGCGATGGTCCGATTGAAGTTCAGAGGCAAAACACTGCTCGATGTGCTGATCATGCTTCCTTGGGCACTGCCTGGGACGGTTGTAGCGGTCAACCTGATCGCCGCCTTCAGCGAACCGTCTGCCTTTAGCTTTCAGCAGGTCTTGGTGGGCACCTTTTGGATTATGCCGCTGGCTTACTTCGTCCGACACCTGCCGCTGGTGTTCCGCTCTACGTCGGCCACGTTGATGCAGATGGACAGTTCGGTGGAGGAAGCGGCCCGCAATCTGGGGGCTACCTGGTGGTACAGTTTTCGGCGCGTCGTCTTTCCGATGGCTTTAAGCGGCGTGCTGGCAGGAACACTGCTGGCGTTTGTGCAGGGAATTGGCGAATTCGTCGCCTCCATCCTGCTGTTTACACCAAGCGCTACACCGCTTTCCGTTGCTATTTTCCAGCGTATGTACGCGTTTGAGTTCGGTACGGCGTGTGCCTATGGAGTACTGCAAATCACACTTATCATTATCGTTCTGTTCTTTTCTCGAAAAGTAGCTGGAGACAATGCCGGGACGGCCGTCTGATCACCGATTGGACATCAATCCGCAGCAAGCACTCCCTGATACGGCTGGGCAGCTGTGGTTGATGGGGGAGGAAGGACAGAATACTTCCTGCCGATAGATCAGTCCGAGTCTAAAGCGAAACGGAGGAACGTGGAATGAGAAAGGGGAAATCATTCACCAGACTGTTATCTCTTGTCACGTCGGTGGCGCTTCTGTTTAGTCTGCTGCTGCCGGCACTCTCGCAAACCGCTTATGCCGAGCGGGGCGTGGTCGATCTGTGGAAAGCAATCAAACCTCTCACCACCATCGCCAGCGCCATGAACACGGGTGCCCACCCGGACGACGAACACAGCGCGATGCTTGCTTATCTGGCGTTGGGGCGGGGTGTGGACACATCGAGCATCATCGCCAACCGCGGTGAAGGCGGGCAGAATGAGATCGGCAGTGAGCTGTTCAACGCTTTGGGCGTGATTCGCACACGGGAGCTGCAGGAAGCATCTGCTGCCAACAATGTGACACTGGGCATTCTCAGCGAAGAGATCAACGACCCCATCTTTGATTTCGGTTTCTCTAAAAGTCCAGACGAGACACTCTCCTTGTGGGGAGAGAAGGTGGTTTACGAACGTCTCATTCGCAAGATTCGTGAACTGCGGCCTGACGTCTTGATACCTGCCTTTTTAAATGATCCCTCCCAACATGGTCACCACAGGGCGATCAGCATTCTCACTGTGAGGGCGTTTCAGGATGCAGCCAATCCAGACGTTTTTCCGGAGCATCTGGAGCGGGGACTGCACCCATGGCAGGTGAAAAAGCTGTACATGCCGGCTACGGAGAAGGATTATACCGTATCCGTGCCGGTAGGTGACTACGATGAAGTATACGGCGCCTCATATCTTCAGTTGGGTGAAGAATCCCGGTTCATGCACAAGAGTCAGGGAATGGGCCGGCATTACGATGAGGGGCCGCATTACAACTATTACAAGCTGGCCAATACCAGCGAAGGGGCAGTCGATCAAGCCGACAAGCAAAAAGAAGCGGATTTCTTCGATGGGATCGCCTACACCTTTGCTGATTTGGCCCAGGAAGTAGCATCCAAAACAGGCGGACAGCAAGCGGCACAAGGCCTGCGCACGCTCCATAAAGATGCGCAGGAAGTGATGGAGGCGTATCCGCAGTTTGCCGAAGTGGCCCGGGAAGTACATGAGATGAAGCGCGATCTGGAGAAGACAGTCGCACAGGTAGAGGCGTCCCAGCTGGATGAAGCGACGCGGATCGATCTGCTGCACCGTCTGCGGGTAAAGGCGGAGCAGCTTGACAAGGCCAGTGCAGAAGCGGTCTCGCTCGTAGCCAAGCTGAGACCGGAGACGGGTGAACTGGTCGCCGGACAGACAACCAAGATGACCGTGACCGCTTACAATGGCGGCAGCGTCAAACTGAACCAGGCGGAGCTGAGGCTAAACGCACCAGCCGGCTGGCAGGTGAAGCCGTTGGGTGAGACACACTTCGCCGAACTGGGCTACAATCAGACGGTTTCGGCCGACTTTGCGGTAACGGTGCCAAACGATGCGCCGCTGTTTCATCCCTACAAGGCGTCCGCCGTTACGGCTGACGTAAGCTGGGAAGCATTTGGCAGTGAAAGTATGGTTCGTGCTGCACCAACCCAGACGATTGCGGTACTGCCTGCCTTCTCGGTATCGCTCGACCCGCAGGCGACCGTGCTCAATACGCGCCATCCACAGGAGCCGATTCCGGTAAACGTGACGGTACGGAACTATATGCCTGGTGCAGCTACCTCTACGATCACGCTGCAGGTGCCGGATGGGTGGACGGTTGAGCCTGCCTCCCGGACACTCTCGTTCGCCAGCAAAGGGGAGACGAAATCGACCGATTTTACCGTCAAACCGGCCGCTTCTGTACCAAAAGGCAAGTACATGATTACGGCAAAGGCAGCCAACGGCAGCGTAGAAAGCAGCCGTGATGTACAGGTGATCCAGTATCCGCATATTGGCCGAACGTATTTGATCCAGCCGACAGAGCTGACCATCCAGGCATTTGATTTGGTTGTGCCGGAGGGACTAAAGGTAGGCTATGTCTCCAGCGGGTTTGACGATATTGATCAGTACCTGCGTCAGTTGGGTGTGGATGTGGTCGAACTGGATGCGAAAGAGATTGAATCTGGCGATCTGAGTCAGTATGACACGATCGTGCTCGGCATCCGTGCTTACGGCTTTAGGCCTGAGTTGATCCCGAGCAATGGCCGTCTGCTGCAGTATGCAAAAGACGGCGGCAATCTCGTCGTACAGTACCACAAACCGTTTGACAATTGGTCTCCCGACTTGGCACCTTACCCGATCACGGTCGGCAGTCCGTCCATCGAGTGGCGCGTCACGGACGAAACTTCGCATGTGACGATGCTGGCACCCGATCACCCGATTTTCAACACGCCGAACAAGATCACAGAAGAGGATTGGCAGGGCTGGATTCAGGATCGTTCGCTCTACAATGCATCTGAGTGGGGCGATGAATACGTAGAACTGATCTCTACAGGAGATCCCGGTGAAGAAGAGTTTACTGGCATCTTTTTGACGGCGCCGTATGGCAAAGGCACCTATACCTACAGCACACTCGTCTGGTATCGTGAAATCCCGGCCCTCGTGCCAGGAGCGATTCGGATGTTTGTCAACATGATCAGCTTGAAGCAATAAGACGAGACGGGGGAGGAGTTAGTCACACTACGGCGGGCTCCTCTCCCGCACATGACACGGGGAGGATATGATGAAGATAGCCGATCTACATGGACGAGAGCTTGGCACTGCCCTGGCAGAAGCGAACTATGCAGTGCTTCCGCTGGGTTCGCTTGAATACCATGGTCCGCATTCGCCATACGGAACTGACCAGATCCTCGCTGAGGGGTTTGCGGAGCTGATCGATCCAGAGAGCAAACCGCTGATCTATCCGTCCATTCCTTTTTCGCCATGTCCAGGGAAAACGGTCGACTATCCTGGAACGGTCTCCATCCAACCAGAGGTATACATCGCCTACCTGAGGGATGTGGTAACAGGTATCTGTCAGTTGGGAATACGCAACATCGTCCTGCTTAATGCTCATGACGCCAATATGGGCCCTTCGCGCACGGTAGCCGAAGCGGTTACCGCGGAATACAAGGATGCCAGCTTTTTGTTGATCAACTGGTGGCAGATGGCGGCTGTCCCGTTTTGTGAGCAGCAGGGACTGTTCCAAGGAACCGCGGGCCGGGGGCACGGCGGTCCGTACGAGATGTCAGCAGTGAAAGCACTCCGCCCCGATCTGGTCGCCGTGGAGGAGGAAGATGAGGAACTGGATGCGATATCGCCATTATCTCCGCTTCCGTATGTGCTGGTAGAGAGCGCTCCTTCTGGCTGGGCGGGATATACCGGCCGGATCCAGCAAACCTCCCTGCAAGCGGGAAAAGCGATTGTCGCCGAGGCTGCCAAAAACATGAACCTACTGATCTGCAACTGGCTGGAGATGAGAAGAAAGCTGTCAGGAGAGAGGGGAACCAACGATGAATTATAGAGAAAAAGTGCTTCAGCAGGAGGGCACCAGCTTCCCGGGCAAAACCTATACAGAGGTCGTGCTGGAGCCTGCCTTTAACGAAGCGAAGAACCATCTGCTGGAGCCGATGATGGCTGTGAACAAGGCCCATCTGATCATGCTCCGCGAACAGGAGTTGATCAGTGAAGCGGAAGCTAGGGCGATTGCCCGGGCCATTCGCCAGCTTGATCTGGAAGAACTGCGCCGCTCACCGTATACCGGGCAGTTTGAAGACTTGTTCTTTCAGGTAGAGAGTCGGCTGTTGGAAGTTGCCGGTGACGTAGCCGGCAATCTGCACCTGGCCCGCAGCCGCAATGATATGGGGGTAACGATCTATCGCCTGGTGCTGCGTGACAAACTGCTGCACACCCTCTCATCGGCCCTCTATCTGAAAGAGCATTTGCTCCAGTTTGCCGAAGAGCATATGGAGACGGTGATGATCGGCTATACCCACACGCAGCAGGCACAGCCGACGACGATGGCCCATTATATCACTGCGGTGGTCGACTCCCTTGATCGCGACATTGATCGTCTCATCCATGCCTTTCACACGGTCAATCGGAGCAGTATGGGCGCTGCAGCTCTGACGACGTCGGGTTTTTCGATCAGTCGGGAGCGGATGAGAGAACTGCTCGCCTTTGACGATGTTGTAGAAAATGCCTACGACGCGATCGGCGGAGCCGATTATCTGGGGGAAACGGCTGCCGCAGTACAGCTGGCCGCGGTCAACCTGGGGCGGACGGTGCAGGATATGCTGCAGTGGTGCACACAGGAGTTTGCTGTGCTGAGAGTGGCCAACCCATACGTCCAGATCAGCTCTATCATGCCGCAAAAGCGAAACCCTGTCTCCTTTGAGCATATGCGTTCCCTCCTGTCCAGTGCGGCCGGGAATGCTGCGACTGTGCTGACGATGATGCACAACACGCCGTTTGGCGATATCGTCGACACGGAGGATGATATGCAGCCTTATGCCTGGCGCAGCTTGTCCGTGCTGGAGCAAATGTATCGACTGTTCGCATGCGTGATCGCAACGATCGATGTGGACAAGGAACTCTTGCTCGAACGGGCCAAGAACAGTTTTGCCACCGTGACAGAGTTGGCTGACATCCTCGTGCGAACGGATGGTCTTTCTTTCCGCACATCTCATCATATCGTCAGCCGTGTCGTCCGCGAAGCGATGCAGCAAGGGCTGGCGGCCAACCAGATCAGCCTGGATCTTGTGAATGAGGCGGCAGAAGCGGTGATCAAGCGCAAGCTGAAACTGACGGAGGATCAGTTGAGATTGGCGCTTGATCCTGCCCATTTTGTCATGGTGCGCACGCTGCCGGGCGGGCCAAGTCCGCAGGTGATGAAGCGAATGATTGAACAGCGGAAAAAGCGGCTGGAGGTCAATCAGGAATGGCTTCAGACAAGGCGACAAACCATCGGGGACGCTCAGCTTTGGCTGGATCAGGTGGTGGATGGATGGAGTGAATCTTGATGAAGCGTATACAGGTCCCGCTGCTCGCTGTAGATGGAGGGGGAACAAAATGCTTGGCCGCAATGGTGGCTACAGATCGGCGCATCCTCGGAACAGGTCGTGCCGGATCCTGCAACTACCAGGGGATAGGCACAACCGCAGCGGCTCGTGAACTGACCAATGCCATTCGGACAGCGATGGCAACGACAGCAGCAGAGGGAACACCCTCCACTGAGGAAGCAGATGCCTCACCCTCCACAGAGGGCAGGGTGTGGGAAGTGGAGTGCGCAGTATTTGGGATGGCTGGTCTTGATACGGAATACGACCGGCAGGTAATCGTGGAGATGGTAAAAGAGGTGTTGGCCCAACTGAAGATCCACGTTCACCACCTGATTGTGGAAAACGATGGATTTGCCGCCTTGTTGGGAGCTACCGACGGAGACGCCGGGATCCTGGTGATCGCAGGCACCGGTTCGATTGCCTATGGGATCAATGGACAGGGGATAACCGCTCGGGCTGGCGGCTGGGGACATCGTGTGGGAGATGAGGGAAGCGGCTATTGGATCGGTAAACAGATGATTACTGCCGTCCTAAAGGCAGCCGACGGTCGCGGGGAGCCAACCAGGCTGACCGATCGTCTGCTTCGCTATCTTGGTCTGTCACAGGTGGAAGAGTTGTATAATTGGACATATGGCCCCTCTTATTCGGTAGAAAAAGTAGGCGAACTCTCTCCCCTGGTCAGTCAGACAGCGGCAGAAGGCGATGTTGTGGCAGCCCGAATCCTCACACTGGCAGCGGAGGAGCTGGCACAAGCGGCGCGGGCAGTGATTCAGCAGTTGTCGATGCACGAGCAGCCATTCAAGATGATCCTGCAAGGTGGCGTTCTGCAAAACGATCAGCAGGTGAGGCGACTGGTCGTAGAAAACGTGCGACACTTCACGCCACAGGTGGTAGTCGACACGGCCAAACACGACCCGATCTCCGGAGTGATCGCCAAAGGCATATCGTACTTGAACAAAAGGGAGAAGGCGGAATCAGACAGAGGTGTTGAAAAATGAAAAAACTGTTGTTTTTGTTTCCTCATCCTGATGATGAATCGTTCGCGTGTGCGGGGACGTTGGCCAAGTATCACGAAGCTGGAGAGGAGACCTATCTGGTCTGTGCCACTTCCGGCTGCAAGGGAAAGTCGGGACCGTTTCAGTTTACCTGCCGCGAGGAACTGGCCAGCCACCGCGAGCAGGAACTGCGGCAGGCGGCTTCCATCCTGGGGATTACAGAGACCTTTCTCTATCGCTATCCAGATGGTTCGCTTGCCGACCAGGACTTTGCCAAGCTAACCGGGCGGATTGCTGAGACGCTTCTCGCAGTAAAGCCGAACGTGGTGGTCACCTTTCCGCCAGATGGTGTGACGGGACACCCGGATCATATCACCTTGTCAAAAGCGACGGTACAGGCCGTACTGCAGGTGGAGCCAATGCTGCATCCCGAACATTACTCTGATTTTTACTTCGTATCGATCCCGCATTACTATGACCACTGCCAGGACAAGGGACCACAGGCGGCTGTCCCTATTACCGGCAAAGTGGACATCTCCCCCTATCGGCAGACAAAAGGGGAGGCACTGCGTGCACATCAGAGTCAGGCCTACTCTCTGAACCGGGCCTACCCTGGTGTATTGGAAGGCGACTTCAGTGTCATTGGCAACTATGAATACTATACGCTGGTTCGATCCAAAGGCAAACCAGTGGATCCACAAGTATGCGCGCAGGGAATTCGGATCATTGAACTGTAGCGGAAGGAAAAGAAAGAATCAGCTTCCCTTTGTCGGTGGAAGGTGATCCTTTCTTTTTTTCATCGACGAATAAAAAAGTTTAGTTGCAATTTGAAAGTTTTGGGGCAACCAAAGCAGGGCGGGTGCTGGAGACAACGATGACATGCGGCATATTTGGTTCGATAAACATCAGCATAGGGCTGTTTTTCTCTTTCGCCCACCACTATGCGTGTCGCAAAGCAAAATAGCATCAGCGTGTCATTTCTCTAACAGCGTGCATTTCCCTGAATTGCACCCCTCACGGCAATTCTCAAAGGGGGAACCCTGTCCCGCTGCATGATCACGCCCAACTCAGCCTTTTCCTCAGCGCATCAGGCACGGTCTGATCAATGACAATCTCCTTCGCCTGGTGAAAGCGAGCGAACGCTTCCAGAGACTCACGGAGGGCAAGCTGCAGGTCTGACGTGATCTCCACATCCTGCTCCAACTGCAGCAGCCGGACGACCAGCCTCTCCTCTTTCCGGTCCAACCTAGGGTCCATCCTGCCGATCAACCGATCTCCGTACAGGATGGGCATCGCATAATAACCATATAGGCGTTTCTCGGCAGGCGTGTAGATCTCCCACTTGTAGTGAAAATCAAACAAGTCGACGATTCTCTCTCGCCGCCACAGCAGGTTGTCCAGCGGCGGCAAAAAGGTGAGCGAAGCAGCAGACGACATGTCGTGCCGCGAACAGTCCTGCCACTGCCGCAGCTGCTCCAGATCTTCGGACAAAATATAATACGGCCGTTGGATTCCTTCGATCTGCAGAGCGGTTACGACACCAGCCTGCAGACGACGTTCGATTTCTGTCCGTCGCTCGCCAGCAGGGATTTTGCACCAGCCAAATCGCGGATCCTGTGCATCAAAGAGACGGTAAGCTCGGATGTACTTGTCTATCAGTGCTTGGGTTGCACTGGTACGATCCAGCGATGCAGCCTTCCGACGCTGTCCCTCCACAACCGTCTTATCGGCCAAATCAAAGAAGCGTTCGGTACCGTCCCGCCTCGCTACCATGACGATCCCCATGTCGAGCAGCAGGTTGAGGACGAGCGATGTTTCTTTTGTCTTGGGCGTGGTGTTGTCCCAATAGCCATGTACACGCTTGCTGGAGCGGAAAGCACGTGAAGGGAGCGGTCCCTCCTCTCGCAGGCGTGTCAGCACCTCTTCCACTACCTCACCCATTTGCTCCAACCTGCCCGTCAGACGAGCTTTGTAACGGTCCCGTATAGGCTCAAATATAGCGTAATCCTCCATCGGAATGACACACGCTTCATTGGCGATGTACTCAAATATTTTGTTTTTTACGAGTAGTTGTTCGAGGTGGGACGGACGGTAGGCAGGCATGCGGGCGGCCAGCACCAGATGCTGATTCCGTTCTGCGGCGGCTACCGGATCAATCTGGACGCACTCCAACCTGCGGATCATCTGCAGTGTTTCTTCTGCATCTTTGCCGCTTAGCGTCTTTTTGCTGTCAGCGTCTAACAGGCCTTGTGCAGCCAGGAGAAATCGGCGAGCCGCTATGCGGTCCACGGGATAAGCTGAACTCATGACGAACCTATGCGATCAACCATAGCAGGTGACCCCTTTCTGTGCACGTTCTGTAAAAATATTCATCTGTTAGTATATGTCAGTCTTATTAGTCCAGACAAGTCCAACGATGAGGAGTTTCGTCGTCCGTTTGCGATACTTTTACCGGAAGCTGGAAACACTCTTACTAGAGAAAGATGGACGAAAGGAATGAAACATTTTTCTGTGGAAAGCAGTCATACAACACAAATGGATCATAGTTGGTGGAGGGATCAAGAGATGGACAGACGCAAAGTGTTGCCGACATTGGTGCTGGCACTCTCCCTGATGACAGCCGGAGTGGGCGCTGCCGATACAGACGTACAGGTCACCCTGGGTGGCGAGTCCGTCGTGCTGGCACAGGAATTGGTGGTGTACAACGACCGTACGATGATCGATGTAGAGGATGTAGCGAAGCTGATCAACGGCGGTGTGGAAGAAGAGGAGGGTGTGATCACGCTCATCGCCTCCAACGGATATCAACTGAGGTATAAACCAGGCACAAATCAGGTGAAGACGGGTCGAGAGTGGATCACCATCGATCAGGGAGCGATCGTCAACGAGCAGAGCAGTTATCTGCCGCTTCGCTGGACCCTGGAGGAATTGGGGTACCAGGTAAAGTGGGATGAGAAGAACCGTACCATCAACGTGAATGAAACCAAAACGGCCGGAACATTTGTTTCCGTAGCTCAAGACGCCCTCACGGAGGAACAGAAAGCATTCGTCGAAAAGGTAAAGCAGAAGCAAGGTGTTCATCGTCTCGGTGATCTGTATGTGATCGCACGGGGAGAAGTGCCCCACCCAGGATATGGTTTGAAGATCGAAAAACAGCAGATGAGCTGGGAGCAGTTGTTGGTTTACGTCCGTCTGACCGAACCAGAGGAAGGTAAGATGTATCCACAAGTGATCAGCTACCCCTATGTGGTTGGGAAAGCAGAGTTGCCGCCGTACTCCACAATCCAGTTTATCAATGCTGAAACAGGCAAGCGTTTGTTTGAGAACTGAGGCGCAAGCGCGAACCATCGCGGACAACCGCACTGGTATGGTTCGATTCACGGAAAGGAGATGTTCTCGTTGAGACAGTTGTGGTTGGTATTGCTGGTTGTGGGTCTGCTCGCTGCAGGCTGCACCGGTCAAGAGGCTGAGCAGACGACGGGAGGCGCAGAAGCAGGAAAAGTGGAGCAGCTAGAGGCTGCTCGCAAGCAGTTGGAGGCGGAACGGGACCAGTTGAAGCAGCAGGTGGCGGAACTGACTACTCAAGTGAAGCGGTTGACAGAAGAAAAAGAAGTGCGCAATCTCGTTGATCTACAGGCTCGGCAGGTGATTGCCGCCATGCTGAAAAAGAATGATTCAGCGTTGCGTGAGCTGGTTGCCGATACAGTAACGGTAGAGAAAGAAAAACTGGTGTTTCGCGATCTTGCCGGCTCAAAAGAACCAATCGATTATCCTTTTCTTGAGCGTGCCAATGATGTACGCCAGCGTTGGTACGAACTGCAGCCCGACGACCGGTTCGTCACCGGAATGGAGATCTACGGCGACGATTCGCTGCTCGCGGTGATGGTGATGACCTTCCGAAAAGAAGGGGACAGTTGGAAACTGGAGAGCATCGCAAATGATATTTAAGGATCTCCAGGTGGACCAGATCAGCCGTTTGCCGGATGGATCTGGTCTTTTGTACTACGAAAGATAACCCCCGCATCTCCGTTCTTTTACCGGATAGCGGGGGCGATGGTTTTTTCTCACACTTTCCTGATCTCTGTCGGTTCCGGCAGAGAGCGATTGCGGACGAGGAACAGCAGCAGGATCGCTCCCACCAGCACCGCACCGGCGATATACGGTGCGCTGTAATGCCAGGAAAACAAGGCTCCTGCGACGACCGGCCCCAGGATGCGGCCCAGACTGTCCATCGAGCTCATCGTTCCAGAGGTGACCCCTTGTGCCTGTGTCGTGCGGCGTGTGATCAGCGAGGTAGCGGTAGCCCGAATCATCCCTTGACCGGCACCAAACAGCGAGAGATAGAGCGAGAGGCTCCAGAAGCCTTGTCCGATCAGGATCAGGACAAAGCCAACCGCGTACAAACCCAATCCCAGTGAAAGCACAGCCGATTCTCCCCACTTCTTCACCATCCGCCCGATCAATCCGCCCTGCACGATGGCAGCAATAATCCCCATCACCAGGAACATGTAGCCGAGATCTTTTGAGGTCATGCCGAACAGATGACCGATATAGAGGGCAAACGTCGCTTCCAAACCGGCAAACGAAAACGAGACAATAAACAGCAGATTGTACAGCAAGGCGAGTCGTCCGCTCATCGCCGACAGCGGATTGATCCACCGCTGCCCGCCGCGACCGGCACGGTTGTCACGCGGCAAGCTCTCGGGAAGCATCGCCAGGACAAACAACATCGTCAGGAAGGCCACTCCCGCTGCGGCAAAGAACGGGTAGGAGGCGTTGATGTCGCCGAGCAGACCGCCGATCACCGGTCCAAATACGAAACTGAGCCCGACGCCAGCGCCAATCACGCCCATCCCTTTTGCCCGTTCATCCGGCGGGAACAGATCTGCCACCATCGCGGTCACGGTCGGGATGGCAGCAGCGGAGACGATGCCTCCGAGAATCCGGTAAAGCAGCATCTCACCATATGTATCTGAAAGTCCAAACAGTACAAAGGTAATCGAAAAGCCAATCAGACCGGTAACGATCAAGGGCTTTCGACCGATCCGGTCGGACAGGCTGCCCCAGAGCGGCGAGAACAGAAACTGCATAATATTATAGCTGGCAAACAGGATGCCGATTTGCAGTGAGTCGGCACCGATCCGCTCAGCAAAAAAAGGCAGGATGGGAATAATAATGCCAAATCCGAGCATCATCAAAAACATCACGCTGAATAATAAGGTGAGCAGCTTTTTGTGCACGAAAAAAACCTCTTTCTTTTTGCCTCCGAATGAACTATTCTGCATCCACCTTACGTGATGGCTAACCGGAAGTCAAGCCAGCGGAATCGGGTTGTCTGACCGTCGGACGTGTTATAATGAAGCAGTGAAAAAAATGTCGTCAAATCGTCACCGGTTACCCTGTCATCACCTGCTGCCTGACGGGTGATGAGTCAACCGGCGAGCAACGGCTTTGGAGGAAAAGAGATGGAACGGCTGATGGTCTACTATTTTGCTTGGCAAGAGGATGAATGGCTCGATGAGATCCTCGACTATTTTTCTGAAGTAAATGCGCTTGTCCCAACGCAGCAGACACTGGAGCTGGTCAAAGAACAGCGGCGGGAGGAGGGCATTGGAAAGAGCCTGATCATCGTCAATACGGCAGGGGAGCCGGAAAAAAGCGGACGCTTTCTCGACCTGCTGACGCAAGACGACACGCTTGCCGATGCCCCCCTTTACATCGTCGGGGTAAGCGAGCGGGAGGCGGCGGATTGGCAGCAAGCATATCCCCGGGCAAAAGTAGTGGCGATTACCGGCTTTGCGGTGGAGTTCGACTATACCCGTGTGCTGGCAGGGATGGAATCGGCTTGGGAGGAAGTGACGTGAAGCAAGAGCAGTTTGATCTCAAGCACTTCCTGCACCGTTTTGGCATCGTCATCTATACCGGAGATCCCGAGGGAGACCGCTTGCTGATCGAAGACGAAATCCGCGAACTTTACCAACTCGGTTTGATCGATAAGGAAGAATTTATGAAAGCGATCGCAGCCCTGCGAGAGTCAAAAAAATAACCGGTTGTTCACCCAGCACTAACAAGCTGTGGTATAATCACACTGCAATGAATCGGAGGAGGGAAAATTCTTACATGACGAATCAAGCGTCTATTGATCAGCTAGCGATTAACACCCTGCGTACGCTCGCCATTGATGCGATTGAAAAAGCCAATTCCGGCCACCCCGGCATGCCGATGGGTGCCGCACCGATGGCACATGTGCTGTGGAGCCGTTTTATGAATGTCAATCCGCAAAATCCTCACTGGATCAACCGGGATCGTTTCGTGCTGTCCGCCGGTCACGGCTCGATGCTGTTGTACGCCATGCTGCATCTGATGAAATACGATGTCAGCATGGAAGATTTGCAGAACTTCCGCCAGTGGGGCAGCCGCACCCCGGGGCATCCGGAGTATGGACATACTCCCGGTGTTGACGCCACCACCGGACCGCTCGGTCAAGGGATTGCCATGGCTGTCGGCATGGCGATGGCGGAGAAGCATCTGGCTGCTACATACAACCGCGACGATTACGATATCGTCAATCATTTCACCTATGTGATCTGCGGCGATGGCGACCTGATGGAAGGTGTCTCTGGAGAGGCTTCTTCCCTGGCCGGTCATCTGAAACTGGGCAAACTGATTATGCTTTATGATTCCAATGACATCTCGCTGGACGGGGAACTCTCCCGCTCGTTCTCCGAAGATGTGGCGATGCGCTACAAAGCGTACGGTTGGCAGTACCTGCGCGTCGAAGACGGCAACGATCTGGCAGAGATTGAGCGGGCGATTTCAGAAGCGCGTGCCGATCTGGATCGCCCGACTCTGATCGAGGTAAAAACCACGATCGGCTTCGGCAGTCCGAACAAAGCTGGCTCGTCTGCGGCACATGGTGCCCCGCTTGGAAAAGATGAGGCAAAACTGACCAAAGAGGCTTACGAATGGGGGCACGACACTGATTTCCACGTCCCGCAGGAGGTCTCTGATTTTTACCAAGGTCTGGCGGATGCTGGACAAAAGCGGGAAGCAGAGTGGGCGGACCTGTTCGCTGCCTATGCAAAAGCGTATCCGCAGTTGGCGGAGCAGTTTAAGACTGCCGTATCCGGGAAGCTGCCGGAGGGCTGGGATGCGGAACTGCCTGCGCATGAGACGGGCAGCAAACTGGCGACCCGCGCCGCATCAGGGAAAGCGATCAACGGAATCGCCAAACGCGTTCCCTATCTGTTTGGGGGCTCGGCTGACCTGGCTCACTCCAACAATACGGTGATCAAGGATGAGGGCAACTTCCTGCCTGGCAGCTACGAAGGGCGCAACATCTGGTTTGGCGTACGCGAGTTTGCGATGGGGGCAGCTCTCAACGGGATGGCATTGCATGGCGGTCTGAAGGTGTATGGAGGGACGTTCTTTGTGTTCTCCGACTATCTGCGTCCGGCCATCCGCCTCTCCGCACTGATGAAGCAGCCAGTCATTTACGTATTTACGCACGACTCGATCGCGGTCGGGGAAGACGGTCCGACTCACGAACCGATCGAGCAGCTTCCTGCCCTGCGGGCGATGCCAGGATTGACCGTACTGCGCCCGGCTGACGCCAATGAGACCAATGAGGCGTGGCGTTATGCGATCACGCGTACGGATGAACCAGTAGCGCTGGTCCTGACAAGGCAAAACCTGCCGGTGCTGGCAGAGACCGCAGCGGCCGCTAGCGAAGGTCTGCCAAAAGGGGCATACATCGTCGCCGACGCCGAAGGGGGTCAGCCTGACCTGCTGCTGCTGGCGTCCGGTTCGGAAGTCTCGCTTTGCCTCCAGGCACGCGAACAACTGGCTGCACGCGGTGTCAAAGCACGAGTCGTCAGCATGCCGAGCTGGGAGCTGTTTGAGCGGCAGTCCAAAGAGTATCGCGACTCTGTAATTCCACCTACGGTGAAAGCACGATTGGGTGTAGAGATGGCCTTCCCGCAAGGCTGGGAGCGTTATACAGGGGACGGCGGCGCTGTACTCGGGATCAATGTGTTTGGCGCTTCTGCTCCTGGTGAACGGATTATGCAGGAATACGGCTTTACAGTAGAACATGTGGTCAGCGAAGCGGAAAAACTGCTAAAACGCTGATCCGGCTCCAAGAGGTATGACAGATCGACATGGCCTATCCCCGCGGCGGGATAGGCTTTTTTTGTTCACCAGGGTATATGTGGGATTTTCTTATTCAGAGAAACATTTTCACAAAAAAAACGTCTATAACACGAGGAGAGGGGAAAGAAACCAGGAGGTAAAGAAAAATGGCTGGAGCCAAGAAAAAAAGGTTGTCAGAAAAAACAAGATGCTGGTATTCGTTGCCTCATTCTTCGTCTTTTTAATGTTTGCGGTTGTAGGGGGGTATTTCGCACTGCTGATGGCAGGCGAAAAGATGATCGACATGCAGAAGCTGGAGGATTTAAAGCTGGAAGCTTCTGTTTTGTACGACAAGAATGGAAATGAATTCGGCAAGCTCTACATTGAGGAGGATCGGGAGTACGTCTCGTTCAACCAGATACCGGAGCATGTGAGAAATGCATTCGTGGCGGTTGAAGACAAACGATTCTTTGAACACAACGGGATTGATATCATCCGGATCGGCGGAGCGATCATCAAAGACATCCAGGCGGGCAGTGCGGTTGAAGGCGGCAGCACGATCACCCAGCAGCTGGCTCGCAACGTATTTCTCTCTCATGAAAAGACGTTTTGGCGCAAAACCAAAGAAGCGATGATCGCGATCAACCTGGAGCGGAAGTTCTCTAAGGACGAAATCCTGGAAATGTACCTGAACAAGATCTATCTTGGTCCTGGTATTTTCGGGGTGAAGGCGGCCAGCAAGTACTACTTCGGCAAGGATAATCTGCAGGAGCTCGAATTGCATGAAGCGGCCATGCTGGCGGCGCTGCCCAAGGCACCGGGTACCTATTCGCCGTTCGCTAATCCAGACAAGGCAAAGGAGCGGCGCGATACCGTTCTGCGCTTGATGATGGAGCAAAACTATATCACACAGCCAGAAAAGGAAGCGGCCCAGAACCAACCGCTGCCGGAGAACGACGGGCAGGAGGAACGGGGGCTGAAAAAAGGCTACCGGGCGTTTATCGATTACGTCGTACGGGAAGCCGCTCAGGTGTACGGGATCACGGAAGACCAACTGTATCGCGGAGGTTGGGAGATCCACACCACGCTTGATCCCAAGATGCAGGATGCGATGGTAAGTGCCTTTGCCGATCCCAACAACTTCCCTCCAGACGGAGCAGATCGCCAGGTGCAATCCGGCATGGTCGTGCTCGATCCGAAGACAGGCGGGATCGCGGCAATGATGGGAGGTCGCCAATATGCAGCCAAAGGCTTTAACTTTGCGGTCGACACCCAGCGGCAGCCTGGGTCTTCGTTTAAACCCTTGGCTGTCTATGCACCTGCCTTGGATAGCGGCGAATGGAACATGTATTCCAAACTAAACAACACCAGACAGGACTTCAACGGGTACAAACCACGCAACTACAACGGCAAGTACAGCAGTTCGGTCACGATGCGCCAAGCTGTTATCGATTCGATCAACGTCCCGGCAGTTTGGCTGTTAAATGAGATGGGGATTTCGGATGCGATCAAGTACATTGAGAAGTTCGGGATTCAACTGCAGCCCGAAGATCGCAACCTGTCGATTGCCCTAGGCGGCCTGCACAAGGGGACATCTCCTCTAGCGATGGCCCAGGCGTATACGACATTCGCCAATGGCGGCAGCATGGCTCACCCCTATGTGATCACCAAGATTGAATCGCAGGAATTCGGCATTGTGGAATCCGCCGAGCCCAAGCATACTCAGGTGCTCTCGGCACAGGCCGCCTGGGAGATGCATCTGATGCTGCAGGCTGCTGTCGAAGAAGGCACCGGTCGGTATGCACGAATCAGCGGACGCCATGTAGCCGGTAAGACCGGGACAACCGAATCAGAAGCGTACCGGAACAACACCAAGTACAACAAAGACGCCTGGTTTGTAGGCTATACGCCAAACTATGTAGGGGCGGTCTGGATGGGGTTTGACCCCGAAGACAAGCAAAACGCGATGACGCAGGGCAGCAGCAAACCGGCGCAGTTGTTCAGCAAGGTGTTTGCACAGGGCCTGCAAGGGGTGAAATCGACGGACTTTACGCCTCCACCGGGAGTAGAAAAGCCGGATAAACCGGTGCAGATGCAACCGCCTCAGGTAATGGCCGTATTGGCGCTGGATAATCACATGCCGGAAGTGGTTATCACTTGGATTGGAAATGAAGGTTTGGAACTGACCTACGATTTGTACCGATTTGTCGATTCACCAGAGGAGAAAGAGCTGGTACAAGAAGGGATTACAGCGAACCAATACGTCGACGCGTTTGAAGGAACCCTGTACAAATACATTGTCATCCCTCGCGATGCGGAGGGGAAAGAAGGTCCTCCGTCCAATCCTGCAGAAGTAGATATGTCGCAAGTGCAACGATTCCTGGAAGACGCGGAGCAGCATCATGAAGATCAGGGAGAAGGCGGCTTCGATCAGAATAACGGGAACGAGGACAACAACGGCGATAACAGTGGGCAGGATGAAAACGGGGACGGTGGCAACGGATGGCCCGGTGACGACGGCAGTGGGAACGACAATGACGGGCAAACCGGTGACACCGGAGACAATAACGGTGAACCCAATGATGGCGGTCAAGGCAACCATGACGGATCCACGCCCGATGATGGCAATAACGACAGCCAAAATAGGGAAGGTAGAAACGACGGTGATGACGGAGAGCAGCGGAACGATCAACTCGATCCTACGGAAAGCGGCGACCGTCCGACAGATATTCCGCAGTTCAACAATGATCCATGGGGAAGCCAATGATGTAGACTGACCCCCGACATACAAAACAGCGGTAGTCTTTGACCAGAAAATATAGTCTTAGACTACCGCTGATTTATTGAACGATTGCACTCGTTAGTTCATTGATTCACTGGCTCCTCCGTGATACCGCATCGCTATCTGAATCCGAAAAACACGCCAACGACCCGTTTGCGACAATCGGCCGCATCGGGTAGTTGTCTCTTTTTCAATTGTCAAGTGTTGGACTATTTGCACTTTTCGCCATGCGTGTTACAATACAAGAAACCCGTAACTCATTGCCACTTTCCTTGATGATGCCCAGATATTTTTTCCAGCGGGAGGGATTCACATGGCCGATTTGGTAAAGTTGGATTTGCACCAGTTTTTCTATGAGAAGTTGCAGCAGGCAAAGACCCATTTTGAGCGAGCACTTGATTGCAAGCATACGGACTTTGATGACCTCTATCCATACATGAATGAGCAGCCCCAGTTTTTCTGGTACAAACGCTACGTTGCCTGGTCGGAACTGCTCACGGTGGTGAAGCTGGCGGAAGAGCTGGAGATTGATTGGAAGACACTGTTTACCGAGCAGCAGGTTTCTTTTATTGATGGCAAAGTGCTGCAGGGAAAAGTGCTGGATCACTGGTATCCAGAAGAAGACAATGTCCAGGAAGAGAAACTGGAGCAGTTGGAGGAGTAAACTCTGTCCATTGCGGACTTATGGTTTAACCAAAAGAGAAGCGAGTAGGCGCATGGTTGCGTCTGCTCGTTTTATTTTATAGGACTGCTTGCAGGTAGTCTCGTGATGATTTGTCAGAAACTGCTTAAAACCGTTGTCGTGATGATCAAGAGGACTCTTTTAAATAACAAGCTAGTTGAATCTTCAGCAGATCTTCCGGGCTGTTCAAGTCCACTTGCAAAAGCTCCTCGATTCTCCGCAGGCGTTGGTACAGGGTGTTGATGTGAATGTGAAGCCCATCTGCCGTTCTCTGCATCGATTGGTTGTTCGCGATGTAGAGCCGCAGCGTCCGCTCCAAGTCGCTGTTTTTCGCTTTGTTCGTACGCAGCGGATGAAATACTTCTCCAATGAATGTCTCGATTTCAGCTTGTGATTGGTGAGCAATCAGCCGGTTTACTCCGAGCTCCCGATAGTGTATGACGCCGCTTAGGTGGCGATTCACCAGGTAGGCGATCGCTTTCTTCGCTTCCTCATAGCTCTTTTTGATCTGCTCCATCCCTTCGTACATGCTGCCCATTCCTATACAGAGCGAGGACTCGCCCAGACGGTGCCACTCTTCTGCGATTGCGCTGCAGACGTCGGTCAGCCTGGTTTCCTCCATGCGGTTGGTGAGCGAGACGAGCATGGTCACATGATCGTGAAAGCCGTACACAAGATGGCTGGCACCATAACATTCCTGTTTCACTTTTGCGACCAGCCGGTGTATCTGGGCTTCCAGCTTCTGCAGATCTTGATAATCTGGTATTTTAAACAGCACAACCGCATATGGAGCGGAAGGGACAAGACCGAATTCCTTGCCTCGGCTGGTCAACAGCTCGGGATCTTGAAAGAGGAGCAATTCCTGAAAGAATTCGTGCGTTTTTTTGTAATAGATGGAGGCAATCGTTTGCTTTTTTACCAGCTCCAGGGCAAGCACCGCTCCTCCCTGTTCGATCGTGATCTGGTCCAGTTCGGGAAGTACGGGATGATCGGTCTCGACGAGCAAACAGCCGAGCAACACCGTATCATTGATGATCGGATATAGATAGCAGCTTGTATTATCATCGGTGACGATTTGGGCGAAAATCGGACGGCGCCTGTACCGGAACAGCTGTGAAACCTCATCGGAGCTGATCATGGGACGAGCAGCCGCGATGGTTGGATAGTACACATCCTCCAGGCAGTCGATAAACGCCACCTGCTTCTCCGTGATCCGGTTCATCGCCTGAACGATTACGTCGCTTCCTTTGTTCTGCAGCGAAAGGCGGGTCAGCGTATCGTGGATTTCGTTCCGCTTGATCAGGGATTGGTTTTTTACCTTCAACTGTTTGCTCAGTTCGTCCAGTTCCTGCAGGGCTGACTTTGTCTCCATATAGAGCTGCGCATTTTGTATGGCTATGGCGGCCTGATCGGCGAATCCTTGCAGGAGATGCAGGTCTTGCTCTGACAACTCTCCCTCTTTTTCAAACTGGTGCAATACCAGCACACCGATCCGCTTCCCTCCGATCGTGATGGGTACGTTCAGCATCGCTTTTAAGCTGCTAAGTTTTTTGGCTGCATCCAGATGGGAGTAGTTCTCCGCAGACAGATCGCTCATCCCCTGGTGGGCTTCGGCGTTGGAATAGTAGATCCGTGCTTTGCCGTCTTGAAATACTTTACCGGCGATCGATTCGCCGATCCGCAACCGGAACTGTTGAATCGGGCCTTCGGCAAACCCGACAGCTGCTCTGGGAACCAGCCGATCAATCTCCGGGTCGTAGAGGTGAAGCAGACCCGCGTCGGCGGCAGGGATCACAGTCAGGGCGTTGCCAATCATTTTTTTGATCAGTTCGTCCAGATCCAGCGAGGCAGTAATGGAGCGAATTCCTTCAATCAGCTTGCCTAATTCCATGTTTTTCATGCGGATGGTCTGCTGCAAGAAACAGACGTGAAGGAGCATCCGCAAGTGCTCCAGCTCGCCGTCTGAGAACGGACAATGGCTGCTGCAGAGGGAGACGACTGCGAGAAACCCTTCGGGATAAGCGAAGGTGATTTGGATATCGCATTCGCTAACGGTGAGTGCGTACGCTTTGTCGATCGGCACCGTGCCTGCAGTAGGCGGTGACGAAAACTGGCTTGGCCCGCGACCGCAAGCGAATGCCAGACGGTGGTTGCGCGACTTGCCAATCCAGATGGAATAGCTAGTGTCTGCTCCCTTTTTCTCGATAAAGGCACAGACCGCCTCAAGGTTATCCATGACGCCTCTCTCCTATAGAAAAACTTCTATAATAAATGATCAAATGATGTAGATACTTACATTGTACCTTGAGTTCTGAATTCATACAATTATCAGTAAACAAATGGTCTTGATGGGCAGTAAGGAGGAGGAAAGGGAATGAGTGAAACCTATCGCAACTATGTAAATGGCGAGTGGATCAACTGCCGCTCCGGACAGTTGTTTCCCAGCGTAAATCCAGCCAATACCAATGAAGTGTTGGGGTATTTCCAAAAGTCGAACGCAGACGATGCACGAGACGCGATCCAAGCGGCCAAGGCCGCGTTTCCAGCTTGGTCCCAGACGGCTGCCCCGAAGCGCGGCGAATTCTTGTTCAGGCTGATCCAACTGCTTGAGAACAAGCGTGAGGAATTGGCGGAGACGATTACCCGTGAAGTAGGCAAAACCTTGCGGGAGGCGAGAGGCGAGGTCAACAAAACGATCTTGTCGATGAAGCAGTTGACAGGTGAAGCTACCCGATTGACCGGACAAACCGTGCCTTCCTGGGATGAGCAGGTCTTTGGATATACCGTACGCGAGCCAATCGGCGTGTTTGCGATCATCGCACCGTGGAACTTCCCGTTGGGCATCGGATTGTGGAAAATCGTACCGGCGATCATTGCCGGCAACACCGTCGTGTTCAAACCGGCCAGCAACACGTCGCTGATCAGCGTAATGTTGATGCAGCTCTTGATCGAGAGTGGCGTACCCACAGGAGTCGTCAACATGGTTACCGGACCGGGGGCGGTCATCGGCGATGAATTGGCGCATCATCCAGACGTAAAAGGAATCTCCTTCACCGGCTCGTCCGAAGTTGGCTTGGCGCTTGGTCAGGCTGTTGCTTCCCGCGGGGGCAAGATGCAGGCGGAGATGGGGGGCAAGAACCCGGCGATCATTCTGGAAGACGCTGACATTGACCTGGCAATCGACAGTATTGTTTTGAGCGGCTTTCTCGACAACGGACAGCGCTGCACCGGAACCAGTCGCGTGCTCGTACTGCCTGCTGTCGCTGAAGAGGTGAAGACGAAGCTGATCAAAAGGGCGAGAGAACTGAGGGTCGGCAACGGATTTGATCCAGAAAGCGAGAACGGACCGGTGATCGATCAAAACCAACTGGATACGTACCTGTATTATGTGAAAAAAGGCGTGGAAGAGGGAGCGGTACTGGAGTGCGGCGGAACGCGCCTAACCGACGGTGCCCTGCAGCACGGATACTTCGTAGCTCCGACCGTATTTACCAATGTGAAACCTGATATGGTTATCGCACAGGAAGAAATATTCGCACCTGTGATCTCCGTGATCGACGTGGAGTCGTATGAGCAAGCGATGGAAGCGGCCAACCGGGTGGAATTCGGACTTTCCTCTACCATCTTTACCAACGACTTGAATAAGGCGTTCCAATTCGTACGGGGCATTCAATCGGGCGTGACGCACGTCAATCTGCCGTCCACCCACTTTGAGTCGCAGTATCCGTTTGGCGGCAAGAAGATCTCCGGCATCGGTCCAAAAGAACAGGGCGAATCGGCACTCGATTTTTACGTAGAACTGAAAACAGTCTACGTACGCCCTTAACCAGGAAAGAGGTAGAAAATGGTGGAAACAATCGGCTTGATCGGCATTGGCGCGATGGGAAAGGGAATGCTTAAAAATCTGCTGCAAAAAGGATATCAGGTATACGCATACGATGCAGAGCAAACGTCAATAGACTGGGCTGTCCAACAGGGAGCGATCCCAGTCTCGTCTCCACGGGAGATCGGCCAAGCGGCGCAGGTGATTTTCACCTCTCTGCCCGGACCGTCAATCGTGCGACAGGTGTTGGCAGGGGAGGATGGCGTCTTTTCCTCTCTCTCCTCCGGCAGTTATCTAATCGATACGAGCACTACTGATCCTGAAACGGCCCGTGATCTGTACCGATTGGCGAGGGAGAGAGGAGCACACTTTTTTGACTGTCCGGTCAGTGGAGGGCCGGCAGGTGCAGACAGCGGGGCGTTGACGATTATGGTGGGAGGTGATGAAGAGCAGTTGCCGACTGCTCGCCCGTACCTAGAGGCGATCGGTCAAGAGATCGTCTACCTGGGTGAGTCGGGCTCCGGACAAGTGGCGAAGCTGTGTCACAATGCAGTTGTAGCCACGATCACGATTGCTCTTGGGGAAGCGTTTACGGTCGCCAAGAAAGCGGGAGTGGAACCAAGCAAGTTGGCGGAGGTGATCGACAAAGGATCTGGTCATAACCGGGTACTCTCAATTTTCGGACCCAATATATTGAATGGCACCTATGAAGAGGTGAAGTTTCGGCTTGAACACATGCACAAGGACCTCTCTCTGTATGTCGGTACCGCCACGTACTGTACCGTACCTGCGCTGATGGGTTCGGTAACCTATCAGTTCTATGAAGCGGCCAAGGCCCAAGGAAAAGGAACACTGGATTCGTCCGCCGTTTGCGAGGTGATTCAATCCCTGGCAAATCATTGAATGGATAGAAAAGCGTTTGTTCGATATCGGAAAGGAGGAAGAAACAGGATGACTAAGGTTGGGAAACGGAGGGATGCAGCGTGAGTGAAGAGCGCGTACGCGAATGGAAGCTTCACGTCATCGTCCTAGGGCTGGTGATTGTGACCGAACTGATCGGGACGAAAAAGATTGATTTAGGGATCGGTGTCTTGGCGCTTTTCCCTATGCTGTATGCATTAGTCATCGGCGGTTTTATCAGTTGGCCTACCTTCAACTGGTTGAAAATGGGTGAAATGAAGCGGGCATCTTATATTTTGGGCATTGCTTTCATGCTGTTTGTAGCCAAGCTGGGCACGATGTTGGGGCCGTCTCTGCCGCAGATCTTTGACGCCGGTTTCTCACTCAGTGTACAGGAGATCGGCCATTTTGTCGGAACGATCATTCTGGGGCTGCCGATCGCTCTGTTAATCGGGATGAAACGGGAGGCGATCGGTGCGACGTTCTCGATTGACCGTGAACCAAATCTGGCGGTCATCTCTGAAAAATATGGCGGCGATTCTCCGGAGGTACGGGGCGCATTAGGGGTATACATCTGCGGAACGATCTTCGGAGCGATCTACCTCGCCTTGTTGGCCGGCTTCCTGGGTAGTCTGGGCCTCTTTCACCCGATTTCGCTTGCGATGGGCGCGGGAGTCGGCTCTGGCAGCATGATGGCGGCTGCATCTGGAGCACTGGCGGTTACGTTCCCCGAACATGCAGAAGAGATCGCTGTGTTTGCTGGGGCAGCCAACCTGATTACGATCATTATCGGGACTTATGTATGTATCTTTTTCTCGCTCCCCGTCACGGTTCGCCTCTACCGCTGGCTAGAACCGATCTTGGGCAGACGGCATGCTGTCGATAAAGGGGAGGGAGTCAGCCGATGAAGCAAAAACTGTTGATCGTCTCAATCATCGGCTTGATTGCTATTTTAGGGAACTGGGTTGGGTACGGCGTTTCTCCAATTGAAGCGTTGCCCGGCATCATGATCATCGTAGCTGTCACGATCATCGGCTGGAGCTTAACGGACTGCCTGCCGTTCAAACTGCCAGCGGTTGTCTGGATTTCTTTGCTGGCCTTATTGATTACTTCACCCGTTTTCCCGGGCAACTCCTATCTAGCCGAAATGACCGCAAAGATTAATTTCATGGCGCTGGCCACACCGATCCTCGCATACGCGGGGTTATCGTTCGGGAAAGACCTGGCCGACTTTAAAAAGTTGAGCTGGCGGATCGTTGTGGTCTCTCTCGTGGTGTATACCGGGACGTTTCTGTTTGCGGCCCTGTTTGCGGAGATTATGTTCCGCATACAAGGCAAGTTCTAGGCGGAGCCAGTTTTTGACTCACCGACGGACGGATAGGAGGCCGCAGTGATCAGTGCAGCCAATGATACGTCACCCCAGGCGTTTTTTCATGGCTGCCGGCAGGGATCAACTGGCGAGCGCCATTTGTCCAGGCGAGCAGTGGCTGGGCTTGTGATGAGATGATCACATCTGTACCAGGACTGACAAAGCTGTACAGCTCCTCTACGTCGGCATTGTGCAGACGGATGCAGCCCAGCGATTTCGCCTTGCCGATGCTGTCTGGATCGTTGGTGCCATGAATGGCGTAGGATGTGTTGAAAAAAGTCATCCCTCTTGAGCCGTAGATATTGCCTGCGCCTGCCGGGTAGTTCATCTTTTGCAGAATGGTGAAGTAACCGTCCGGTGTCGAGTCGTTTTTCCCGATCCCGATCGGATACTGGCGCACGAGATGCGGGCCGCTGGTCAGCAGAAGCCGATGGGAGGGTTTATGTACAAGAATCCGCAGCGGATCCAGTGGTATCGTCGGTTCTGCATAATAGGGCAGCGGCAGAACTTCTGACAAGCTATCCCAAGCCATGTCAGGGCGGAATCGATCGGGGCGGTACGCCCACTGAAGGTCCGCTGTTTGCGCCGATTGATGCTGCAGCTTGGCCGGAACAGCCAGCCGGGGCAGAGCGGACAGTCTGTTGGCCGGAGTGGGCTTGGTCAAATCCTGCAGTTGTCCTGGCAGGCGACCGGTTTGCTGATAGGTGCGATAGAGGGCATTTCGCATCAGCAGCACCTGTTCCAGCGTCTGCTGCTCCTCAGACAGCGCCCGTTTGGCATCCGCTACAGGAGGTTGATCGGCGCACTCACAGGCAGGATCATAATAGTTCTCCGCAATCAACTTGTTGCTTGTCGGATCAAAACGGATGATTCCTTTTACCGTCGTCGGGCGATAAAACAGCAGCGGCGTAAAAGATGGCAGTCCACCTGTCTCGGGTACGAGGATCACGGTAAACGGAACCGTGAAGTGCAGCCGTCTTGACGCGAGGTAATGTTTTACCTGGGCTTGCAGCCTTTTGCCTGTCAAACCTGGCGGAACGGCGATTACTTCCGTATGCTGCACAGGATCCTTTTCGACGCCGCTGGTTTGTGCTGCGACAGCGGCGTTCTGGTCAGTCTGCTCAAGGACGGGGGCCAGGGTAGGATGAGGGAGCAGCGACAGCAGCAGTGTAAGCACAGCCAGAGAGAGCAGCCGTCTCAGGGCTGCCTTCCATCGCCGCTGTCTTCGCTCCTTCAGCAGCCGACGATATGCTTGCCGCGCCAGATCGTGGAATTCGCTGCTGGCATGCCCGTGTATCGCCTGACGGTAATATTGTAAAGCCCGCTGCCGGTCACCGTGACGCTCGCTCTCCTCGCCTAGGTGAAACCAACCAACTGCTTCCGTTGGATAGCGTTCTGTCAGATGGCGGTAGAAGTCAAGCTCGGTTTGTCCGGGATAGCGGATCAGATAGGCTATTTTTTCTTGAAGGAATTGTGCCTTGTTCACGCAAAACCCTCCCCTACTACCCATATCGGTAAGGATTGGAAATTAGATTAGGAGGAGCGTGTGTCGATGCCCAGCAGTTGTTCCCAAGGAAGCAGGGCTGCCTGCTGTGCAGTCAGGTTTCGGCGGTTTAACTGTTCCTGTATGAGTAGCATCGCATATGCATAGCCTGTGCGTAGCGGCATCCCTTCGATTGGAAGGCCAGAGGGAGCACGTGAGAAAAGGGCCTGTATCAGTTCTGTCCGGTAGAGGTGTGGGACAAGCAGATGATTCAGTTTGTCGATGTGGGCAATCGTCCAGTTCACGGTCTCTTCGGGGACAAAGCAGTATTCCGCTAGCGTTCGCCCGGGGAAGGTCTCTTTGGTGAAACAAGCGGCCAATCCTTCTGTGACCAGCCGTTGTCCGACCGATTGCTCAAACAAATTCTCCCTAGATGGAGACTGTCTCAGCCAGTGATGGAATTCGTGTGCCAGCAGCAACTGCAGTTCTGCCACCTGCCCATCGACCGCTTCCAGGCAGATCACGGTCACCATGCGCCCCTCGTAGGGTACGCTGTAGATGTTGGTGCAGTCCAATCCGACGATAACGTAGACATCCTGGCCATCAGGCGTGAAAGATAGTCGCTGCAGCAGGTCGCCTGCGGCACTGACAACCATTTGCTCAAACATGGCCGGCTGACCGACACTATCCACTAACCGGTCAAACCGGGAGCGGCCAAGGGATGCGATCCGGGAGGCTACAAGCTCTTCTGTCGGGTAGCCTCTCACGGCATAGTGAAGCGGCTGAAGCAGGTGCTGATTCGGTCTCCAGTAGTGCTGACGATACTGCTCTACCCAATCTTTGCTTGTGCTGCTGGTGTAGGCCTGCAAAAAATCTCGATACAGCCAATGCCAGTAAATCATCTGCTCCCCTCCCTTCCTTTTCATGGTAATCCTTTGCAGGAGGAAAGAAAAGAAGAGAGCAGAAAAAAGAAAAAAGGAGGCTGCTGCCCCCTTTGTATTATAAGCGAAACCGCTGCGTAAGCTCCTGCAGTTCCTGGGCCATCTTGCTCAGATTAGCGGTTGAACTGCTGATCTCTTCCATCGAGGCAAGCTGCTCCTCTGACAAACCGGCTACACCTTGGATGTGAGAAGTAGATTCGCGGGCGATCATCGCCATCAGTTCTACCGTGCCCGTTACCTGTTGTGCGCTGGCCGACAGCTGTTCAGAGGCTGCTGAGACCTCCTGTATCTGATCAGTTGTCCGCGTGACAGCTTGTACGATTCGCTCAAAGGCTTCACCGGCATCTCGAACGGTGGTCATCCCTTCCGATACATCCCGATTGGCTGTTGTCATCGACTCTACAGAGAGGTGGGTGTCGCTTTGGATCTGCTCAATCAACTGTGCGATATGCTGAGCGGAGGCTTCTGACTGTTCCGCCAGCTTGCGCACTTCATCGGCGACGACAGCGAACCCTCTGCCTTGTTCTCCTGCACGGGCTGCTTCGATCGCCGCGTTTAGAGCAAGCAGGTTGGTCTGTCCGGCTATACCGGTGATGACAGCAATAATCTCACCGATTTCTCTGGACCGCTCCTCCAACTGTCGGATCACTTCTGTGGAACGGCCGACAGAATGGCGGATCGATTCCATGTTCCGAACGGCTTGTTGGATAGTTTCATCGCCGCGTGCTGCCTCGTCTGACGTTTGCGCCGACAATTCGGAAGCAGCCGCCGCCGATTCGGCAATCCGCTGGATGCCAGTGACCATCTCTTCCATGGAACGAGCGCTCTCTTCTGCGCTTTGCTGTTGGCTGTCTGCTCCACTCGCCACTTCCTGGATCGTAGAAGCAATTTGTTGGGTAGCGTCTGCCGTTTGATCGGCACTTGCAGCCAATTGTTCCGAGCTGGCCGACAGATTGACGGCACTTGTACCGACCTGGCCGATCACTTCACGCAGATCGCGGACCATGTTGTTGCAATCCGCTGCCAGGCTGCCGATCTCGTCTCGATTTTTACACGCAACATCCTCTACCCTCAAATCTCCCTGGCCAACCTGTTTCATATTGTCCGAGATTTGTTTCAGCGGTACCGTTATGCTTCGGGTTAGCCTGTAGGCGTAGACCATACCAAAAAGGACAGAGATACCGAGCAGCCATCCTGTCAGGTTGTTAGCGCGTTGGTAGGCCGCATCTGCCTCCTTGATTGCCTGGTTAGCGCCGTCATTATTCAGCTTGATCAGAGTGTCGATATACCCTTGCATTTCTGAGTAGATCGTGTCGGCATCGAGCAGCAGCAGGTCCATGGCAAAGCTTTCTCCCTGTTTGCCGACATCGATCATTTGCTGATGCAGCTCCAAGTACTGTGCCCATGTTTCCTGCAAACTGGTAAACGCTTTTCGTTCTTCGTCCAGCACGATCTTTGCCTGGTATCGGGAAAGGGCTGTCTCTACTTTGCCCAGCGTCTGATCCATCTCCGCAAGCAGTTTGTCCCGTTGCGACTGATCTTGCGTCACAACGTATTTCAGTTCCAGAGAGAGAACCCGTTCGGTTAGATAGTTCACATTGTTGATGATGCTCACGCCCGGCAGCCAGTTTCCGTTAATCTCTTCGGCTTCCTGATAGATACTGCTCATTTCCTTCATGCCGAGGCTGCCAACGCCAAGCACGAGTAACATCATAAAGATAAAGCCCATATACAGTTTCTTACCTACACTAAGTTTGATCCTGCGTTTCATCCTGCTGCCTCCTGTTGGTTGTTCATCGATTGCACATAACTAGGGTTATTCCCTACTTTTCCTGAGGCAAAACAGTTTCTTTTTCATGGAAGGATCGGGTGAATCCGCTTACCATGAAAGTACATCACGTTGCAACAGGTTTTTGAGGGATGCATAAAATAATCGGCTGCCATTTGTCAGGGCAGCCGAATAGGCGCTTTGCGCGGTTCATTGCTTTATAAAAGATCGCTCTCTTTCTCCTGTTTCTCTTTAAACAGTGCCCATATGACAAGGATATCAGCTACAAGCGCAAGGAGAGCAGCCAACAGGGTTAGATCTTCGCTTGACAGACCGTTCTTCTTCAGATTCATCGCCTCTTTACATCAGCGTTTACACCTACTATATGTAGTGACTACACAAGTTGGGTGGGCCGCCGCCTGTACAAAGCGCGTAATATTCGTGGGATCTCCTCATGTGCAGAAGGAGAGATGGAAGTTTCATTTGTTCCGTGATCAAGGCAGGTAAACCGCTTCTGTACGATAAATCCGCTGTCCGCGGCTGGCAAATCGTTCTTCGTACTCCGTCATCACATTTTGTTCGGCAAACGGCGATTGATGCAGGTCAAACGTGATGTGACGCAGTTGGAATCGTTCCTCAGAAAACTGGTTGAGCGAGTACTCAAACAGTTTTTCATTATCCGTTTTGAGATGAATCTCACCATGGGGTTTCAGTACCTGTTTATACATCCGCAAAAAACCGGCGTAGGTGAGGCGTCGTTTGTGATGACGTCGTTTAGGCCAGGGATCGCTAAAGTTGAGGTAGATGCGATCCAGTTCTTGTTCCGCAAACAGATCGGGTAGCAAGGTCGCGTTGTACTGAACCAGCGCAAGATTGGGTATGGGCCTCTTCTCGGTCCTCTGGGCGGTACGGTAAATCACCTCTGCCTTTACCTCCAGCGCAATAAAGTTGATCTCTGGATGCTGCTCGGCGAGAGTTGTAATGAAGCGGCCTTTGCCGCAGCCGATCTCCAGATGAAGCGGGTGGTCGTTGCCAAAGCGTTCCTGCCAACGCCCGCGATAGGCAGTTGGGTCTTCTACGAACACTGGATATTGACGGAGCGCTTCCTCAGCCCCGGGGATATTGCGTAATCGCATGAGAAACCTCCTCGAGAAGTATCACGGATGAAAAAAATCCTTCTACATGTTATTATGTTCGGCGTCACAATTCAAGAGAGCAACTCAACGATTGCGGGATTTGCTACAATAAAAGAAGGAAAAGAACAAACGATCCGCAAGCATCACTTGATCGGGAGGGGAAAAACAAACATGACGATAAAAGAAGCCTGTCAAAGCCTGACAGGAGAGATCGTGAAATGGCGCAGGGAGTTTCACCGTCATCCTGAGCTGTCGTATGCCGAGAGCAGGACAGCCAGCGTCGTGGCCGGTATGTTGCGGCAGTTTGGGTTAGACGTACGCGAGGGAGTAAATGGATATGGCGTGGTGGCCGATCTCGTGGGGAAGATACCAGGCAAGACGGTAGCCCTGCGCGCCGACATGGATGCGCTGGCGATTGTGGAGGAGACGGGGCTTCCCTACGCTTCCGAAGTGCCGGGGATTATGCACGCCTGCGGGCACGACGGGCATATGGCTGCCTTGTTGGGAGCGGCCCAGATCCTGAGCGGCATGCGCGATCGGCTGCGGGGGAGTGTTCGCTTCATCTTTCAACCCGCTGAAGAGATTCCACCCGGTGGTGCAATAGGGATGATAGAAGCAGGGGCGCTGGATGGTGTAGACGTGATTTTTGGTCTCCACCTATGGTCAGAGTTTCCGGTGGGTACCTTCTACACAACACAGGGGCCGATGATGGCTGCGGCTGACCTGTTTACGGTCACGATCAGTGGCAAGGGGGGACATGGCGGACTGCCGCATAAGACGGTTGATTCTCTGGTGATTGCCTCCCATCTGGTGATGGCGTCTCAGCATATCGTCAGCCGTCAGGTCAACCCGCTCGATTCAGGAGTGGTTACTTTTGGGTTGCTGCAGTCCGGGTCAGCGTTTAACGTGATTGCGGACAAGGCCGTGCTGAAAGGGACTGTGCGCAGTTTTGATCCTGTGGTAAGAGATTTGCTGCAGGGACGATTGGAACAGACGGCTGCCAGCATAGCCCAGATGTATGGGGCCCGGATCGATATGGATTATGTACGGGGCTACCCTGCGGTGATCAATCATGAACGGGAAGCGAGGGCAGCGATGCAGGAAGCTGAACCGGTGTTTGGCGCCCAACATGTCGGTATCATGCAGCCTAACATGGCTGGAGAGGACTTTGCCTACTACCTGCAAAAAGTGCCTGGTGCCTTCTGTTTCGTCGGCGCGGGGCTGCCGGAAGGACCGGTATATCCGCACCATCACCCTCGGTTTGTGATCGATGAACGGGCACTTCCTCTAGCCACAGAGTGGCTTTGCCGGATGGCGTTGCGGTACGTTATGTAATCTTACCTAATAGTAAAGAGGCTAGCGGTAGGTTGAGAGTAGTGCGTAGTTTCACAACTACTGCAAACAACTCTTTGACCTACATAATTTCTTATCAAGTCGTGCCTCGGTCTTCAGTGCGAATGGATGGAGAGGTGTTGGGCTTCTACGCTGTTAAGGGATTTTTAACAGGTGGTAGCAACTAGCTCGAATTCAGTTAAAGGACTGAGGTAATTCGCTGGAACGGGTCCCCTTCACTGTAGAAAAATCCTGGCCCAACTTATAGTCTCCCGCATATTGGTCTCAGTAATGTGTGATTTTGGGCGCTTTGGGTTTGTTCCCAAGCACACAAATCGAACTCAGACGGAAAAGAACCCGAGTAACAGGCTTTTGATAGAGTCCTTTACTCGGGTTCTTTTTTTCATATATGGCATGTATATGCCAGCTCTCATACGCAGCAGAAGTCTGTCACTACTAGATCTCCATAATCCCGCCCTTGCTCGCATTGGTGACCAGCTTGGTGTAGCGGGCAAGATAGCCAGTCTTGATTTTCGGCTCAAATCCGGGCCATTCTGCTTTCCGCTTGGCCAGCTCTTCGTCGGAGACGTGCAGTTGGATCGAGCGCCCTTCGAGGTCGATTGTGATCAAATCACCATCGCGAATGAAGGCGATTGGACCGCCCTCGGCCGCTTCCGGAGAGACGTGTCCGATACTGATCCCGCGGGAGGCACCAGAAAAGCGACCATCTGTGATCAGCGCCACTTTGGTACCGAGCCCCATGCCGACAATTTGTGAAGTAGGGGCCAGCATTTCCGGCATACCCGGTCCGCCTTTTGGCCCTTCATAGCGGATGACGACGACATGGCCTTCTTTTACCTTGCCGTTCGCGATCCCCGCCAACGCTTCTTCCTGAGAATCAAAGCAGATCGCCGGCCCTTCGTGCTTTTTGATCGAGGCGTCTACCGCACCGGTTTTGATGATCGCTCCTTCTGGCGCTATGTTGCCAAACAAGACGGCCAGTCCGCCCCGTTCACTGTACGGGTTGTCGAGGCGATGGATCACCTTTTCATCCTTGATTTCTGCATCCTTGACGTTTTCCGCCAGCGTTTTGCCCGTCACCGTGATCCGCTCCATGTGAAGCGCGCCTTCTTTTTTCGACAGCTCACGCAGGATCGCAGAGACACCGCCTGCATGGTGGCAATCCTCGATGTGGTAGTCTGAGGCAGGAGCCAGTTTGCATAGGTGAGGCACACGATCTGCTACCTGGTTGATGCGCTCAATCGGATAATCGACTCCGGCTTCATGGGCCAACGCCAGCGTGTGCAGAACGGTATTGGTCGAGCCGCCCATCGCCATATCCAGGGCAAAGGCATCGTCAATCGCTTCTGCCGTGACGATGTCACGCGGTTTGATGTCATGTTCGATCAAGTGCATCAGATGGGCTGCCGTTGATTTGGCCAGTTCCTTGCGCTCCGGCCACGTGGCGAGAATGGTACCGTTGCCGGGAAGTGCAATCCCGAGCACCTCTGCCAGACAGTTCATCGAGTTGGCGGTGAACATCCCCGAACAGGAGCCGCAGGTAGGACAGCCAAACTGCTCCAACTCTTGCAGTTGATCGTCGTTAATAAGTCCAGCTTGGTGGGCACCGACGCCTTCAAAGACAGACGAGAGCGAGATGCTGCGACCATCGCTTGTCTTACCTGCTGCCATCGGGCCGCCGCTGATAAAGACGGAAGGAATGTTGACGCGAAGCGCCCCCATCATCATTCCAGGGGTGATCTTGTCGCAGTTGGGGATGCAGATCACACCGTCAAACCAGTGGGCATTCACGACGGTCTCAAAACTGTCAGCAATGATCTCCCGGCTGGGCAGGGAGTAGCGCATCCCGATGTGGCCCATCGCAATACCGTCGTCTACGCCGATCGTGTTGAATTCAAACGGAACAGCGCCAGCTTCACGCACAGCTTCCTTAACCACTTTGCCGAACTCCTGCAGGTGAACGTGGCCCGGAATGATGTCGATGTACGAGTTGCAGATCGCGATAAACGGCTTGTCGAAATCCTCCTCCTTCACCCCGGCCGCACGGAGCAAACTCCGGTGTGGTGCACGGTCAAATCCCTTCTTAATCATGTCACTTCTACGTTTTTGCTTTGCCATGGTTACCTCCCTCTCCTTACTGTCGAATCCTACGTCGAGATGTTTCTCTGGTGAGCCAGAACGTATGTCCTGTGGGACTCTTTTCTGCCCTATATGACGTTTGGAATAATCACTGACAAAAGAGCTGTTGTCCTTAAGCTCTTATAACTTTCAATCATACCGCAAAATAAGAAAATTTCAAGATTTGCGACCAGTTTTCCAATAAGAGAATAGAGGGGGGGAGTGATAAATCTGCTTCATTCGACAAAAACAAATTTGTGTAATTAAAACGACAAGTTTCGACTATTTTCGATTTGGGAAAAGGAAAGATAGCACAAAGGTGGGAGGGTGGATCGGTTGAAAATTTCTGTTTTGCTGAAACTGATGGGCGGCATATTGACTGTTGTCATGCTAGTAAGTGTTCTCACCGTATTTCAGTTGAATTCGAGTATTTAACAGGAACGGGAATGGGTTCAAAAGCAACTCATCACGAGACAGCTTGGATTTGACCTGAAAAATACGTCCGATTACCTCACTCATGAGATGCGGGCTTGTGTGCAGTTTGGCGACCGTGTTCACTTCGATAATTATTGGCGTGAGGTAAACGAGACAAAGACACGTGAAAGGGTCATCCAACAATTGCGGGAATTGAACACACCCGAAGAGGAGCTGGCTCTAGTCGAGCAGGCAAAGCAGCAATCGGATGATCTGGTCAGGCTAGAGAGGAAGCGATGAAAGCTGTCGAGTCAGACGATTTCGACAAAGCCCGACAATTGATGTTTGGCGAGGAGTATGCATCTTATAAACAGAAGATCAATGAGATGATCCTGCAATTCCAGGAGACGATGGAGAAGCGGGTAGATGGGGAAAAGAAGCAAGCCAGCGACATGGCGGCCTTCTATCTCATGCTGACTAATGTGATGATCGCTCTCGTCTTGTTGAGAGGGGCTGGCGTGTTTGTCGTCTTGTTTAAAAAACTGAGGCCGCTCACTGTCGTATCGCAGCGGTTGAACGAATTGGCTGGCAACGAAGGCGATTTGACGGCACGCTTGCCCGTAACAGGAAAGGATGAAGTAGGCGAGCTCTCAGCGTCGTTCAACGCGATGTTGGAACAGATTCAGCGTCTTGTCGCGCAGGTTGGCGAGTCGGCGGAACAGGTAGTGGCGTCAGCAGAGGAACTTTCGGCCGGTGTAGAGCAAAACAGCAAGGCAGCGGAACAGATCTCTCTAACCATCCAAGAGGTAGCGGCTGGTACGGATCGGCAGGTGCAAAGTGTGGGAGAGGGATCTGCATCAATTGCGGCGATGACCAACCAGATCTAGGAGATTGCCGCGCATGCCGGTGATGTCTCCCAGAAGGCAGAGGATACGTCCAACAGGGCCGTCGCAGGCAACCAGTCGATCCAAACAGCGATCAAGCAGATGAATTCCATCCATCGTACAATGAAAGATCTAGCCGTAGTGGTCAACACATTGAGTGACAATACTGCAAATATTGGTCAGATCACTCAAGTGATCACCGAGATCACCGCTCAAACCAATCTGCTCGCCCACAATGCTGCAATTGAAGCAGCGCGCGCAGGCGAACATGGCCGAGGTTTCGCAGTTGTTGCCGACGAAGTGAGAAAACTGGCCGAACAAGCTGCTGCCTCGACACAAGAAATCGTCCAACTGATTGCTACGATTCAGGAAGCTACCAGCCGTGCTGTTGAGTTGATGGAGACCGGCACCGAGGAGGTGACTATGGGAATCGAGGTGGTCCATACCGCTGGAGAATCGTTTGAACAAATCCAGCAATCGATCCGGATTGTCACTACACAGATCCAGCAGATCACGTATCTTCCAGACAGGCATCCGCCAGCAGCGAACAGGTCAACCAAGCGATTGAACAGATCGCTGAGACTGCCGCCGAAGCAGCGTCGGGCACGCAAAGTGTTTCCGCGGCAACCGAGGAACAGTTGGCATCCATGGAAGATATTTCAGCATCCACTTCTGCTTTGGCCAAAATGGCAGAAGAACTGCAGCAGCTGATCGGAAGGTTTAAGGTATAGCGGAGACTGACAGATAGGGTTCGACATGGATAAAGGCAGTATACAGAAAACGCGCTCAAGAGCAGCACTCCGAGCGCGTTTTGCTTTTGATCGACATCTGGGCGTTGGGGTACAATGGAAAAGGATCTGGTACTAGGAACGACCGGAAGCGGAGGAGAGAGCTATGCTGGAAGAATTACGAGAGATTTGGGAGAACGGAACGGAACAAGAGCGTGAAGTGCTTGCATTGGCCGCTCAAGCTGTACGTCGCAAGCGGGAGCGGAACAGCGCCTATCTGTCCGGTTTTCTCGGCCTGTCGGGAGAGTATCTCGACGAGGAAAAGCGGACGTATCAGTTTATCGTGCCGATTACACCGTTTATGCACAATTCGCTCGGGGTGGTGCACGGTGGGATTACGGCCACGCTGATCGATTCGACGATGGGCTCGTTGATCAACCGATCGCTGCCAAACGGACGGTACGCTGTGACAACGGAACTGAAGATTAATTACATCCGTCCCGGCACGGGCAAACAGCTGCGCTGTGTAGCCGCTATCCTGCACCGCGGACAAAGCCTGGTCGTGTGTGAGGCTAGCTTGTACGACGATGTGGAGCGATTAGTGGCCCACGCTACCGGCAGCTTTATGCTCCTCGGTCACCCAAAAACTAAGGGGGCTACGGGATAATCGTCATTCCGCTGTATTTGGCGATGTACTGCAGCATCTTGTTGGACAGCGGGACGATAAACTCCATATCTTCCCGTTCCACAACACCGGAACGGGTAACAACCCGTCCCCACTTCACGGCTATCTTATAGTAATCGGAACCATACTCGGAACGAGCCTGATCGGCACTGTGGCGAAAGGGAATCGTCCGCTGTTCCGGTGAAATCGGCACGATGCTGAGAATGTCGTGCAAGAACAGATGGTAGGTCATGTGCGGCTTTTGAAACACCAGTTCTTTGCTGGTGACGGAACAGCTGTAGCTCCTGTTCATCTGGGTGAGCTTCAGCTCGCCTTCCAGGTTTCTCAAGCGGATAAAATCGCTGTTCACGTGTACCTGCCTCCTTTCTTGTAAGCAAGCAGCTTTTTTCTATGATAGTCAGCGCACGATGAAAAGGCAAGGGAAAATCAAGGCAATCGTCACGCGACGCAACGGCAATAGGTCACAACGACCCAATGGAGTCCCCACAGACAAACACCGTTTTGCAGCGGGAGGCGAGTATGCTCTTCGCAGGTCTGCTAAGGATGTAAAAGACAGGAAAAGGAGTAGGAATCAAGATGCTGGAGATTGCAAAACAAGCGGCCCGCGAAGCGGGTGGATACCTGAAGCAACGATTCATGCAGCAGCTAACCCCTGATCTGGAATCGCACAACGATGTGAAGCTGCCGGAAGACAAAGGGAGCGAAGAGCGGATTATCCGTTTGCTCCACCAACACTTCCCCACGCATACGATCATCTCGGAGGAAGTGGGGATGGTGCGACGAGAAGACGAGTATCTCTGGATCGTCGACCCGCTGGATGGGACGAACAACTACTTTATCGGCTATCCGTACTTCTCTGTTTCGATTGCCCTACAGCAAGCGGGGCAGATTGTGCTGGGCGTGGTGTACAATCCGATCGCTGAGCAGATGTTTTGGGCGGAGCGCGGAAAAGGAGCCTATCTCAACGGCAGGCGGATCTCCGTCAATACACGCCGTGAACTGACCAAAGCGGTGGGTTCCTATATCCGTGGACGTGATTCGTTGAGCAGAGAAGAGGAACTGGCTTTCACCGAACCGTTTGTGCTGCGAAGCAAACGGCTGCTGCGGACGATCGCCCCGGCATTGGACTGGTGTTTATTGGCAAATGGTTGGATCGACTACATCATCTTGCAGCGGTCCAGTGTGATGGACGTGGCGGCCGGCATTTTGATTGCCCAGGAGGCGGGTGCGAAGATTACAGACTGGCAGGGGCAGACGTATCAACATAAACCATTTGATCCCGATGATCTTCCATCGATGATGGCGAGTAACGGTCCGCTGCACGAGGAGGTTCGTCGCCTGATCAAGGAGTGATCGCATGAGCCAATCCGTGCTCCAGCAGATGATTGAGGTTGCCGCACCTATCCTTGATGCGTTGTACGACGGAGTCGTAGTGATCGATAAGGCGGGGATTGTTCGGTATGTAAACGAAGCGAACCGGCGGATCACCGGACTCGCACCGGAAGACGTGCTGGGACAGTACGTGACAGATGCCGTTCCGTTTTCCCGTCTGCTGCACACGTTGAAAACGGGAGAAGCACAGACAGGGGTAAAGACGAAAGTGCTGGACAGAGAGGTCATATCCAATATCACGCCGCTTGCCCATCGAGGCAAACGAATAGGGGCGCTGTCGTTGTTTCGGGATGTGACGGAACTGCGGCAGCTAACGGAACAATTGCAGGTAGCGGCGGAGACGATCCGCACCATGCAGGTGCAAACTTTTGAACCAGATGGCGTGCTGTTTGGCCGCCATCTCAAACGGGAACAGATGTGGCGGCTCGCGCAAAAAGCGTCGCTAATTCCCTCGCCTGTGCTGCTGATCGGGGAGAGTGGGACAGGAAAAGAAGTACTGGCCCGCTACATTCACGCTTCGAGCGAGCGCAGGGAGAAACCGTTTCTGGCGGTAAACTGCGCAGCGATTCCAGAGTCGTTGTTGGAAAGCGAATTGTTTGGTTATGAGGAAGGGGCATTTACGGGAGCGAGAAAAGGAGGGCGTCCAGGATTATTCGAGATGGCAGAAGGAGGGACGCTGTTCCTCGATGAGATCACAGAAATCGGGATTCACCTGCAGGTGAAACTGCTGCGGGTATTGCAAGACATGAGAGTGATGCGGGTAGGGGGCAGGATGGAGCGAAAAACAGACGTGCGGGTGATCAGCGCTTCCAATCGCGATGTTTCCAGTATGGTGCAGGAGGGTACATTCCGCCAGGATCTGTACTATCGGCTCGCTGTTTTCCCGATACAACTGCCACCGCTCCGGGAGACAGGCGAAGATATCCGCCTCTTTACCCAATTCTTTTTTGAGCGAGCCAAACAAAAGCTGGGCCGCCCCCATGTCGTACTCTCCAAAGAAGCGCTGCTCCACATCGAGCAGTATCATTTCCCCGGCAATTTTCGTGAACTGTCCAACCTGATGGAACGGGCGGTAGCCGTTTGCGAACATGATCGGATCAAGGTGGATGATCTGTCCCTGCAGCAGCTATCCAGTCCTGGTAGTCCGCCCCTTGCAGGAACTGATGAACCGATTCGGACATTGGCGGAAATGGAGGCTGCCTATATCCGGTATGGGTTGCAGCGATCCGTCACACGCGGGGAACTGGCCAAACAGCTTGGCATATCCAGATCGACTCTCTATCGAAAGCTGAAAGAGTATGGACTAGATGGTCTTGATGTTTCGAAATGAGACAAAAATAATACAATGAAGCTCCCGTTTTAAGGTTCGCTCGTTTTCGAATCGTGTGCTGCCGATCGTTCTGTTTCCTGGAAAGTGGCTATGATCGATGGAAGGAAAAGAATACAATCTCCCGTGCCATCCCTCTTTTTTTACAGCCTCTAAGCGGAATGTTCCGCTTTTTTGTTTCATAATGAATCAAAAAAGGTTTTTGGTGTTCTATTATAGGACATGTGAATGAAAGTATTGGTTAGAGTAGGGGCCCTAACATAGAAAAGGGCCTCTCTTTTTCGGGGAAAAACGATTGGCGCAGCAGAACCTCCATCGGCCCTCCCCAATTCTCGCCATGGCATTGGCACGCGGATTGCTACCCATCATAAGCAGGTAGAAGGAACTGTGAATACCGAGGAGGCTGAGTGATGGAAAATCATTATCGTGCGGAGCCATACAAGATCAAGATGGTGGAGCCAATCCGGCTGATTCCCCGTGAGGAGCGGATCAAGCGGATCATCGAAGCGGGTTACAATCCCTTTTCCCTGCGCGCGGAAGATGTCTATATCGACCTGTTGACCGACAGTGGAACGGGAGCGATGAGCGATACACAGTGGGCGGGCTTGATGATAGGAGACGAGGCGTATGCCGGCAGCCGCAGCTTTTACCATCTGGAACGTGTCGTCCAAGAGCTGTTCGGGTATCGCTACGTGATTCCTACCCATCAGGGGAGGGGAGCGGAACAGGTGCTGTTTCCGCTGCTGCTCCATACCCCTGGTCAAATCGCGATCGGCAACATGCACTTTGATACAACCAAGGCACACATAGAACTGGCCCGTGGGTGTGCGCTCAACTTCGTCGTCGAGGAAGCGTTCGATACCGACTCTCTCTATCCGTTTAAAGGCGATTTCGATCTGCAAAAACTGAAGACTTATCTGGATGCCACCCCGCGTGAGCAGATCGGGTTTATCCTGATTACAATCACTTGCAACAGTGCTGGAGGACAGCCCGTATCGATGGCCAATATCCGTGCGGTTAGTAAGATGGCGCGGGAGAGAGGACTGCCGCTCTTTTTTGACGCTGCCCGTTTTGCGGAAAACGCTTATTTTATCAAGCAGCGGGAAGCGGGATATGCGGACAAGAGCACCGAGGAAATAGTGCGAGAAATGTTTTCTTACGGCGACGGGTTGACGATGAGTGCCAAAAAAGACGGGTTGGTCAACATGGGCGGCATGATTGCGCTCAAAGAGGATGAAAACCTGTACCGGCGGATCCAAGCGATGGTCGTCCCGTATGAAGGATTCCCCACTTACGGTGGCTTGGCCGGACGCGATATGGAAGCTTTGGCCCGCGGCTTGCGTGAAGTGATTGAGGAAGCTTATCTGGCTCATCGGATGGGACAGGTGGAACGTTTGGGACGTTGGTTAGACGAGGCAGGCATCCCCATCCAAAAGCCGGTAGGCGGTCATGCCGTATTTGTCGACGCCAAAAAGTTCCTGCCGCATATCCCATTCGATCAATTCCCTGCCCATGCGTTGGCAGTGGAACTGTACGTAGAGGCAGGCGTGCGCGGGGTGGAAGTAGGTTCCTTTTTATTGGGGCGTGATCCGGAAACCGGAAAAAATCTGCAGTCGCCTGTTGAGTTCCTGCGGCTGACCATCCCTCGGCGCGTCTACACAGACAACCACCTGCGGGTGGTGGCTGACGCCCTGATCAGCATTTACAAGCGGCGGGAGCAGATCAGCGGAGTACGTTTTACTTATGAGCCCGACATTCTGCGTCACTTTACTGCCAGACTGGAGCCGGTATCGGGGGACGCCTTCCCTGGTGAGGAGACGAACGAGTAGAGAGTAGAGTCTTGATAGAGATGAAAGAATTCATTCTGGCCTTGCACTTCAGTTGTATTGTACGCTATTCACAGTAGGGAATTCATAGGGTGGTTCCGTACAGAGGCAGCGAGCTGTTGAGGCTCGCTGTGATGGTTTGGAGGTGAAACCATGGAAAAAGAGAAATGGTTTGCAGTAGCGATTGGGGGACTGGCCGTATCGATCTTGATCGGCTCATATGTCATCGCTGGTGCGCTTGAGCAAGTAGCACGGGCTCGCTATGGGGATGACAGCGGGCAAGTGGCTCAGGCGATCCGTAAGTTGGCCGATGTAACAAGAGAGGTCGCCAGCAGTAGAGGTGGGCAGCGGGACAACGTGCAAGGGGATAAGGAATACATGTACATGAGTGATGCTGCCCAGTATCTTGGCATGGACTACAAGGAATTGTCGGAGTTCGTGAATCGAGCAGAGTTGGGCATTCCCTACATTGCCATCAATAACAAGTATATTTTTTATAAGGATGCCCTTGACGACTGGCTGAAAGATGCCCGGATTCACATCAGTATGCGATAGACCCCGGCATAGGACAGCCGGGTTTTTTCCCCTAGAGGGGCCCTTTCACTCCAATTCGACAGAAAGATCGCTGCTCACAATCTGATCTCAATCAGCCGACCAGCCGTCACTGTCAAACCACATCCCTCGTACGTCGTTATCGATCGCTTTTCGCACGTAAGGAAGACGATCCCTGCCTCTTCATACGCCTTTCTGGTTGCTGCATTCACGACCTGTTCATCCCCGTCGAGATGACCGAAAAAGAAAGCGGCTCGCTTGGTTGACGCGAGCCGCTTTGATGATAATATGCTTACTTCTCGTACTGGATCAGCACTTGTTTGACTTCATCGATCCAGATCACTTCTGCGCCCAACTGCTCGCTGACAAAACGCAGCGGAACGTAGAGGGAGCCGTCTTTGATTACGCTAGGCTGCGGAAGCGTGACGGTTTCACCGTTCACTTCTGCCGTGCTGCTGCCATTGGTCAGGACGATGCGAACATCGTCTTTTTCAAAGATAGCCGCTTTGGTCTCAGCGTCGAAGCTGATGTCAGCTCCCATCGCTTCCCCGATAAAGCGGAACGGTACCATGGTCGTCCCGGTTTTCGGATCTTGGTACGGCTTCACGTCAGCATGCGCTTCACCGTTCAAAGTAGTCGAGTTCTCGTTGAGATCGAATACGATCATCCCGGTTTCCTTGTTCATTTCTTGTACGATCGCGTACAGGAAGCCGTCTTTATTCAGGCCTTCTACTTCTTTTTCTTCGGTCAATTGCTCGATCGAGATAGTGTCTTCCTCATCCGGATAGGTAAACGAGGTGGCTTCACCGTAATTCCAGATGTAGCTGTCACTCTCAAGGCCGAGTTTTACCGGAACCGAGAGTTCCCCGCTAGGATCTTCAAAAGATACTTCGATGGTGCTGGTGGTGCGGACAGGCAGCTTGTCGTCGTTGATGTAGTAATCCAGCTCTACTTCCAGCGACTTCAGCCCTTCTTCTTGTGCCATTTCCACCATTTCGTCAACCGTGTAGGTTTGTTCCAGGGTGTCTACCATCGTTTTCAGCTGCGCCAGACCTTCGTCTACCATCTCTTCGATGTGAGCCTTGCGATCTTCAGCTGGGAACGGCATTTCTTCGCCATTCGCTTCGGCAAACTCACTGATCGCTGTCATCAGATCGATGGCAAAGCTGCGAACTTCTGGGTTGGTCGTAGCATCTTTTGCCGTATAGAGGAAGAGGTTAATCAGCTCTTTCGTATCCAGTGTGATGGAGACGTGGGTTGCCTCTACCTCATCGCCGTTCGGCAGGGTTACTGTTTCTGTGCCGAGATTCTCAGCGTCAGACAGCTCGAAGCCGTATTCAGCGACGTACTTCTTCAAGAAGTCGATCATCAGCTCATTTACTTTTTCCTGGAAGGCTTTTGCCTCTTCCGGATCGATACCGGATTGGTCCATTTCATTTGGATCGATCGCGATGTACTTCTCATCAATCGGAGACTTCAGATAAGTCGTGTTGGTATCGAGCAGCAGTTCCAGCGCTGCTTTGTCGTCTCCTGTCCACAGCCCTTTTTCACGAAGCAGACTATCGTCATTTGCTTCCAATACCAGTTTTGCGCGGTTGAGATCAAGCTGTGACCCACGAATGGTCAGACCTGCCTCGATCGCGTCCAGTACCGCTTGAGCCTCTTCGTCCACTTCTTCGCCGGACAATTCGAGCAGTTCGTCGATGTTGCCGGTCAGTTTCAGCGTCCCTTGGTAGTCGTAGTTTGGATTTTCTACCGATTGGACGACAGCATCACGTACGAGTGACGCCTCTCCTGCGCACCCTGCGAGCAGCAGCATGGCAGACAGGAGTAGAATGATTCCCTTCTTCAAAAACATCTGGTACACCTCTTTCTTGTTTTCGTGCCATTAGTTGGCTGCGCCGAACGCGGAACAGCCATGAGCTGAATGAACACCCACATGTGTATACGTTACAACATGCGGAAAGTTTCGGGAAAGAGAAAATAATCAGGGATGGCAAAAATACCTAGCAATTCATGATAAGATAAAAGAACAAGCGCGAACGAATTCTGCTGCCTCAAAGAGCAAGAAAGGACGAAGCAACATGTGGAAGTGGATTGTACAGCTATGGAAAAACTTAATGAGCGAAGCGGAAGGGGAACAACGCCCGCCTGATCTCTCCTCGCACGCTGTGAAGCCGCGATCTCTGGAGGCTCGCTCCAAAAATATTTATCCCAAAGACCGGAAGAGGCGCCGATCCTCACCCCCGGAGGAAGAGCGGGGAGCGGAGCGGCGTGGGCAGTTTCGGTTTCCTGTCATTCCCGATCAGCCGAAGCGAACCTCGCGGGGGAGTGACGATCTGCCGGCTCCATACGAGCTGTTCGCCCAATCGACGACGCGCCGAGAACAGGACAAAGAGGGAGTTGCAAGTAAAGAGCAGCCTGCTTCTCAAGCAGAAGTCCCACCGTCCAAACGATGGGAAAACAAAGAGCAGGTGAACGAGTCGAACCGGGAACGGTCGAGGGAGCAAAGGACGCCAAAAGCGGAACGTCACAAAGAAAGCGCCAGTTTGGAAGCGACAGAAATCATTTCTCCCATATACGGCAGGATCGATCCCAATCAACGACGTGTTTCGGACGATCCGTCCCGTAACCAGTTCCATCAGAGCGAGCAAGAACACTCGGAGTCAGATCCGCTGCGAGATGAACGGATGGCAGATGTGAACAGCGGCGATGAGCAGGAGAACGGATCTGCCGCCGTTGAAAAGGCATCTCCGGCTGCAGTAGATCTGACAAATCGGTGGGAGCAGTCGGCAGTAGAAGAAAACAAGCCAGAAGAAAACAGCAGGGGAGAGCGCAGTCCAGAGGAGGGCACATCAGGAGAGCACATTGACAGCAAAGCAACCAACTTCTCCCCATTCTTGCCACGAGAGACCGGTGCCGACGCACAAGCGAACCAGCTCAGCGATGAACGGAACGGGTCTTTGCAAGGAGAGGCTAGGAGCAGATCATATCATTCTGAGGAGACTGACCAAGCCGAGGAGACTGACCGAGTGGTGGGCGCGGCTGCGGAGTTGGCAGTCTCTTCCGAATTGGGAACGAACGCGGATCACGACCCAGATGATGAGGCGGCCGTCACACTGGATGCGGCTCCAACGTCTTCTTGGTCCGCTACTGGACAGGAGATGACCAAAGAGCTGTGGTTGCAGCAGCATCATAATGAGGAACGGGAACGAATGGAAGACCAGGTGCGATCGGAGCAAACCCGCCCATCCATGCAACCCGTGGCAGGCCCGTCGTTTGCCCGTACGGTCACACCTTCAAACGTGCCGGACAGGATGTTTGGCAGAGCGGCTGAAGGGCGGCAGGAAACTTACCGCTACCCTCCGCTTGACTTGCTGCAATCGCCGCCGCAGTTGGAACAAGCAGATGAGGAGTCAACGAGCGAACAGAGACGGCTCTTGGAGGAAACGCTGGAAAACTTCAACGTTCAGGCACAGGTTGTGGGGATTGTCCGCGGGCCCAGCGTGACCCGTTTTGAACTGCAGCCTGCGCCCGGGGTAAAGGTAAACAAGATCACCGGACTGTCCGACGATATCAAGTTGAGCCTGAGCGCCAAGGATATCCGCATTGAAGCGCCGATTCCCGGACGAAACGCGGTCGGTATTGAGGTACCCAATCGCAAAAGCATGCCGGTCTATATCCGCCAAATCATCGAGTCTGCTACCTTCCGCGAACATCCGTCACCTCTGGCAGTGGCACTTGGCATGGACATCGGCGGTGAGGCGATCGTCGCCGACATTAAAAAAATGCCGCATGGGTTGATCGCTGGGGCGACGGGTTCCGGAAAAAGCGTCTGCATCAATTCAATCATCGTCAGCCTGTTGTTCAAAGCAAGTCCAGATCAGGTCCGGCTGCTGCTGATCGATCCCAAGATGGTAGAGCTGGCACCGTACAATCACCTGCCGCATCTGGTCACACCTGTCGTCACCGATGCCAAGCAGGCGACTGCCGCGCTGAAGTGGGCTGTAGAGGAAATGGAGCGGCGCTATGCGCTGTTTGTGGACGCTGGCGCTCGCGACATTGAACGGTACAACCGCGTTGCGGAGGAGGCTCTGCCGTATATCGTGATTATCATTGACGAGCTGGCTGATCTGATGATGGTCTCACCGCAGGATGTGGAGGATGCGATTATCCGCATCGCGCAGAAGGCCAGGGCGTGCGGGATCCACCTGCTGCTGGCCACACAGCGGCCATCTGTTGATGTCATCACCGGCAACATCAAAGCAAACGTGCCGACCCGACTCGCGTTTGCTGTCTTCTCCCAGATCGATTCGCGGACCATTCTGGATCAGTCTGGCGCGGAGCGGCTGCTGGGGCGCGGCGATATGCTGTTCCTGGAGAGCGGGGCAGCTCCAGTCCGTCTGCAAGGCAACTTCGTGTCCGACGATGAGATCGAGCGGATTACCGAGTTGATCAAGCGACAGCGAAAACCAGACTACCTGTTTACCAAAGAGGAGCTGGAACAATCTGTTCAATCCTATGATGCAGGGGAAGATCCACTCTATTTTGAAGCGCTCGTTCATGCGGCGGAGCAAGGACAGGCTTCCGCTTCAGCGCTGCAGCGTCGTTTTCGAATCGGCTACAATCGGGCGGCCCGCCTGATCGAAATGATGGAGGCTGATGGGTACGTATCCGGCCAGAGCGGGGGAAAACCGCGTACGGTTTTGATTTCTCCGGAGGATGCCAAAGCACTGACAGAAGGGACGAGCCTGTTTTAGGCGGTGCCGAATGTACGCTCTTTTCCCGGTTTGACGCATCAGATATGTTAAATTAACTGGTTTTCAAGTATACTTAATAGTAAAACCACATTTCAGCTAGTGAAACGACACGGGGAATCTTACCTTCATTCACATGACGCTGCTCGAAAGCGGGGGAGAGTTGTGGAAGAACAAAAGTCGACCGTACGGGCTGTTGAACGGGCACTGGACATTTTGCTCTGCTTCACAGAGACCACCGAACTGGGATTAAGCGAAATCGCCAACCGCATATCCCTGCATAAAAGCACGGTACACCGTCTGCTCGCTTCATTGGAGGGGAAGGGGTTTGTGATCCGTGATCCGCAAACGGAAAAGTATCGGTTGGGATTCCGCATCTGGGAATTGTCCGCCAATATGTCCCGCTCCGATGATCCGGCGCAAATCCTGCTGCCGGAGATGGAGAGGCTGCGTGATCTGGTAGGAGAGACGATCAGCTTGTACGTGAGCGACAATAAAGAGCGGATCCGCATCCAGGCCGTGCAGAGCAACCAAGCGATTCGCCGCGTCGCTCCCGTCGGTGCACGGATGCCGCTGGCCGTTGGCGCTTCCAGCAAGGTACTGGTCGCTTATGCCGACGAAGCGACACGGGCGGATATTTTGCATGACCCTGACTGGCCGGATACGGTAGATAAGTCTGCCTATGTAGAGCAGTTGGAAGAGATACGTAGCTTGGGCTATGCCACCAGCGTGGAAGAACGAGAACTAGGAGCAGCAGCGGTCGCGGCGCCGATTTTTAACGGATTCGGGAAGATCGTGGCTGCTCTGGCAGTATCGGGTCCATCCAACCGCTTGACGATGGAGAGAATGAAAGAAATCTCTGGACCGGTGATGGAAGCGGCTTGGAGAATGGGCAAGATGATCAAGTAGGATGGCGAGCGCAGCGGGAATGGCGGTCGTTTTGATTAGGCTGGTGTTATGATCAGTGGATATTTGGTGAGCTTGTTCTAAGAGTGGATATGTCGTCGATCCCTAGTAGCGTCGGAAACCCGGGGGATCGACGACATTTTGTGTGTTGGAGGAAAGATGAGAAAGATGAAGTATAGTGGAGGGAATCTATGGCTTTTCCATCTTTAGGTTTTCGCAGATAATGAAAAGCAGGAGTGTGACAGGGGTTGGAGAATCCTATTGTTGTCGGGGGTTTTTGGGGGTTGTATCGTACCTATGAGGAATTGAAACACCTACTTGGTGCGCGATATTCCCAATCTATCGAAAAGGTTGTATCGTACCTATGAGGAATTGAAACGTTGAAACTTCCGGGTTTCGAGAAACTGCGCGTCCTCCGGTTGTATCGTACCTATGAGGAATTGAAACAGTTGATTGAACCAATCAACCAAAGATTGCAACGTGGGTTGTATCGTACCTATGAGGAATTGAAACCTTTCTCGGCGTTCATTCGATAATATTCAGCCGATTTCGGTTGTATCGTACCTATGAGGAATTGAAACTCGGTCTTGCGCTTAGCTGTCAGTGTATCCTCCGGGGTTGTATCGTACCTATGAGGAATTGAAACTGATCAAGATAACTCGTCCTATAGTCCCAGTTGGTGGGGTTGTATCGTACCTATGAGGAATTGAAACGGCAACCGAATGAGATCGCACGCCTCCGCGCGGAAGGGGTTGTATCGTACCTATGAGGAATTGAAACACGTTAAGTCGCCGCCATTTCCCGTCAATTGCCGCGGTTGTATCGTACCTATGAGGAATTGAAACTAATAGTACTGAGGGCACACCCGGAGTAGTGACGTGGGTTGTATCGTACCTATGAGGAATTGAAACTTGTATAGAACATTTTCCCATCCATCAAACCATATGGTTGTATCGTACCTATGAGGAATTGAAACTCACGCAACCACAAAGGCCTGCCCCTCTGATCCGTCGCGGTTGTATCGTACCTATGAGGAATTGAAACCGTCTCCGCTGGTGTAGTCATCGATAACCTCCGGAGTTTGTAATCGTACCTATCAAGAATTAAAACCGAAGTGCCGATATAACAAATCGTAGCGGTATGAAAAGTGTTTTTGATCCTCCCCCAAGAAAGGGTTTGCTCAGAAAAAAACTCACCAAAAAAGCCCTTGGCCTTGCCTACCGGCAAAACCAAAGGGCTTTCGTCATGTGCGAACGATTGGATTCCTACCCTGGCTTTCTAGCCTGAACGCCACTCCCCAATTGTACGGTGCCCCCAACAAGGGACCGACGTCCACTCCACATAGAAGAAACGGCGGTTCCCCGCCGTTCTCCTGTCACTCTATTCCCGTCAATCAGCCTACTGCTACCGGATTCTCATCCATCAACTGACGCAGTACCGTTTGCAGGATACCGCCGTTTTTGTAGTAGTCGATTTCCACGGTGCTGTCGAGACGGACGATCACGTCGAATTCAAACGTGCTGCCGTCTTCGCGGGTTGCTTTTACTTTTGCTTTTTGGCCCGGCTGTACGTCATCGCCAAGACCGACGATGTCAAATGTTTCTTTGCCGGTGATGCCAAGCGATTGCCAGCTTTCGCCGTTGGCGAACTGCAGCGGCAGGACACCCATGCCCACCAGGTTGGAGCGGTGAATCCGCTCGTAGCTTTCAGCGATGACCGCTTTCACGCCGAGCAGGAAGGTACCTTTTGCCGCCCAGTCGCGGGAGCTTCCTGTCCCGTACTCTTTGCCGGCGAGGACAACCAGCGGCGTGTTGTTGTCTTGATAGTTCATGCAGGCATCGTAGATCGACATCACTTCGCCTGTCGGCAGGTACGTGGTGACGCCGCCCTCTGTGCCCGGTGCCATTTGGTTGCGGATGCGGATATTGGCAAACGTACCGCGCATCATCACTTCGTGGTTACCGCGACGGGCACCGTAGGAGTTGAAGTCTTTCCGTTCTACTCCTTTTTCCTGCAGGTAGAGACCGGCCGGACTGGTTGGCGCGATGTTTCCTGCCGGCGAGATGTGGTCGGTTGTTACCGAATCACCAAGCAGGGCCATTGATTTTGCACCTTTGATGTCAGCGATATGGCCTACTTCGTCGCTCAGATCCTTGAAGAACGGCGGCTCTTGGATGTAGGTGGACTTTTCGTCCCACTCGTACAGATCGCCAGCCGGTGTCGGGATCTCGTTCCAGCGCTTGTTGGCCGTAAAGACGTGCTCGTACTCGGCACGGAAGAATTCTGGGTTCATCGCTTTCTTGGTCGCTTCTGCGACTTCTTGCGGTGTCGGCCAGATGTCTTTCAGATAGACGGGCTGACCGTCTTTGCCGGTTCCGATTGGCTCTTTGGTCAGGTCGATGTCCACGGTACCAGCCAGTGCATAGGCGATGACCAGCGGCGGCGAAGCCAGGTAGTTGGCTTTTACCTGAGCATGGATACGCCCTTCGAAGTTGCGGTTACCCGAAAGCACCGCTGCTACCGTCAGATCGTTGTCAGCAATCCCTTTGCTGATCTCGTCCGGCAGCGGACCGGAGTTGCCGATACAAGTGGTGCAGCCGTATCCCACGGTATGGAAGCCGAGTTGGTCGAGATATTCCTGCAGACCTGCGTCCCTCAGGTATTGGGTTACGACGCGGGAACCTGGCGCCAGCGAACTTTTTACGTAAGCAGGTTTAATCAAGCCTTTTTCTACGGCTTTTTTCGCTACCAGTCCTGCACCCAGCATCACGCTCGGGTTGGATGTATTGGTACAGGAAGTGATCGCGGCGATAACCACGGAACCAGTTTTCAATACGCTCTTTTCGCCGTTCGGGTGAACCACTTCCGATTGGGCGGCGATTTTATCTTCGGACAGACCGAAACCGCCTTTCTCAATCGGGGTGCGCAGGCTGTTGTTGAAGGTTTCCTTCATCGCAGTCAGTTCGACACGGTCTTGCGGACGGCGAGGACCAGCCAAACTAGGCACGACGGTGGAGAGATCCAGTTCGAGCGTCTCGCTGAAGACCGGATCCGGAGTGTCGTCCGTACGGAACAGACCTTGTTCTTTGGTATAGGCTTCTACGAGTGTGATCAACTCTTCACTGCGGCCAGTCTGACGCAGGTAGTTGAGTGTCTCGGCGTCAACCGGGAAGAAGCCCATCGTAGCACCGTATTCCGGAGCCATGTTGGCTACTGTCGCACGGTCAGCCAGTGAAATGCTTGACAAGCCGGGGCCGTAGAACTCGACGAACTTGCCGACCACGCCTTTTTTCCGCAGCATCTGGGTAACGGTCAAAGCCAGGTCGGTCGCAGTCGCTCCTTCGGACAGCGTACCGGTCAGCTTGAAGCCGACCACTTCTGGTGTGACGAAGTAGAGCGGCTGGCCGAGCATGCCCGCTTCTGCCTCGATACCGCCGACACCCCAACCGACTACACCCAGGCCGTTGATCATGGTGGTGTGAGAGTCGGTTCCTACCAGCGAGTCAGGGAAGGCCACGATTTCGCCATTTACTTCACGGGTGGCCACGACGGTAGCGAGGTACTCCAGGTTTACCTGGTGAACGATACCGGTCGCCGGAGGCACGGCACGGAAATTGTCAAACGCCGTTTGCGCCCAGCGCAAGAAGCGGTAGCGCTCTTCGTTGCGTTCGAATTCCAGATTCATATTTGTTTCCAACGCATCTGCAGAACCAAATGCGTCAACCATCACAGAGTGGTCAATAACCAGATCGACTGGTACCAGCGGGTTAATCCGTTTCGGATCGCCACCTTTTGCTTTCATTGCTTCGCGCATGGCAGCCAGGTCAACCACGGCGGGAACACCGGTGAAGTCCTGCAGCACGATACGAGCAGGCATCAGCGGTACTTCGCTGTTGGCGTCACGTCCCTCGGTCCAGTTGGCCAACTGCTGTACATGCTCTTTGGAAATCGCACGACCGTCAAATTGGCGAACGGCAGCTTCCAGCAGTACCTTGATCGAGAACGGCAGCTTGGAGACAGGGCCAATCCCCTTCTCTTCCAGCCCCTGCAGTCGATAGTAAGCGTAGGAGCGATCTCCTACTTGCAGCGTCGATTTCACTTGATAAGCGTCTTTGTTCGACAAATCGATCACCCTCCTTGTTCATCAAGCAATGATAGAGGAAACGAGAGTGTTTCATCAGATGAAACCCGGTTTCGTTTCTTTGCTATGGCTTCATTATACTCGATATGTGCTTCGTCTACCATAGTCTTTTCACAAAATCGCAACAAAAAGTTTCAAAATCTCACCGTCCAGCTAAATGGGGAGGGCGATCAAGCTCCAATATACCTGGCGTGCAGAGAACGGGCCAGTACGGGGTCATCCGTCCCCTGAACCAGCACACGACCATCAGGAAATACAACCAGTGTATGATCATCAATATGGAAGCGGATCAGAAACGGATTTCGTTCCACCTCGCCCAATGGAGCGAGACGATCTTGCAAGGTCTTCAGGTCAAGCTGCATATCGGCAGCCGGACTGATCTGGATGGTGTTGCGTCCGCAGAGCGAGGCAGCCAGTCCCTCTTGTGACACTGGTTCAAGGTAATCGAACTGATGCTGGACACAGGTGGGACAGTCGATCCGTCGCGCGGAGGAGACCCGAATCTGTTGATGCTGATTCTGCCATAGATCAAAGTGTTCCAGATGTGGATTGAGGGCATCTATTGCACCGACCAACAGCTTGAGTGCTTCTGTCGCTTGATAGGAGGCGATGACATGGATGATTGGGCCGATCACCCCGGCGGTATCGCATGTGGGCGTGTCACCCGGTTTGGGCGCCTCCGGAAACAGGCACCGCAGACAAGGAGTGAGGCCTGGGCGGATCGCCGTGAACATGCCTTTGGCACTGACTGCTCCCCCGTACACCCAGGGGATGGAGTGTTTCACGCAGAGATCATTGATCAGATAGCGAACCTGAAAGTTGTCTGTCGCATCGAGGACGAGATCGACATCGGCCAGGCAGCGTTCGGCGTTGAACGGCGTCAGGTCGGCCACAACAGGCTCCAACATTACCTGGGAGTTGATCCGCCGCAGCTTGTCGTAAGCTGCCATCGCCTTCGGCAGATGTTGTTCGGCATCGGTCTCGTCATAGAGCATCTGTCGCTGCAGGTTGCTTGGTTCGACAAAATCGCGGTCGATCAGCCGGACAAAGCCGATTCCAGCGCGTACCATGTGATTGGCCAAAACGGTCCCGAGTGCTCCCATGCCAACGATCGCCACTCGGCTTGCGGCCAGTTTTTCCTGACCATCCCGACCGATCGGGGCAAACAAAACCTGTCGGGAATAACGCATATCCACTGCAAATACTCCCTTTCCTGACGAGGAGGTGGCGGAGCGGAGAACTGCCTGTCGAGTGCGTTTCTTCCGTTCGCTTTTTTCCTCTTCTTTTTCTTTTTCCCAATCTGCACGTTTTGTTGCAAAAGAGCGAGGTGGTTTTTTCCACAAAGGGCAACTACCACCGCTTTTCCCAACTAGACGATAACACAAACGGGCAAACCTGCCAAATCTTCCGAAGCAGCAGTAGGCTGGCCTGAACACAGATTTTTGCTCTGTTGATTTTGTCCCCTGGCTGATATAGGGTAGAGGAAAGTATGGATAGCAAAGCGTGTGGAGGAGGAAACGAGATGGGGCACGATCAACTGACACATTTTAATGAACAAATGCGGGCCAAGATGGTTGACATATCTGATAAAGAAACGACGAAGCGGGTCGCTGTTGCCTGCAGTCAAGTAAAAATGACGCCACAGACGCTGCAGCGAATTCGCGATGGACGGATTGACAAGGGTGACGTGTTGGCAGTGGCTCAGGTAGCCGGGATCATGGCAGCCAAAAAAACGTGGGAGATCATCCCGATGTGTCACCCACTGCCGCTCTCAGGCATCGACATCCGCTTCTCCTTTGAGAGTGACGATACGCTCGCCGTCGAAGTAGAGGTAAAGACGACCGGCAGGACAGGGGTAGAGATGGAAGCGTTGACGGCGGCCAGCGTGACAGTGCTGACGGTGTACGACATGTGCAAAGCGATGGATAAAGAAATGGTACTGGGGCCGACCTACTTGCAGTCCAAGACAGGCGGGAAGAGCGGCGAATTCGTCCGATCCGATCAGCCTGGAAAAACGGTATCAGAATAAAAGGGAGCGAAATCACAGCAGCAGATGGGACAACGGCTCTTATGCAATGGCGAACGGCCAGGTCATTTCAAAGGTACAAGGGATGTTTTGAAGCGGAGACGGTCTTGACCGCTTCTTTGCGGGCACTGCCACGAGCCGAGCAAACCTGTTTTTCTCTTTCGCCCCCCACTATGCTCGTCCAGAGCAAAGAACCGCCAGGGTGAAACTGTACCCACTTGTTAGACGCTAGCTAACAGGGGAGATGCAGTTCCGCTCTGGTGGTTATTTCATTGCCGGACAAAAGTTCATGCTTTTTTAACAAAATAGACACAATTTCTCGTAACTCTCTTTCGTATTTACATGTTGAAAGGAGACGATCACGATTTCCTGCTTCCAATGGCGTCAGGTTCCAACCGTTTTTACGAACGGTAGTCTTGCTTGCGTAGTTCTACTTGTGGGATAATATTTCGTGCTTCGAAATGTTCGTGTCTCGAAATATCTAGGGGAGGGAAATGATTGGATCATCTAGAGCGATTGTCCGATCTACTGGTGCAGACGAACGAATTGTTTTATGACATCTTTTCGGAGGTGGTCGGACGATACGGCATTTCATACGCAGAAGTATTTGTCTTGAAGCACATCATGGAATCGCCGAGAACAATAGGGGAACTAAGCAAGCTGTCCGGCTTTCCGTACAGCACGATCTCAGGAGTGGTCGACCGTTTGGAGAAAGACGCATACGTCGTCCGGCAAAAAGATCAGAACGATCGGCGTGTGGTTTGGGTCTGCCTGGCAGGCGATTTGGAGCAGTTGGAACAGCGTCTCCCGTTTATGAGCAAAACCTATTTGGGCGAACTGTTTGCCGGAATGACGAAAGAGGAAGTGGAGCAGATATGCCAATCTTTCATGCTGGTCAACAGGTACCTACAGGAAAAGCTGGCAGCACAAGCAGAAAGAGAGAGGAAGTGAATCTATGAATTTATCGGGATTCTCGATCAAGCGTCCCGTTACGATTTTGATGGTTTGTGTCGCGCTGATTTTGTTCGGGTTCGTCTCTCTGCCGAGATTGGCAGTTGAGCTGTATCCCGAGTTAAATCTGCCGGTCGCTGTGGTCGTAACCTCGGTTGACGGTGCAGCGCCCGCAGAGGTGGAAAACCTCGTCACCAAACCAATCGAAGAAGCAGTCGGAACAACGGCTAATGTGAGTAAACTGATGTCCAATTCGGCAGAAGGAGCCTCACAGGTGATTATCCAGTTCGACTGGGGCACTGATATGGATCAGGCACTGCTAGATGTTCGGGACAAGGTGGACCTGGTAAAAGGTGCCCTGCCGGATTCGGCCAATGCACCGCGTATTTTGAAGCTGGATCCTAACAGCATGCCTATCTTCACCCTCGCCTTGTCCGGTGAAGAAGATATCGTGAAGCTGAAATCAGTCGCCGATGACGTGATCAAGCCACGGCTGGAACGAGTGGAAGGGGTAGCATCTGTCGGTGTGTCCGGTGGACGCGACCGAGTGATTGAGATTGTGCTCGACCCCAACAAGACCGCTGCATATGGGATCACAATCGATCAGGTGCAGCAGGCTCTTTCCTCCACCAATGTTTCCGGTACGGCCGGTTCCGTACGGAAAGGCGACGGAAAACTGAACATCCGTGTGGAAGGCGAGTACGGTACAGTTCAGGCCATCGGCAATACGCCGATTCGCGTGGCCAGTGGGTCCATTCCGTTGAAAAACATCGCCGAGATCAACGATACGTATAAAGAAGTGACACAAAAGGCGACACTGGACGGCCAGCCGAGTGTCGGGCTCAACATCACCAAGGCATCCGGCGGCAACACAGTTGAAGTGGCCGATGAAGTAAATAAAGCCCTTCAGGAACTGAAGGCAGAATTGCCTGAGAACATGAAACTGACAACGATTATGGATGCGTCCGTATTTATCAAAGATTCGATCTATACGGTTGCCGAGCATGCACTGGTTGGTGGTTTGTTCTCCATTGTGATCCTGCTTCTGTTCTTGAACAGCTTCCGTTCTATGTTGATCGTCGCGATCGTCATTCCGATCTCGGTGATTACCACCTTCTGTCTGATGTACTTTACCGGACAAACGATCAACATGATCTCGCTGGGCGGATTAACCTTGGGACTGGGGTCTCTGGTCGATTTTGCGGTCGTTATCCTAGAAAACGTCTACCGCCTACGACAAGAAGGAAAAAGTATGCTGGAAGCGGCCAAGTTGGGCTCGCAAGAAGTAGGTACGGCTGTCATGGCTTCTGCTCTCGCGCAAATCTCCGTCTTCCTGCCGATTGTTTTCGTCGAAGGATTGGCCTCCGAACTGTTTGGTCCCATGGCACTGGCCGTTGTCTACTCGCACGTAGCAGCGCTGTTTGTCTCGCTGGCCTTGGTTCCGATGCTCAGTTCTCGTTGGCTCAAGCGGGTTCCGGATGAATCGATCTACGAAGCAGGCTACCGCGGCCTCAATCCGATCATCTGGTTTAACGTGTGGTTTAGCAAAGTGAGCCGACTCTACGGCCGGATGCTTCGCTGGTCGCTTTCCCACCGGAAAACGGTCATCGGTGGGACGATCGTATTGTTTATCGGAGCCATTGCATTGACTCCGATGGTAGGAGCCGAGTTTATTCCGGGGATGGACCAGGGCAAGATATCGGTTTCGATCAAAACGCCAAACGGTACGGTGCTCTCCGAGACGGAAAAAGTGGTGCAGCAAGCAGAAGCGATTGTTAAAGAAGTGCCGGAGCTTGAGCAGTTGTACATCTCGATGGGCAGCAGCGGTGGTCCTGCGATCGTTGCCAATGCGATGAGCAACCAGGCACAGTTGGAGCTGACGCTTGTCGACAAAGAGGCCCGTACGCGAGAGACGGTTGACGTAGTGGAAGATCTGCGGCAACAGCTGTCCAACATAGCGGGTGCTGAGATCACCGTATCAGAAGTGGATCAATCGGGTACGTCATCTGGCTCACCGGTGAGCATCAGTTTGCGTGGTGATGATCTGGACGTCCTGAAGGATATCAGCAGCGTCGTGATGGAAGAGATAAAAAGTGTGCCTGGGATGCGCAACGTATCATCCTCATTGGAAGAAACCCAGGTGGAATACCAGGTTGAAATCGATGCAGACCAAGCTAGTCATTATGGTTTGAGCACGTCGCAGATCCTCTCCAACGTGCGAACGGTATTCCAGGGACAGACGGTCACCCGCTATCGCACAGGTGAAGATGAGATTGACGTGGTTGTCAAGATGCCAGAGACGTTCCAGGAAGATATCAGCTTCCTCAATCAACTGCGTATCACCACGGCGAGCGGAGCGCAGGTCCCTCTCTCCTCTGTTGCCACGATTACGGAAGAGGCTGTACCGCAGATGATCAGCCGTACCGATCAGGCTCGGGAAGTAAGTATTACCGGAGATACTGTCGGACGGGATCTGAATTCGATCACGATGGAAATCAGGGCGAAACTGGATCAGCTTTCTTTGCCTGATGGCTACATCGTAGAAATGGGCGGGGATGCTCAAGAGATGGCTGAATCCTTTAGCAGCCTTGGACTGGCGATCATCTTGTCAATCGCTCTGGTCTACATGGTGATGGCCAGCCAGTTTGAATCCCTGTTCAGTCCGTTCATCATCATGTTCTCCATTCCGCCAACCTTGATTGGCGTCGTGGTCGGGCTGTTGTTGACCGGAAACCCGCTAAGTGTGCCAGCTTTGATCGGGTATATTCTATTGATCGGGATTGTCGTGAACAACGCGATCGTGTTGATTGACTACGTGAACACGCTTCGAAAACGGGGAGAAGAGAGAAACGAGGCCATTCTCCAAGCAGGGCCGCTGCGTCTGCGTCCAATCTTGATGACAACATTGACGACAGTACTTGCCATCATGCCGCTCGCGTTTGGCGGCGGTTCGGGGAATGAGTCGATGGCTCCTATGGCGATCGTCGTCATTTTCGGTCTCAGCTTTTCCACATTGATCACACTGTTCTTGATCCCGGTCGTCTACACCTTGTTTGACGATTGGGGACGCAAGATTCGTGGGTTCCGCTTTCGCAAGCGCCGGGGCCTGAAAACAGCCGCCGAAGAAGCCGGACCGAGTCTGGAAGGAGGAAACATATGAGACGTGTAAAACAATACCTGACGAGTTTTGTGATGCTGACATTGGTGTTAGCCGGCTGTAGTGCCCAACCGACTGCGGTGGAGGAACAGAAGGAAGAAGCGCCTATCCCGGTACAGGTGGAGAGTTTGACCGAAGGATCGGTTGGCGTAGCAGCAGGTTTGACAGGCACGCTTGCCCCAGGCAAGACGGTACAGGTCGCTCCTAAGGTAAGCGGCAAGATTCAAACACTCAATGTTGAACTGGGACAAAAAGTGAGCCAGGGAGATGTGCTGTTCAAGCTGGATCAACAGGACCTGATGAACAGCGTGCAGCAGGCAGAAGCGGCTTACAAGCTGGCATTGGCCAACTTCAAGCAGAGCGATACAAGTTCCGCTCAAGGGGTGGAGCAGGCTAAAAACAGCCTGACCCAGGCAGAGCAGGCGCTGAAAGACGCGAAGCTGAATGAACAACGGATGAATCAGTTATTCAGCCAGGGTGCCATCTCTCAGCAGCAATATGAGCAGGCGAAATCGGCTGTAACCAATGCGCAAACGGCCTATGACAATGCAAAAGCTACCTACGACGCAGCGCAGAAGCAAGTGGGAATCGGTGTATCCCAAGCCTCGGTTGACCAGGCTCGAGTCTCTCTGGAGAACGCTAGGGAACAACTGGCCAACTCAACGGTTACGGCTCCTATCTCTGGCGTAGTCTCATCTGTTTCAGGGTCGGTAGGAGAGATGGCCTCGCCACAGATGCCGGTAGTCGTGCTAGTTACCACTGATCCGCTGCTGGTCAAGGTGAACGTTTCCGAACAGGAGATTACAACGCTTCAGGTTGGCTCCAAGGTGACGGTTCACCTGCCGGCTTTGGATAAAGAACTGGAAGCTAGTGTAACGGCGATCAGCCCGGTGATGGATCAACAGGTCAAGGGATACCCGGTAGAAATCTCGATCCCCAATCCAACAGGTGAATTAAAGTCTGACATGGTCGCAAATGTGCAGCTGAGCGATGGCACCGAGAATGCCAAGACACTGGTTGTATCGAGAACGGCTGTGTTCGATCAGGATGGCAAGCGTTATGCGTACATTGTAGAAGGTGATCAGGCCAAGCAGGTGGAAGTAACCACTGGGGCCGAGTCAAGCGACAAGATCGAGATCCTGAGCGGCTTGAATAAAGGTGATCAAGTAGTCGTAAAAGGTCAGACGATGCTGAAGGATGGCGCCAAGGTCAAGATCCAGCAGACCGACAAGTAAGCAAACAGCTGTAAACGGGGGGATTGACATTGCTGCAACCCCCCGCTAGTATAGAAAAAGATCGAAAACAGAACGATCTGACAAGTCGATCACTTATCGAGAGAGGCGGAGGGACTGGCCCTATGAAGCCCGGCAGCGGGTCTCGCCCACAAGCGAGATGCTGTGCCAAATCCAGCAGGAGTACTTCCTGACAGATAAGGCTGTGCTGGCAGATGCATACCCCTTCTTCTGTATGGAAGAAGGGGTTTATTCTTTGGCTTGAAAGGAAGGACAGACGATGCGCATCAGACCCGCTTCCATCATGAATCAACTACCCACGCAATTCTTTTCTACTCTTGTGGCCAAAGTAAACAAGGTAATAGCGGAAGGGCATGACATTATCAACCTCGGGCAGGGGAATCCTGACTTGCCGACTCCCCCGCATATTGTGGAAGAATTGCAGAGACAGGCTGCCGATCCCATGCATCACAAGTATCCGCCGTTCCAGGGCAGACGGGAACTGAAAGAAGCAGTTGCCCACTGGTACAAGCAGGAATTCGATGTGGATCTCGATCCGGAAGAAGAGGTCGCCATCTTGTTTGGGAGCAAAACCGGGCTTGTCGAGATTTGTCAGGTGTTGCTTGACCCCGGTGATGTGGCATTGGTGCCCGATCCGGGATATCCAGACTACTGGTCGGGCGTGGCAATATCCGGCGGGCGCATGGTGATGATGCCGCTGCGGGAAGAGAACCAGTTTCTCCCCGGCTACGGTGAGCTGACGCCGGCAGATCTGGAGAGGGCAAGATTGATGTTCCTCAACTACCCGAACAATCCAACTGCGGTTACTGCCCCTATCCAGTTTTTCGAGGAAACAGTCCGCTTTGCACGGCGCCATGAGATCGTCGTATGTCACGATTTCGCCTATGGTGCGATCAGTTACGACGGCAAGAAGCCGGTTAGCTTTCTGCAGACCCCTGGCGCCAAAGAGGTAGGGGTGGAGTTCTACACACTGTCCAAAACTTACAACATGGCAGGATGGCGTGTCGGTGCAATGGTTGGCAACCGGGAGTTGGTTCGCATGATGAACCTGCTCCAGGATCACTATTTTGTCAGTTTGTTTGGTGCTGTACAGATGGCGGCAGTACGGGCGATGACCGATACACAGGAGTGCGTACGCCAACTGGTCGAAACCTATGAAAGTCGTCGCAATGCGTTGTTTGACAGCTTGCGACAGATCGGCTGGCAGGCGTCGCCTTCGCAAGGTTCTTTCTTTGCCTGGCTGCCGGTGCCGGACAAGATGGGGTCAGCCGCGTTTGCTGATCTGCTGCTGGAAAAGGCACACGTTGTGGTAGCACCGGGCATTGGATTCGGTGAGCATGGTGAAAACTACGTTCGGGTAGCATTGTTGACATCGGAGCAGCGATTGGTCGAGGCTGTCCAGCGAATCGCCAGATTGGAACTGTTTTCAGCAGGACGATAGGAGGGTGTCCAGCAGCGCTTGTGGCTTGCTGGGCATTTTCATATGATCAGGTCAATCAGGTACTTGGTTGACTTTTTGTTTCACGTGAAAACAGTAAATTCGGAAAATTGGGTCGAGTCTTGACGATTTTTCACCTTTTGCTGGGCAACTGCATAGGGTAAACGAGAGCCAAAAGAGGTTTGTTAGAAAAGAGTATGTCTGGATAAACTAACGATAAACTCATGCAGAAACAACACTCCTTGCTGTGAGCTTGATATTGACAGATAATGATTTTCATTATACGATGGTTGCAGATAATGATAATGAGTATCATTTCGCTTGATCATGTGAACTGATCTTCGCTGTACACAGGAGGGCGTTATGCGGTACCAGATCGACGGTTACACAGATATGTATACGGTGATTGCCAATGAGCGAAAAGTGGGCGGTGCGGTAGAGGCTGGCATGCTTCGCCTTCGTTCCGGAGAGGAGTACCGGAATGCGGTGATTACGCGTTTGGAAATGGCAGCTTCCCAGTTTTGTTCGATCGGCTTTGTCACCGAAGAGGGGCAGCGCTTGATCGTACACGTCAACGAGATTGGCATGATCGCCGATGCCAGGCACGTGAATGTATGCGAGCTGCAAAACGAGTGGATGCGGGAACAAAAGCTGGCAGAGCGCCTGCGTCATCTTAAGCGTCTGTGTGAGTTGAACGAGGGTAGTTGTACGCCTCCGTTTCAGGAAGAGGTGCAGATACTGGTTCAGGATGTGGGACTGGAGCAGGCAAGAGAGCACGTTGATCTGCCATTCCTCCCATCCGGGGAGCAAACAAAGGTCGTACGGATCGCTTAGCGCTTCTTTTCATAAAAAGTGGTACATAAACAAGCGGCAAGCCGTGAAAGGCGTGCCGCTTGTTTTCATTCCATAACCGGTTAGGATATTCCCACTGAGCTAAGTTCAAAACTAACTGCCGTGATTAACACGACGTCATTAGCCTGCCGTGATTAGCCCTCTGCTTCCTCCAACGTACAAATCGCACTGGGGCGCTTAATTCGCAGAACCACGCACTCGTATACACGGAACAGGTGGTTCATCTGCTCGTCGCCGAGGAAGGCCGTGTCAAAATCTTCAGCGATGGCCAGATCGAGATTGTGACGGCCGGTGGCAACCAGTACGCCTGCCTTACCCTTAATGACGGGTGATTGGTATACCCCGTCTGTGACCAGGCTGCGCACGTGCTCGATCTCCAGTACATTGGTCCCTTTGTGGACTCTGTGCAGCAGCGAGTACAGCTCTGGCGATACGACCAAGGCATAGGGGCCGCTGTGGCCCATCTTCAACAATTTGTTGCGGGCTTCCACGATATCGGCAAAGGCGTTGCCCGATTCCATCCAATCGCTTTTGATGTGCGTCAGCCGTCCTTTGACGTTCATGAGACCCGGCAGCTCAAACGGATCAGAACCGTTGAGGATCAAATCATCCTCCATCAAGGCGGAGCCGGCTGCAGCGTTGACCGCTGCACTGAGATCAAGCGGCATCCCCAAGGTACGAGCTTGTGAGACGTCACGCCAGTAGAGCATAAAATCCTTGTAGAGAATCGGAATCGTCAGACTGACTCTGCGGCTCGGCTGGGTCAGTTCCAGCGATTCCCCGCGCAGACTCAGGTTGCCGAAGCGGGACTCTTCGTAGATATCGTTTGTTACCGTTTGAACTCCCTCGCCTAGTGGTCCGTAAATATCGATAAAACGACGACCGACCAATTGACGGCGCGCCATTTCAATAACAGCTTCGTCCAGTTGCTCCCACTCTTCTTTGGAAAGGGGAGAGTCCGGAAATTTTCGCAGCTTGTCCATACTTTTCCTCCTGTGGTCATTGTACGGTTTTTCCATGTGCAACGTTTGAGCAGTCACCAGCAGTGCCATCAAGAAATCCACTCGCTGCCCTAACTTAGCTATGTAAGTCGCAGACTGCCTACGGTCAAACCTTTTTTGCCTGGTTTGGATACCTCTACCACCTGTTGAGGTGATGAATGGCTCCCGGTATCTTTGAGCGCACCAGCCGATGCCTGGAGATGGTCTACCTGATGAATACTGTGTCCTTCATCGTGATCAACCAGATTGCCCACTTTCACATCTGCAACTCTCTCGGTCAACCCAGCCATCACCTCTTTTACCGTCAGATAGTCAGCTTGGGTATTGTCGCGCATTTGACTGAGCCATTCACGATCTTCTTCACCTGTGAATTCGTACATGGCAAGTTCCAGGTGTTCACGGAAGTTGTGCAGGCCGAATCGTTCCAGATTAATGTCGGAGAGTAAGCGGGACAACTCGCGATTGCTTAGTTGTGCAGCCTTGCCTTCGCTGATGATCGAATTGAGATGTGGAATCAGTTCATTTAAACGGTCTAGTCGCTGCTCTTCTTCTTCATAGATGTGGTGATAGTACAGCCGGGTGTGCTCATCCTGCGCGTTGTCGATGATGGGCTGCAACATCGACATAAACTTGCCGATGCCATCTTTGGTCCGTTCAAATATGGATCGTAGTTGCGGAAATTCCTCCATACTGCCCACCTCCTCGGGAATCTCGATTTCACTCTATTATACCGTTGGCAAAACATACCGGGCAAGCAGATATCCGTCTCTTTCCTAGTGTGTGCCAACATCTCCATCTTATCAAGAAAGAGTATTGCCAAAGCCAATTGGGAATGATAATATTTATCAATAAGAATGATATTTATTATCAATTGAAAGGTTAGATAAAGGAGGAGGCAAGATGTCAGCCATACTCGTAATCGGTGGCGACCGGCTTGGCAATATCGTACATGTCCTGCAGGAAAAGGGATTTGAGCAGATTTACCACGTTACAGGACGAAAAAGCTCACAAACCGGCCTCAAGATTCCAAGCGGCGTCCAAATGATTCTGGTCCTTACCGATTTTGTCAATCACAATCTGGCCAAGACGATCAAGAACCAGGCGAAAGAGCGACAGATGCCGATTCTTTTTTGCAAGCGTTCCTGTGCAGCTATCGTGAAAGCCCTGCAGCAGGTAGCGTAACGCAGTGATTCCGATTGACCCATCGGTTCCATCCGGATACATAAGGAAACGAAGATACCGTTATAGACCGCCTTGGCGTTGGACAGCCTAGGATAAGGGTTGACCTTACTGTAGATAAACGGGAGGGAAGATGATGCCTGAACATGAGCTGGGTCATCTGCCTATTGCGCAGCTGACACCTGAGCAGTTAAAAGATCTGCAGCAGGCGGAAATCCGTCTCAATCAGGAAGGGCAGCCTGTCTACCTGATTGCGTTTGCCCAGCAGCCAACCCAGCCGGGAGCGGAAGAAAGGTAAATCAGGATAAAAACGTACCCACTTTTTCACCTAGGAGAAAGTGGGTACGTTTTTGTGTGGAAAGCAACGACCTCCCTATTCATTTCTGGCATACCAGGCCGGCCTGCTTTGTGCCAGCCAGGAGAGCTGGGAGCGGATGGCGACGTTAATAAAAATCACGCAGATACGGCTTTAGGGCGTCGATCCCGATCGCAAAGCCAAGACATTGACTGGACTGGATGATAAACGCATTCATCCCAACCACTTCTCCATGCAGATTGATCAATGGACCACCGCTGTTTCCCGGGTTAATCGCAGCATCTGTCTGCAGAACTTCCTCATAGACGCGTTTGGCGACATGCAATCGTCTGTTTTTCGCGCTGATAATACCTGCCGTTACAGAATTCTCTAATCCTAAAGGGGAACCAATCCCAATCACCCACTCACCTACCTGTGTGGTACGTGAACTGCCTAGGGGCAAAGCACGCAGTTTGCGGTCGGCATCGATTTTGAGAATCGCATAATCCCGATTGGAATCGCTAACGACGGGCTGTGCTTGGTAGACGCGACCATTCCACAGTTTGACCAGGACGTTTTTCGACTTGTTGATGACGTGTTCACTTGTCAAAATGTATCCCTGAGGATGAAATATAAATCCCGTGCCAAAACTGCGTTCTTTCATCGAATCGTTCAATGGTTGGCTATCCAGCAACTGGTTGATAAACTGCTTCAGATCGGACGGGATTGAAGATCCTTCGGTGACAATCGAAACGACACTGTCTTTTACCTGGTCTACCAGAGGTACAAAAAAATTGTATGGGTGAAGGCTGCTTTTCGCGGGATACTTGTGATGTACGACGCTGGCCCATTTCTTACGCTTCAAAACAATCCATCCCCCCAACGCAGTAGGTATGTATCATCTTATGGCGGATAAACAGGAGAAGGACGCCCATTTATCGAGTGGAAGCAGGCAAGCGACCATGAGAGGGAGAGATGACCCGATTTTCCCTACATCCATGTCTGGTCATGATGCTCCTACGTAATCCAAGGGGAATAAGAACCATGTCTTTAAAAATAATGTAAGATTATCTGACATTCGGTCTTGTTAAGAGGTGTCCCTTCCTGTTTAATGGAGATAGGTGAGATACGAACATGAGGTGATGGTGTTGGGCAGTGAGGTGAAAGTTGAACAAGTGACATCAGTTGCAGAGCATCTGGAGGTACTTTCCGATCTTCTCGTCCAGGTGGTAGAGGATGGCGCATCGATTGGATTTTTACCGCCAATGAGTCGTTCTGATGCTTTAGACTATTGGACAAATGTACTCAATCCCGGAGTCATCCTGCTCGTTGCCAGAATAGACAACCAACTAGTCGGGAGTGTACAGATCCATTTATGTACGAAACAGAATGGGACCCATAGAGCGGAAATTGCAAAGTTAATGACACACCCTGACTATCGACGGAAAGGTATTGGACGTACCCTGATGCAAAAGGCTGAAGAAAGGGCAAAGCAGGAAGGGAGGTCGTTACTCGTTCTCGATACACGAGAAGGAGATCCTTCCAACTACCTGTACGCATCCATAGGTTTTACGCAGGCTGGACGGATACCCTGCTATGCCAGATCGGCAAATGGCGAATTGGATGCTACCATTCTCTATTACAAAAGTACGGTTTAGCGAATCGATGAGGCGGTAAACGAACACCCCCGCAGTATAGAACCCCGCCAACCCCGAATATAAATCCCCTCAGACGATTTGTGCAGGGCAACTTTCGCGTGACTCGCGGTGTCCTGTGGTCCGAGGGGATCATATTCACTTCCTGCGTGCGGTATCTTACTTCAAGTTTTCCGGATTGAGCGATTCCAACTCCGGTACGACAAATCGCCCGTCTTTGCGAATCAGGCGGTCGTCAAAGTAAATTTCGCCGCCGCCCCACTCTGCGCGTTGGATGCAGACGAGGTCCCAATGCACGGACGATTTGTTGCCGTTGGGAGCTTCGTCATAACACTGACCAGGCGTGAAGTGGAAACTACCGTCGATTTTTTCGTCAAACAAGATGTCTTTCATCGGATTCTGAATGAACGGGTTGACCCCGATTGCGAATTCGCCGACGTAGCGTGCCCCTTCGTCTTCGTCAAAAATCTTGTTGATTCGTTCGGTGTTGTTCGCCGTTGCCTCGATAATTTTCCCGTCCTTAAACGTTAGTCGCACATTCTCAAAGGTAAATCCTTGATACGGTGAAGGTGTATTGTAGCTGATCACCCCATTGACGGAATGCTTTACAGGAGCAGTAAATACCTCTCCATCGGGAATGTTGAAATGACCGGCGCATTTAATCGCAGGTATTCCCTTGATCGAAAAGGAGAGATCGGTTCCCGGACCAGTGATCCGCACTTTGTCCGTCTGTTCCATCAGCGAAACCAGGTTGTCCATTGCTTGGGCCATTTTGCTGTAGTCCAGGTTGCATACGTTGAAGTAGAAATCCTCGAATGCCGCCGTGCTCATGTTGGCCAGCTGTGCCATCGAGGAGTTCGGATATCGGAGAATCACCCATTTGGTCTCTGGTACCCGCACATCCAACACCGGTCGTTGCAGCAGGCGGGAGTACATGCTCATCCTCTCGCTTGGAACGTCGGCAAGCTCGTTGATATTGTCGCCACCGCGAATCCCGATGTAGCAGTCCATTTTTTTCATAAAGCTGACATCCGCTTCACGCATCACGGCAAGCTGCTCTTCGTTTACTTGCAGCAGGAGTTCCCGTTGAATGGTAGGGTCAATCAATTGGACGTACGGTTGCCCGCCTGCCTCGTATACCTTTTGGATCACGGCCTTGACCAGGTCAGGTACCTGACCGACCGCGTAAATCAGCACATTTTCTCCTGGCTGGACACGAACGGAATAGTTCACCAGGTTTCCGGCAAGCGTCTCTACACGTGGATCTCTCATCGTAAGTTATACCTCGCTTTCTGATACGTCCATCCTATTGTACACAAAATAAAGCAGAAATCGAACCCGTCGGGCGATTTTCGGCAAAAAATTTTTTGCAAAGAAAAAAAGCTGCTCATCGTGAGCAGCTTGTAACGTGAAACGCGCCAAAAAGGATTCGGTTTTTCATATATACGTTCATGTCAGGTGCTTTGTGCCACTTTTTTCTATGACAAGCGGCGAGGCAACGGGAGGCGCAGCAATGGCTCCGCCTAAAAATGTAGGATTACCGGGCGATTATTGGGTAACTGGCAAGGGCATTAGTCTTCAGAGGCGCCGACGATTACCAACAGGATGAAGAGCACCAGCACAATCACGAAATCGTCGAAATCACCATTGAAAATGCTACTCATGTTTTTCCTCCTCCTCTGTTCTCCAGGTCTATTGTGCTTACATCCATAACATATGGGTCTGCATTACGAGGAGGAACGGCATTCGCCCATTTTTGCAATGAATATTATTCAGAAAACAGGGAAAAGCTAGAGGATACGAAATGACAAAGCTTGAGGAAAGGATGACATTTTTATGAGGAGGCATCTGTCTCTGTCACAGTCGGACTCGTATGAACACTTGTCGATCACGATCAGCGTAGGCGAGGGTTTCAAGTCGATTGTTTGGAAAGCGGAGTACGACATGGACTTCAATACCGAGTGCTTGTTTTGCTTTTCCGACCGAATCACCGGGTACAGGGTGGAAGACGAGTCGGGTAGAGCGGGTAAAGTAGCCGTCTGTCCGAAGTGTGAAAAAGTGAATGCGGTTTACACCTGACCGTTGGTAAACGGGTTGGGAATATCGTCCTGTTTGCCAATTGCCAAGTAAAAGATAGCCGCTCAGGGAGCGTGTCCCCCTGAGCGGTTTGTCTGTCTAAGACCGGTTTATCTATCGGGCGTTACCTGTTGTTCCCTCAGCCAAGCGTCGTGCAGCCATTTTTCCGTAACACGACCACCTTGCCAGACAATCCCCTGTTCAAGGTGTTTGCCAGGGTGGCCCATGCCGGTCACTCTTTCCCCCCCTTCTCAGTCTTGGCACCGCATCCACCATGTACCACCGCCTGTACGGCAGGATTTTATGGTGCAGCCCCGAATCTTAGTTAGGTGGAATTGCGGGGAAACTGAGAAAGGGGATTTGTATGTTGAAGAAATGCAGCCGTTGTGGATGTCAGATGGGAATTGGACTTCGCAACGTGATCTACCGCAACAGCGTAAAGATTCAAAATGTGCCTGTCCATGTCTGCTCAGACGAGACATGTGCCCATTCGCAGGTTGTGGAAGAAATCAAGGATGACTTAAAGCAACTGATGAATGACCTGGGACGCAATCCAGGCCGTCAAGATATTGACTTCGAACAAATCTGCGAGTTTTCCAATCTGCTGGTGATGGTAGCAGATCACTGTGAGGAAACCGCAGTTACGTATTCTGTGGAACAAAAAGTAAATGACCTGCTGGATATGTTTTTGCTGGCCCAATCCGTCGGCGACCAGAAATGGATGAACGAGATTCGCCGCCGTTTGACACAGTTGATCCGCTAGTAAGCTGGGCACCTCTCGCTTAGGCAGCCGTCGTCTTGCGCAGTCCTGAACTGATGATCATGATTGATGCCTTTTCCTGCTGTTTGCTGAAAAGGTTGTTTCCCATGCTGGTTTTACCGCCAGTTTTTTCTTATACTGTGAGAGAGGGAACAACTCATGGCAACTGGATGATAGAGAAAAGGGAGGATCACACGATGGCGTCACTTACGCAACTTCATTCTGTCGAACAACTGGAGCAGTTTGTCAACCAGCCGGGCAAGCGCTTGCTGTTCAAACACAGCACGATTTGCCCGATCAGTACGTCAGCACACGACGAATTTTCCGCCTTCCTGGAGGAAAACGAGCTGCCCGCAGCGATCGTTCTGGTGCGGGAAGATCGTCCCGTCTCCAATGATATCGCCGAGCGTTACGGCATCAAACACGAATCACCGCAGATTTTCTTGCTCGAAGACGGCTCTGTCAAATGGCATACGTCCCACTGGAAGATTACCAGACAGGCGATTGCAGAAGCAGTTCAAGCCTGAGGCGAGGAGGGAGTGCGATGGAACGATTGACGGACCAGCAGATTGAAGAGCGTTTGTCGACTGCTGCTGGCTGGGTGCGCACAGATGAGAAGTGGATTGAGCGGAAGTACCGCTTTAAAGCGTTTATGGACGGAATCGCGTTCGTCAACAAGGTGGCGGAGCGGTCCGAACAGCACGACCACCATCCGCTGATCGCGATCGACTACAAGCTGGTCACGCTTCGCTTGTCCTCCTGGAACGCCGGCGGCTTGACCGATCTCGATCTGCAGATGGCGCAGGAGTTCAATGAATTGTTTGAACAGCAAAAGCAGTAAAAACCAAGCTAAGAAGGCTGTCCCCGAAGGAAAGAACGATTATGGGAGGGGGCGCCTTCTTTTCGCTTGTCGCCGATCCCACACGTAGCGGGAGAGAAATAGAAAACGCTCTCTTCACATCAGCTGAAAAGAGCGTCATCCTCCGTATTCTATTACGACTCCCAATACAGCTCCAAAACATCCCCATCCTTAATCGGAGTTTGGAAGGAAGCAGGCTCACTGTTTACCGTCGTCATCAGTCGCAGCTGTCCTTCTTTGCTGTTTGGCGTCAACTCCACATCTACATAGCGAAAGATATCGTTAAAGACAGGAGGTGGGCTTGGTGAGATGTTGATCGCAATCACGGCGCCATCATGGACGACGGTCTCCTCGCTGACCGGCTTGCCGTCCATCGTAATGGAGAGCTGGGTGGTGCGTATTGATACCGGCCGTCCGTTAAACGTCACATGAATCGCCAGGTGGCTCCAGTCTTCCGAAGGTGACAACTCTTGGATCGTCGGCAGGGGCAGTGACTCCACCGCATAGTACAAGTCGTCTCCAGTGCGGATGCGGTCTGCTGCTGTTGCCGGTTTGCCATTCAACGTCAGCTTCACCTGCGTCTGCGGGATGCGGCAGTTCTGCCCGTTTAGGGTGACCTGGATGTAGCGGGTCTCTTCGATGCTGCCAGGAGCCGGAACAAGACCGGTCTGTTGCAAGGCTTCACCCACTGTTCGCGGGAGACGCACCTCGATCTGATCGCGATCGCTTAACGGAGCGTCCAGCGGATAGGGCTGGCCGTTGACGAGAGCGACCGGAGCCAGAGAGACCGGTTTGCCGTTTGCCGTCAGGTCCAGAGTATCCACTTCGTCGAGCAGCTGGGCAATCGATGCCTCTGCCTCTGCGCCATCCTGACCGGGCACAACGGTAATGACATCACCATCTGATAATGGTGCGTCCAATCCCACCTGCTCTCCGTTTTGCAGGATGGCCGGCGCGGTACCGTGACCGCCCGGTATGATCCGCATTCGTCCATTCAACGTGACGGTCTTGGCCAGTCCAGGGCGTCCGTACAGACGGCGGATATCCAGTCCGGCGGTCAACAGGGAGTCTCCGACACTTACCTTGCGCAGATCGAAGATGCGGATCGGGTTGTCATTGACAGTCACCGTCATGTATTTGATTGGATGTTTGCGGGCAGCTACTGCGATGCCTACTGGTGTGACGAACTCCGGACCGCTGATCTGCGGATGATGGCCGATGAACTGCTGGATGGCATCGGCTCCCCGGACAGCGACTCGATTGGCCGGCAGTTTGAGGCTTGCGGCCAGCTTTTCCGGCAGTTTAGGCGTCAGACTGCCGCCGCCGATCAGCATCACCGCTTGTGGCGGTTTCCCGTTTAGTTCCATGATTTTTTCAGCGATCTTGCCGGCCAGACGGTCAATCTCCGATTCAATCCCCTGCACGACCTCCTCCCGTGACAAGGTATGTTCGATCCCCAGAATATCTTGAAACTGAATGGTCTCCTCGTGGATCAGCTTGCGCTTGACCGTTTCCGCGATCGAAAAATCAAGCAGAAAGGCATTCATCAATCCGTCTGTGATTTCGTCTCCGGCTACAGGCACCATGCCATAGGCGGTAATCGTGCCTTCTTCGGTCAGGGCGACGTCGGAGGTTCCGGCCCCGATGTCTACCAAGGCGATGTTGAGGCGACGCATGGTGACCGGGATCAGCACGTTGATCGCCGCGATCGGTTCCAGTGTCAGGGCCTGCATCTCCAAGTCGCAGCGCTTCAAGGCAGCCAGCAGCGAATCGACTACGACACGCGGCAAAAAGGTGGCGATCACGTCAATACTAGCCTTGTCCCCCCGCTGATCGACCAGACTGCCGATCACTTCACCATCCAGATAGTAGTTGACGACGCTGTAGCCAACGCAGTAATAGCGGGTGGTGTCCTGTTCATTCAACTCTTTGGCCAGTTCCGCTTGCGCCTCCTGTACAGCTGTAAACTCTAGGGTCAGGATATCGTCCCTCGTCAAACTGGTTCGGTGGGTGATCTCCATCTCCACCTGCACGCGTCGTGTGCGCAGCGATCGTCCGGCAGCGGCCACCGCTACTTTACGCAGGGGGCCGTGCTTTTCGGCGAAGCGGTTCTTCACTTGTTCAATCACCTTTGCCACTGCCACCACATCGTGAATCTGACCATCCAGCATCGAGCGTTCGTCATGCTCCTGGATTTCACAGTCGATCACGTTAAACTGCTCGTTGTCCGGCTCGACGATCAGCCCGACGACGCTGCGTGTACCGATATCCAAGGCAAAGATCGCATGTTGATCTGGTGTATCGTGCGACATGCTGCCGTCACTCCTTTTTATCTGCAAAAACATTGCTGTTGTTCTGGCAATTTTTTCGTTCCTTCGTATGTATTCGCTCTCGCTGCCAAGAATCCTGTCGAAAAAGCGCAGCAGTTGTCTGTCTCCTCAGAAATGAAAGCGCTTTAAATTTCTTTACAAACACTTTCGCGCTTTTTGGCGCTAAAATGCTGACAAACGACTTGGGTTCCTTTATAATATTCCCTAACTTGTCGGGTAGCCGAAAGAGAGATTAGCCGTACGAGAAGGGGTGGAGAAGATGAGCAACGAACAAATCGAAACGTTGCGCAAGCAAGTGGACGAGATTAATCTGAAGATTTTGGAACTGGTCAGTCAACGGGCAGAGCTCGTTCAAGAACTGGGCAAGGAGAAGTTGAAACAAGGGATCAACCGCTTCGACCCCGAGCGCGAGCGTGAAATGCTCAATCTATTGGTGGAACATAACAAGGGACCGTTCACGGATGACACGGTACGTTATCTGTTCAAGCAGATCTTCAAGGCCTCGCTTGATCTGCAGAAGGACGATAATAAGAAAGTACTGCTGGTCAGCCGCAAAAAACAATTGGAAGATACGGTTATCCATGTAAAAGGAGTCGCCTTTGGCGGTTCTGCACCTGTGTTGATCGCCGGGCCATGTTCCGTTGAAAGCTATGAACAGGTGCGGCTGGTTGCGGAAAATCACGCAAAACAGGGACTGCGTGTCCTGCGCGGCGGCGCATTCAAACCTCGTACCTCTCCCTATGACTTCCAAGGGTTGGGTGTGGAAGGGCTTGAGATCCTGAAGCGGATCGGAGACGAGTTCAACCTGGTTACGATTAGTGAAATCGTCAGCCCGAACGATATCGAACTGGCGACACAATACATCGACGTAATCCAGATCGGTGCTCGCAACATGCAGAACTTTGAGTTGCTCAAAGCGGCTGGCCGGGTCAACCACCCTGTGCTGCTGAAACGTGGTTTGTCGGCGACGATTGAAGAGTTCATCTATGCCGCAGAATACATTGTATCAGAAGGCAACACGCAGGTGATGCTTTGTGAGCGCGGGATTCGCACGTATGAGAAAGCAACCCGCAACACGCTGGATATCTCCGCTGTCCCGCTGTTAAAACAGGAGACCCATCTGCCGGTATTTGTAGACGTAACGCACTCTACGGGGCGTCGCGACCTGCTTCTGCCGACGGCAAAGGCTGGACTGGCGGTAGGCTCTGACGGCGTGATGATTGAAGTTCATCCTGATCCGGATGTCGCCTTGTCTGATGCCAAGCAGCAGGTGACGATTCCGCAATTCAATGAGATCCTCGACGAGTTGTACGCATCCGGGCTGTACAAACAGGAAACGACGGCAGCCAAGTAAGTAGGACGGAGGACCCGGCGCACTGAACCGGTATTTCACGTCTCTATCCACAGGCAGCCAATCAATAGAAACCGGCGTCCCGGATAAACGGGATTGCCGGTTTTTCTAATCGGATAAGCGGATCTGTTTTTTCATAGAATAAATAGAAGAAAACGATTGCATCAAACGGACGTATGTCGTATGATATGTCCATACATTTATGAAAACAATTATGAAAACCAAAATATGGTGGAAGGAGTGGTTTCACGATGCCGATTACTATCTACGATGTCGCCAGGGAAGCAGGCGTCTCCATGGCCACGGTTTCCCGTGTCGTCAACGGCAACCCTAATGTAAAGCCGACAACAAGGAAAAAGGTACTGGCCGCGATTGAGCGTCTCGGGTATCGCCCAAATGCCGTGGCGAGAGGTCTGGCCAGCAAAAAGACAACGACGGTCGGGGTCATTATTCCGGACATCTCCAGTATGTTCTTTTCCGAACTCGCCCGGGGAATCGAAGATATCGCCACCATGTACAAATACAATATTATCTTGTGCAACTCTGACCAACGGCTGGAGAAAGAGTTGCAGTTAATCAACACGCTGCTTGAAAAGCAGGTGGACGGACTGCTGTTTATGGGTGCGGAAGTAAAAGACGCCCATCTGCAGGTGCTGTCGACAGCCTCGGTCCCGGTCGTGCTGGCTGCTACGCGGGATGTGGAAAGTGTACTGCCGTCGGTTACGATTGACCACTTCCAAGCAGCGTATGACGCCACCCGGCTGCTGATCGATGACGGTCACCGCCGCCTCGCGATGATTAGCGGACCGCTCAACGATCCACTTGGAGGACTGCTTCGTTTTGAAGGCTTTAAACAGGCCCTTGCCGACGCAGATATCCCCTATGAGGAAGAACTGGTCGCCAAAGGGAATTACCAATACAATTCAGGATTGAATGCGATGAAAGATTTCCTCAAGCTGTCTCAGCCGCCCACGGCTGTGTTTGCGGCCAGCGATGAGATGGCGATCGGTGCGATTCACGCTGTCCAGGATGCCGGGTTGCGCGTGCCGGAGGACGTGGAAGTGATCGGGTTTGACAATGTGAGACTAGCCGAGATGGTACGGCCGCGTCTAACCAGTGTGGTACAGCCTATGTACGACATCGGGGCGGTCGCGATGCGCCTACTGACGAAGTACATGAACAACGAACAGGTGGAACAGCATATTGTGGTACTGCCGCATCGGATTGAACATCGAGAGAGCACGCGTACGCAAGCGTAACACTTTATAAAAAGAAGAACGCAAGTCTGATTGCAGATACAGGAGGATTGCCATGCGCATCGGAATCATCGGCGCGATGGACGAGGAGATCGCGCTCTATCACACCGCGATGACGGAGACGGTCTCATCTACGAAAGCCGGAATTACGTACCATGAAGGGAAGTTGGCAGGTCAGTCGGTTGTGCTTTGCAAGTCAGGTGTGGGAAAAGTAAACGCCAGCGTCTGCACCCAGATACTGGTCGATCAGTATCAGGTGGATCGTGTTATTTTTACCGGTGTGGCAGGAGCGGTTCACCCGGAGTTAAACATCGGCGATATCGTCGTCTCTACAGACTGTCTGCAGCATGATGTGGATGTGACGGCACTGGGTTTCCAACCAGGGGAGATTCCTTTCCAGGAGAAGTGGGTCTGGGAAGCGGATGACGAACTGATCCGTCTCGCCGTCGCTGCCGGCAAGACAGTCGGGGAGGGGGTCCGTGTCCTAGAGGGGCGTATTCTCTCCGGCGATCAGTTTCTCGCAGATCGGGAGAAAGTAAACCAACTGTACAAGCAGTTTGCCGCATCCTGTACGGAGATGGAGGGAGCAGCTGTTGCCCAGGTTTGCGCAATGAACGGGGTACCGTTTGTCATTGTCCGCTCGATGTCGGATAAAGCTGACGGTTCCGCTCACGTCAACTTTGCTGAGTTTACCCAATTGGCCTCCCAGCGTTCGTTTGCCATCGTTACGGGGATGCTGGATCAGATGAAGCCACAGGCGGCCCCGGTGATTGTATACTCCACGAAAGGCTGTGTGGACTGCGAGATGGTGAAGCAATACCTCCAGGAACAAGGTATTGCCTATGAGGTCCGCGATGTGATGGAGCGGCAGGAATATCGTGAAGAAGTGGAACGGTTTGGTTTTCTTGGTGTACCAGTGACCGCGGTTGGCGATAAGGCGGTAAAGGGATACAACCCCGCCGAACTGGAGCAATTGCTGCGTGGTGTGGATCGGACGGATACCTAAGCATGCTGTCATACCTGGATAACAAGCTTTCATTGAAACAACTGATCTGGTTGTTTCCAGTCATCTTTTTAATTCACGATGCAGAAGAAGTGATCACGTTTGAGTGGTGGATGCAGGCCAACCTGGATGAGCTGCAGTCACTCGTTGGCAGCAGTTTGCTAGCCCCGTTGATTCTGGCATCGGCGAGCATGACGACGGTTCAGTTTGCGATAGCTGTAGGGGTCATCTTCGTGTTTATCTTATCATCCAGTTACCTTGCTGCCCGCTCCCTTACGATGGGCGGAGGAATGCAATACTTTCTAGTTTGTCTCACAGTTATGACGGCCAATGTGTTTACTCATGTTGGCCAAAGTGTGCTGTTTCATGGGTATACGCCCGGTGTCGTGACAGCTGTTACGGTGCTTCTGCCGTACACGTGGTACATGTACCGCCGTCTTCGCGGAGAACAACACCTGCAGCCACAGAGCCTAAAGGGATCGCTTCCTTATGCACTGCTGGCACTGCCGGTGTTGTATCTGGCTCATGCTATTGGGCGGTTGATCGGTTGATGGAATCCTTGTTTTGGCAAGCAGAGTTCAGAGCAACTTATCAATCAACATATCAATCATAGGCCTTCTTTTAGCGTTAGGGTAAGCGCTGAGAGAAGGTTTTTATAAACACAGCAGAGATTTAGTCTTTCGCAGTTGATTCCTCACCGAGCTTCAGAGCATGAGAACGGCTGTTGCTCACATATTAACGAAAACGATTCATATGTTCGATAAGAGGCACACTGAATCAGCCCTCGAGAAAGACGGCAAGATTGGCCAGGGTGGAGCTCATCCCCTCTTCATGCTCATCCTGCCGAATCCCTTCAGGCACATCCTCACAAATGATCGAAACTTCGGTGCCCTCCGGAACCGCGTGCAGATTCCAGGTCATGATCATCTTGCCGGCGAATGCCGGGTCTTCAGACACGAATTGGATTTGCTGTACGATCCGCTTGTCCTCACTCAATTCCAGAAATTTTCCTTGAACGACGTCAGAGTTCTCTGATGTTTTGCCGACCATTTGATCAGAACCGACATAGGTGAGCGTCATGCGATAGGTTCCGCCTTCCCAAGCCTGAAAGTCATCGATTCTTCCCTCCATCCCTTCCGGCGGAAGCCATAAAACCAGCGACTCCGGGTTCAAAAAGGCTTGATAAATGCTTGATGCGGGCGCCTTGATGATTCTTTTTGCTGAGTCTATCCTCTTTGGGTTTGCATTTGACATTTTCACTTTCTCCTCATCTTCTAAGGTTTTTCTATATCCTATAACTTTTTCCAGCACGACATTTCTTATCGTTTGCTATCTGTCACGCATTTGACCAGTTTTTTTGCGGAAAGAGGGATGATTTCGGGCCACGACAGTCCAAGAACGATTTCGCAATCATAGGAGGGAGAAACCTGCCAAGGAGTAGATCAGTGATGCATGCCAGCATACAAAAACTCCCGTATCCACCTCTGTTATACGAGAGTTTTTGTCGTCCTTATGCGGGAATACGCATGACACTTAAAATGCATGGTCATTACTGCCTGAAACCATTCGCAACCTAAACCCCTACAGCCTGAAGCCCAAAATAGACCACAAACAAACCGGCAATGACGTACAGCGGTACCGACACGTCCCGCCCTTTTCCAAGCAGCCATTTCAGCAGCGGATAGGCAACAAAGCCGAAGCCCATCCCGTCGACGATACTGTATGTGAGCGGAATCAGCGCAATGGTTAAAAAAGCGGGAAACCACTCGGACAGATCGTCAAAAGGAAGATGTCTTACGCCCTGCATCATCAATCCACCGACGACGACCAGAACGGGAGCGATCGCGCTTTCCGGAATCAAGGTGACGACAGGGAGCAGCAGCAAAGAGAGCAGAAACAGCAGGCCCGTTGTAAGTGACGTCAACCCGGTTTTGCCGCCTGCCGAAATGCCGGCCACACTTTCAGCTGCCGATACGGTGGGGCTTGTACCCCACAATCCGCAGGTGATCACAGAGACAGCACTTGCCCGCATCGCAGCCGACAGTGATTCCGGTTTCCCCAGCAGTTGGAGCTGGCTGTGGATCACTCCGATACTTTCAAAGATCACAACCAGGGCAATCGAGAAAGCGGCGATCCAGAAGGTAACGGAACCGACTCTCTCAAAGCTCAGAGCGGCGAACACGGAGTCATACGAAGCAAGAGAAAAGCTGCTTGATTGATTCAACCCGTCGGTATCGATTTGTCCGGCCAAGGCAGTCAACAGTGTACCAGCTGCGATACTGATCAGGAAGCTGCCCGGCACTTGCCGCAGGAAAAGAACCAACGTGAGAAGCAGGGTGAAGATCGTCAGCAGAATCTGCGGGCTGGAGAGAGGCCCCAGTGCGACAAAGGTTTCCTGGTCGAGGATGATCACCCCGCCTTTTTGCAGCCCGATAAAAGCGAGGAACAGCCCGATGCCAGCTGTGATTGCCTCTTTCAGCGAGCGTGGAATTGCCGACGAAATCACATGAGCTAAAGGGGTAAACGATACGACTGCAAAGACGATACCCGCAGTGAAAACGGCAGCCAACGCCTCCTGCCAGCTCAATCCCATGGAATGGACCAACGTGTAGGCAAACAGGGCATTGATCCCCATTCCGGGTACCAACAAGAGCGGTCGGTTTGCCCACACAGCCATCAGGAGACAGCCGGTCACCGAAGCCAGCACCGTCGCAACAATGCCAGCTTCCAGCGGGATCCCGGCGTCAGCCAATATGGATGAATTGACTACGACGATGTAGACCATCGTAAAAAAGGAGACAGTACCGGCAAGCAGTTCTCGTCTCACAGTGGTTTCGTTACCCTTCAGATGAAACAGATAATCCAGTAAGCGGTGCAAACATCTACCTTCCTTCTATATAGTCCCTCGCCCACCCATCGTATCAAGTGATCGATTCAGATAAAGTCCAAACTGAGATCACCATTGATCGTATTGTACCAGAGAGAGCGCCCCTATGCCAGCACGCCTGTGTGCACACCGCATCCGGCCTTGACAGGTGGGAGAAAGGAGGATATGATGTTTGTAACTTACAAAAAGTAAGTGTAAAACAAGTCGTGCACCTGATCAGGGTGCCGACAGACAGAGGTGATTTTCATCATGATCCAGATCATTCCATCAGACCAGCGTTTTCTCACTGATCACGGGTGGTTGAAATCCCGCTTCAGTTTTTCCTTTGCCGAGTATTACGACCCGAATAATCTGCAGTTCGGGCCGCTACGAGTGTTCAACGACGATGTGATCCAACCGGGCACCGGGTTTGGCATGCATCCTCATCGCGACATGGAGATTATGACCTACGTCATAGAGGGCGTGCTGGAACACAAGGACAGTATCGGCAATACCGGCATCATTCGCCCGGGAGAAGTACAGCGGATGACAGCGGGGAACGGCATTTATCACTCCGAGTACAACCCTTCCGAGGATACTCCGCTTCATCTGCTGCAAATCTGGTTTCTGCCCAATCAAAAAGGACTGACGCCATCTTGGGAGCAAAAGGAATTCACCAAAGAGCAGCAGACAAACTGTCTGTTTCCTGTAGTGTCCGGTCGGCCCAACGGGGAGGCGCTCTCCATTCATCAGGACCTAACTGTCTATCTGTCCCGGCTGGAAGCGGGGCGCGAGCTGACCCACCAGCAGGAGGAAGGACGCAAGATCTATTTGTTTGTGATCTCGGGCGACCTGCAGTTGGATGGTGAACACCAACTGTCCACGGGTGACTCAGCACGAATCGATGAACGCTCCCAACTGCATCTTGCCACCACCGCAGGGGCGGAGTTTATGCTGATGGACCTGGCGTAACCATACACGTCCATACAAAGGTTTAGGTTCCTGGCCGGTAGTCTTCTCCTGTTCTCCCCCGGTAATAATGGATGTGTCCATCGTTAAAGGTGGTTTGACCGGAAAACTCATGGTAGTGGCCGCCACCGGGCAGCGGAATCGGCGGCCCCGTCCACCCTCTGTAATAATGAACATGACCGTCGTCAAACGACGTGGTCCCCTCATAATAATGAACGTGACGCGCCCCTCTTCCATAGGGGGGTGACGTCCGTCCCCTCATCCTGTGCCTGTGTCCGTCATTGATTGTCGTTCTGGTCCGATAGGAATGTATATGGCCAGGTATGTCAGTGAATTGGACAAATGTGACATCATGGCTGTGTGTATCGCTCAACGTTGCCCTCTCCTTTCCCTCTGTTTGTACAGTTGATGCTCAAATGATCGGTAATGAAACGGTTAAACGACTATTTCCTCAGAAAACCGATTTTCAAAAAGATACGATTCTTCTCTGTTATAATGGATGTGTGACTGAAGACATCTGCCGCCACCGACTCAGGCAGGATCGTACTGATCTTGTTTTCGTCGGAGCGACCAACTATGTGAGTAGGAGTTTTACACCGTGATCATAACCGTTTTGATAGCGATCTGGGCTTTTGGACTGCTGCTGCTCTTCACCGACCCGAGACGGCTTTCTACCCGCTGGGCTAGTGCAACAGCCTTTATCGGAGGATTAGGTTATTTTGCTGCTGTTATCGACGAAGAGTTGTATCCGCTGCTGCAGGGGTATGTTCAACAGTATCCGCTGCTCAATCCGGGGATGCTCTTTGTCAGCAGCGTATCATCGTTTATCTGTCAGATCGGGCTTCCCTACACTTTTTTGATGTTTGCCGTACATTCCTGTGACTTTATGCCGAATCGAGTGAAGATGATCATCCAGTATGCGGCACTTCTGCCACCGCTGTTAATGCTGGTGATTACACCGATTTACCCGGTGCTTCAATTCGATTACTGGATCATGGTCATGTGGGTTACGCCCTATTTTCTCTGTACGTGTGTGTTGCTGATATACCTGTATTGGACGGAACGGGACCCAATGGTTAAGAAAAGCCGGTTCATCAATAATGTTCTGGCTATTCTTCCGCTGTTGTTCGTCTTCATCTCTATTTATGTGATGCGGATTTTCGATCAGTACGACGCTTGGCGTTACAACATTGTCATCGTTTCGCTGCAGTTTATCCTGTTTTTGGCGATCAGCGTCAAATACGGACTGCTTGGCGTCAAGCTGAGGATCGAAAAGCGACGTTTGGACAGTACACTGCGGGCGATGACATCTGGAGCGTCGATCCTCAACCATACGATCAAAAACGAATTGGGCAAAATCAACCTGTATGCCGATCGGATTCAGTCCTACGCGTCCGATGAGAAGCGGAACGAGATGAACGAAGATATGACGGTTCTGCTGCAGTCCACCCAAAACATCATGAACATGGTGAACCGGATCCAGGGACAGATCCAGGACATTGTACTCAAAGAGGATATCGTCCCTCTGCATGAAGTGGTCACTCGTGTCCTGCAGGATGTGCGGCCGTACGTCGAAAAAAAGCAGATCGAAGTGCGCCCCCATCTGGACGAGAAGGCCTGGATCAAAGGGGACCCGGTCCATCTGCGTGAAGTGATCGCCAATCTGTGTCAAAACGCCATCGAGGCGATGCATCAGGGAGGCGTGCTGACCGTTTCTCTATACCGTTCCAAGAAGCATCTGGTCGTATCGGTAGCCGATACCGGTGTCGGCATCTCCAAGGAAAATCTGGGAAACGTCCTGGATCCGTTCTTTACGACCAAAAAAAATGGGCAAAATTATGGTCTGGGGCTTTCCTATTGCTATAACGTGATGCAGAAGCATCAGGGGATGCTTGAGATTCAGAGTGTCAAGGAGCAGGGAACGACAGTTTATCTCTACTTTCCGAGCAAGCTAGTAGTAGAGAAGAGCCCCAGAGAGGAGTGATAGTGTGGCTAAGATCCGCATCCTGATCGTAGAAGATGATGCCATCTGGCGAAAAGGATTGGTAGACTATTTGTCCAAAGAACCGGACTTGACGATAGCAGGCACAGCCGAGACGAGAGAAGAGGCCGTGCAGCTCTTCCAACAGCAGGTGGTGGACATCGTCTTATTGGATATCAACCTGACCGAAAACAATCTGGACGGAATTGACCTTGCTCATCAATTGGTCGATCTCCAGGCAGATTGCAAAATCATTATGCTCACCTCACTGACCCGGGAGGAGATTATCGTCGAATCGTTTTCGGCGGGAGTGGTCAACTACATTAGCAAGCTGGATTATAAAGAGATACCGGCTGCCGTCCGCGCCGCCTACCATCAGCAATCGGCGATCCACCCGACAGCTGCTGCCGCACTGCGCCATGAATTCTTGCGCTTGAAGCAGGAAGAGAACCAGAAGCTGCTCTCTCCGGCTGAAAAAGAAATCCTGCAGTTGATCCACGATGGATATACCCAATCAGAGATTGAGAAGCGGCTGCATATTGCCAAGCGGACGATCAAAAATCACATCAACCGGATTCTGAAAAAAATGGGGGCGAAAACGAGCAAAGAAGCCGCTTCGATTGCCAAGCAGAAAAAGATGCTGTAGGGAACAGGCAAAATCCTGCCCGCGTCGTCATCCCTGGCCCCTTCGCTTGCGATTGTAAAGAGAAGGTGTCTGTGGTAAAATCAAGTTACTTTTAAAGGATGGAGGGTTACGTGTGCATTCAGCCCGATTGAGAACTTTGTACATCTAAATGTTCATATGTACAAAGGCTCTGCCTGTGTGCAGAATAATCGGGATTGGTCTGCCCATTTACATGTAACCCTGTTTCGTTATACGCGAATAAGCGGGAGGGCCCAGTCTGCCCTCTTTTTTTGTGCTATCGAAAAGTCTACGTTTGATAACGAGATACGGGGCAAAAGTACGCGGGAAACGTTGCGCCGTCAGGATGACGGCTTGTCAAGGTTTCCTGCGATGACGTCAATAGAGAAAAGCAGCAGCAAGTGAATAACCAAACCTGATGGGAAGCGACTGGCGCTCATGCTGTGTGTCATTCATTCGGTCAATCCTTTTTGGTCGAAAGGATAACAAGGTGATCGTGGCATGCCGCATAACCAGTTGTCTCATGCAACATAACCAGTTGTGCAAGGTTTGGTTTGTTTACGGTTGATCTGCAACAAGTGATTCTTCCGCACTCTGTTGATCTCCTCTTCCGGTTACGAAACGCACAGGCAGGCGCCTGTGCGTTTTCATTTTTTACGTAACGGAGGAGCGACATGAATAGACAAGATAAACGTCATAGAAAGGCGCGAAAGGGCTTAGAAGGGCCTAATTTTTCCGGCCAGCATCTGCTGCACAACAAACGGGTGATCCAGGAGATGATCCAGTTGGCGGGGATTACGTCTGCCGATACCGTTTTGGAAATTGGAGCTGGCAAAGGGGCGTTCACGCTGAGCCTGGCGGAGCGAGCAAAACACGTTCTGGCTGTTGAGTACGATCCGGTTTTTGTAGAAGTGCTCCGGAAAAAGGCGGAAGGGTACCGAAATATCAAGGTCATCGAACGAGATATTCTCAAAACAAGCCTGCCAAGAGATCCGTTCAGTGTTGTCGCCAGTATTCCTTATTCCATCACCACGCCGATTCTGGAAAAACTGCTTTATCCCCCGTCTTCGGCCATTCAACGAGCCGTGCTGATGATCGAATATGGAGCGGCCAAGCGCTTCACTGCCAATTCGATCATCAACCCTCGCATTCTCAAATGGAGAATCTGGTTTGAAATGAAGTTGATCAGGGTGGTTGGCCGCAGCCATTTCTCTCCCCCGCCCCGTGTAGACTCGGCCATATTGCGTGTGCGGAGGAGAAGCAGTCCACTCGTGGCGAGCCATCACCACAGTCGATTTGTGGCATTGGCCGAATATGGATTGAGGTGTCCGGAGCTGCCGATTTATGAAGCGCTCAACGGTGTATTTACACCTCCTCAACTAAAACATGTGCTCAGGGATGTCGGGAGGGAGCGCGATGCACCGATTTGCTCTTTGAACGAGGATCAATGGGGCGTCGTATTCCTTGCGATGCTGAGGCATGTTGAACCACATCGTTGGCCTAAAAAACAGAGGAGGAGAGATCGCTAGCGACCCAGTGGCTGTTGAATAGACTGGCCGAGAACGTTCGGGGGAGTCTTTTGGTTCGATACAAATAGGGTTTACTCGTTCCTTCACGCGATTAGGCAGATGCTCATATGCTAATCGTGAAAAAGGGAGGAGATCGCTTGAATATGAGTGGATTTGACCAAGCAGCCTTGTTTGAACATCGCTTTTGGCTGCAAATCATGGGGGATCATGCCCGTTTTATCCTGCAAGGCCTGGCGCCGACAGAAACTGAAGAGTGGAAACGGGCAGAGTACTTCAAACAAGTGTACGACTTGCTGTTGGAAAAAGCGAGGCTGGAGCTTTCCGGTGACGAGCTGACGAAGTTGACCGAGCAGGCGCAGCATTATACGATCGAGTTCCGCAGTTTTAAACTGCACCTGCTGCGGCGTCATCTCGTAGGTGAAATCGCGATCAGTTTGCCCCCTACCTTTATCAATCACATGGTAAACGAGCTGGAGGAGTATGTGAGGATCTTGCAATGTTTGTGCAAAGGTGAAGCGCCTGCGCCCTGTCATCCCGTGCACTACCACCTGCTCTGGCTGCCTGATGCGGCGGGTCATGCCGGGAGCATCACGTCATCGCTGGACCTCGTCGAGCATCAACTGAAGGAGAAAAGCAGGGAATACACCCGGTCGTTTGAGCAGCTTTACCTCAAAGCGGTCGAGTTGGCCGGTTATCTCCGCACTCATCTGGAGCAGTTTCCCGCTCTGTCTCGATTCAATCATCAGGTAGAGTTGGAAATCGCGTTGTTCACCAAGTTCCTGCACGAGATCGAAGAGATGGAACTAACAGATACGGTGCTAGGTACTCTCTCCCCGCTCATGCCCGATCACATGGCGCGGGAAGAGTGCTATTACCTGATCAATCTGGCCCACGTAACAGAGTTGACGCCACCAGACTGTGATCCGACCAGACCGCGGGTGGAGCAGGAGTAGCGAAATAGCTGCATGGAAAAGGGCTCCTGCATCAGCTGAGCAGGTCAGTTCTGTGCTCATGTGAAGCTGTAGTCGTAGCAGATCCCGTACAATTCCGCAATCTCGGTTTCAGTGGGTACTTTGGGGTTATTGGCCGGACTTCCGCTTGCGATGGCATCAGCAACCATCTTCGCAACGACCTGGTCCAGTCTGTTCCGGTCAATGCCCCAGTTTTTCATGTTGGGGATTTGCAGATCAGCACATAGCAATTTGACCTGCTTGACGGTCTCTTCCGCGGCTTCCACGTCAGGATCGTCTCCCAACCTCCTGTCGATCCTGCGAGCGATCTCAGCGAGCCGTGATGTACAAGCGTCTTTGCTGTACTCCAGTACAGCGGGCAAAAGCATCGCATTGGATACACCGTGGGGAACGTGGAACAGCGCTCCGATCGGCCGAGACATGCCGTGCACCAGGCAGACCGAGGCATTGGAGAAGGCCGCACCAGCTTTCATCGCTGCCAGGGCCATCTGCTCCCGTGCCTCCAGGTCTGTTCCGTCGTTGTATGCCTTTCGAATATTTCGGCAAATCAGATCAATCGCGGATAATGCGAGCATATCGGTCATCGGTTGGGCACGGCGGGAGAGATACGCCTCCATCGCGTGGCACAACGCATCGATACCGGTTGCAGCGGTCACATGGGGAGGTGAAGTGAGCGTGAGAACAGGGTCTACAATCGCTGCTGTCGGCAGGAGGAATGGATGCTTGATCATCATCTTCACATGCTCCGCGGTATTGGTTATGACGGTCACGTCCGTCACCTCTGATCCTGTGCCTGCTGTCGTCGGGACAGCAATCAGAGGGAGCGAGCCGTGCAGGACCGGTGTTTTTCCTCCTGTATAATCTCCGATATATCCACCGTTTGTAGCAAGCAGTGCCACCGCTTTGCCGGCATCGATACAGCTCCCCCCACCGATCGTGATGATCACCTTGCATTTCTCGCGCAAGCATACATCCAACGATTCTCGCACATGAATGTCTGTCGGTTCCGAATCCACCTGCAAGTAAGAGGCGTAGGATAAGCCGGCGTCGGCAAGCAGCTTGTAACAACGACGGACAACCCCCAAACTGTCCATCACCTGGTCGCTGATCACAAGCGCTTTTTTTGCCCATCGCGCTGCCTGCACGCCTACTTGGTCGAACGAATCCCTACCGTACAGGACCGTTTCCGGCATGCGAAACACAGAATATGTACCCATAATTAAAGCACTCCCTTTCACTGGTTCCATTTCTCTACTGAAATAGCAAAAGATCAGTATGGCTGATCCTATCTGTATGTGAAAAAAAAGAGGTTGCATGACTCGCTGTTCCAGACGTCCCGCTGTCGTTGTCTGCCCTGCCAGCCGAAATAAGCGGTGACAGAATCGTTGTGACGTAAGGAAAAGTTGACGTTGTGCGATTGGATATACCAAACAGCAACGATCTGTGTGATAGTGTAAATGGATCTGCATGTACCATCTGAAGCCAAAGAGGAGTGAGCCTATTGTGAGAGATAAAGTTGCTTTGATCACCGGTTCAGCAACCGGAATTGGCCGGGCGATTGCCCTGCGTCTGGCACGTGAAGGGGTGCATGTCACCGTCAACTATTCCCGCTCCGCAGAGGAAGCGATACAGACCGTAGAGCAGATCAGACAATGGGGAGTAGAAGGTTTGCTCTACCAGGCGAACGTCGCTGACGACGCAGCTGTGCGCAACATGGTTCAGGCCACCATACAACAATTCGGAAGGCTGGATATCCTGGTCAACAACGCGGGAGTGACTGATTTTGTTGAGCACCGCGATCTGGAGGGGCTGCATGACGAGCACTGGGATCGCGTGATGAGTGTCAATGTAAAAGGGATGTTCCACTGTTGTCGGGCAGCGGCTCAAGAACTGCAGAAGCAAAAAGGCTGCATCGTCAATATTGCGTCGGTGGCCGGGATGACCGGACTGGGCAGCTCGATTGCGTATGCCGCGTCCAAAGCAGCTGCGATCAGCGTAACGAAATCGCTGGCTCGGGTGCTGGCTCCCGATGTGCGGGTAAACAGCATCTCACCGGGCATAGTCGATACCCGCTGGGTTGCCGGACAAGAGGAGCACGTCAAACGGTTGGCCAGCGGAACCCCGCTCGGACGGGTCGCTACCCCGGAGGATGTAGCCGAAGCAGCCTATTCGTTGATAGCGCACGCCGGGTTTGTGACGGGGCAGAATATCGTCGTAGATGGCGGGATGTTTATCTGAGGCGCCTAATTGCTCCCATTTTACGACAAAAGTTGATCGGTTCCCACAGGAAATCTAGCTTTTTGCGGTTGGAAATGCGCGCCCCCTAATCAAGCATGGGATAGGGGGCGTTGCCATTGTTACATCATGTTATGACCAGGTACCAAAAAAAGTTGGTACTTTTTAAAAAACGGCCACGCCTTAGAATGGTAACTAACAAAGCTCATCATTCTGAAGGAAAAGGTGTGGTCTTATATGTTTATCTTACATGCCTTCGTAAGACTGTTGTGCAAGTTGATGTTTTGCGTACGTCTGCAGGGATTGGAGAAAATCGATTTCTCCCAACCTGCGTTGATCATCCCCAACCATGTGTCGCTGCTGGACGCTGTTTTGCTGTCAGCCTACCTGCCCAAGTCAGCGACATTCGTCGCCAATACGGACATCGCCAAGCGGTTCGCCTTTCTGCTCCGCTATCGCAAACACATCACGGTGGATCCACTCAACCCGTATTCGATGAGAAGGATGCTGCGTGTGGTCAAGGAGGGAGAATCGCTGGTGATTTTCCCGGAGGGACGGATCACGACGACAGGCGGACTGATGAAGATTTACAGTGGTGTCGGCTATATTGCGATGCGGACTGGCGTCACTGTCTATCCGGTAACGATTCTCGGTCTGGAACGATCCGTTTTTTCCTATCTGAAAGATAAAGTGAGGCAGTCCTGGTTCCCCCAGGTGACCGTAGCCGTCGGTTCACCGTTTACGCTGCAGAGGGACCCCAACCGCTCGATGAGGGAGCAGAAGGCAGAGGCCAGCGACTTCATCCTGCGGATCATGCAGCAGGAGCTGTTCCAGGCCCGGATGAAGACGGGAGTCAATCTGTTTAACGAGGCGCTGCAGGCGGCCAGGATGCACGGGGCCAATCTGGAGATCTGCAAGGATCTCACTACTGCCGTGACTTACCGTAAGCTGCTGATCGCCAGCTATGTACTGGGTAGAAAACTGAATCCACTGCTGCCCGCCAACCAGAACGTAGGCGTACTGCTGCCTACCTCAATCGGTCATGCAACGCTGTTGTTTTCTCTGTTCCGAATCGGCAAGACGCCGGCTATCCTGAACTTCTCGCTCGGTGTACGAACACTGCTGGACTGCTGTGAGACGGCTGGAATCTACACCATTCTCACCTCCCGGGTATTCGTCGAGAAAGGGAAGCTGGAGTCCTTGATCGCCGGACTGCAGGAGAAAGTCTCGATCATCTATCTGGAAGATATCCGTGAGAGCGTCACGCTGGGGGATAAACTGACGGGGCTTGGTCTCTATCTGATCGGAAAACAGTCCAAGGCCAAGAACAACGAACTGATACTATTCACTTCCGGCAGCGAGAGCAAGCCGAAAGGTGTGGTGTTGACCCACCAGAATCTCTATGCCAATATCCAGCAAGTTCGCAGCGTGATTGACTTTACGTCCCGCGACAAAATCTTCAACGCGCTGCCGATGTTTCACAGCTTTGGACTGACGGCCGGTACGTTTTTGCCGATCTTGACCGGTGTTCCTGTCTACCTGTATCCGAGTCCGCTTCACTATAAAGTGATTGCAGAGCTCTGCTACGACCAAAATGTGACCATCATGTTTGGAACCTCCACTTTCCTGGCTGGTTATGGCAAACATGCGCATTCCTACAACTTTTACTCGTTGCGGTATGTGTTTGCAGGGGCTGAAAAGCTGAAGGAGGATGTTCGCCAACTGTGGCAGGAGAAGTTTGGCGTCCGCATTTTTGAAGGGTATGGAGCGACGGAGACTTCACCGATTCTCTCGCTGAATACGCCGCTTTGCAATCGACAGGGAACAGTGGGACGTCTTCTTCCTGGCATTGAGCATCGGTTGGAGCCGGTTGAGGGGATTGCGGCGGGCGGCCACCTGGTCGTACGCGGTCCCAATGTGATGAAAGGTTATCTGATGCACGGCAAAGGGTTCATCCCCGTTGAAGAATGGTACCAAACAGGTGATCTGGTTGAGACGGATCACGATGGATACGTGACGATCCAGTCGCGGCTGAAACGGTTTGCCAAAATCGGCGGAGAGATGATCTCGCTCAATCTGGTAGAGGAACTGGCGGTTCAGTGTTATGGTCATTCTGAATTCGCGGCTGTTGCGATTAGTGATCGACGCAAGGGAGAGCGAATCATTCTCTACACCACTGATCCTGCCGCCCAACTGGTTGCTCTGCGGCGCTATATCACAGAAAACGGATACTCTCCCTTGCTGCAGCCGCAGTCGATCCGGGTCGTTCCCCAACTGCCCCTCTTGGGAAGTGGAAAAACCGATTATGTCAGCCTAAAACAGATGGCGGAGAGAGGAGACCAAGCACATGCGCCAACTACGGCTTAAGCCATTGCCCGCCCTTTATATCACCCAGTTTCTGTCTGCTTTTGCCGACAACATGATCTTGTTTGTCATCGCCAACCTGCTGACCGATAACGGTTTTTCTCCAGCGGCACTGGCACTCGTCTCCATCGCTTTTTTCCTGCCTTATCTCGTCCTGGCACCGGTAGTCGGACCGTTTGCCGATAAATACCCGAAGACACTGGTTCTGGTGATCGGCAACCTGATCAAAGTGCTGGGGGTGCTGTTGCTGATCTTGATCGATCAGAGCAACATTCTGCTGCTGATGTTGTGCTATTTCACCGTAGGTGTGGGGGCGGTCGTCTACTCGCCTGCCAAGTACGGGATTCTGCCTGAATTGACCGGGAACGAAGACGAATTGTTTCATGCCAACGCCCGCATCGAAGCGTACACGATCATCGCCATCCTGACTGGTATCGGCGGTGGCGGTGCAATAGCGGCGATGACGCCGGCGATCACTTCTTCCCTGATCTGTTTGGCGCTGTATCTCTTGTCTGTGTTGATGACCTTTTTCATTCCGCGGATCGGCGGGGACTCGTCGATCCGTTATGGAAGAGAGGCATGGAATTTCGTCGATCATCTCCAGCAGTTGTTCCGAGAACCAGCGACGAAGTTCTGTCTGATTGGAACGGGGGCTTTCTGGATGAGTTCGGCGGTGCTGCGGATAGCGGTCCTGGCCTGGATTCCCATCTCGCTAGGCTTTGATCCCAAGGACTTCTCCGTCTCCCTCATCCTGGCCACCACCTCTCTTGGCATTATTGCTGGTGCGTTTCTGTCGACCCGGATGATTCCGCTGAGCCGCTTTTACCGTTCTGTCATCTACGGGTTTGGGATGATGGTCTTGATTCTGCTGTTTCCGCACTTCCATCTGACCAGCATCGCTGTACTTTTCCTGCTGGCCGTCGGCTTTCTCGGCGGAGTGTTTATCGTACCGATGAATACGGTGTTGCAAGAGGAAGGAAAGCGGATGATCGGTTCCGGCAAGACGATCGCGGTCCAAAACTTTGTCGAAAACTTCCTGATGATGGTCGGTTCCGGTTTCTACTATGTGGTGGTCTACCTGGGGTTGTCGGTTTCCGCCGCGATCATGGTGCAGGGACTTTTGCTGCTCGCATTCTTGCTCTACCTGAACAGGGTGAAGCGGCAGGTGGCTGCGGCGGCGTAAGCTTGCAGGAAAGGGGCAACCAAATGAACCAGCATGACAGAGAATAACGATCAGTTGTCCCCTCTTTTCTCAACCTTTATCTTGAGTAAAAGAACCGTCTTGTCTTCCTGGATCATCTGCTTGATCTCCTCTTCTTTCGTGAGATCGTAGGTATGGAGCTGATTCTCCGCTTCACGGTAGACAGCGAGCAGCTTTGTCTCCCCTGATTGCAAGCTGATTTTTTCGTCACCGATGGCGTAATCCCAGTTGCTGACGCCTTCACCACTGAGAATATCTGCTGGTTGAACGGGGGCCATAGTGATTCCATGTGCGTAGAGCAAGAACATCTCCTTATCCTCGGCAGCCTTGATGATTCCCCAGCCCATCTGGCCTGTTTCAGATTGGTTGGGGCTGTTGCCGTAGGAGAGTTCAGCCAAGGGAGACTGCTCCACCAGTTTCCCCTCCCTGTATCCTTCCACCCAGATTCTGACCCAACTGCTGTCGGCGTACGGCAGTTCCAATGTATAGTCGAAGAGTGTTCCTAGGTGCAATTCTTTAAATGTTTTCTCATACGTACTGTCCGGACTTGCGGAGACGTAGGCAACAGCAGGATTCGTTCCATATTCAGACTGACAGCCGGCGGCAGAGATGATCAGCAGAGCGAGAGAAACGAGAGAGAACGCTTTCTTCCACAATGATTGCAACCTCCAAATCATGTTTGTTATTTCTTTTACGCTATGGTCAGCAGATCCGTTTCAGCACAGCTTGCTGCGGATCAAGGTACAAGGGACAGAAGCTACAAGAAAGCCCCCTATCAAAAAGGGGGGTGAAAATGATGCGGCATGATCTTATTTGGCAAACGTCATAAGGTAACTGTGACTTTTTAACAATTGATGGATTACATTTCGCTGTTGTTGTGTTAGTGCATAGAATACAAAGTCAATTTGATCATTTTCACTCGGCAGGACAACAAACTTGGTGATGCCATGAAAAATTATCTCTCTTTCTAGCTCCACTCCAATGCTGGCATCAACACGCAGGATGACCTTCATACAGGTATGCCTCCTTGACCACACTATAGCGTAACAAAATTTTGGAGGATTAAGGTGAAAAAATAGGGGGAAATCTTGTCAAAATTGTTACGAACATTGGAAAGAGCGGCTGACCTTACCGCTTAGCGATGAGATGGGAAGTTCTAATGATGTATTTCCCCGATTGCTGAATGGGAAATACTCCTGTTGCCGATTTATCACTGTTTCTGTCTCTGTGGGTTAAATGTTGCGGGACCGAGGGCCGTACACGTCAACAAGCCAGACCCGATTGTTGTGGAAGATAGCCGCCTTGCCGTCCAATATTCCTTGGACCAACTCTCTGCTGTCAAACACCTCTGTATAGTGACTGCGTGCAAGCAACTGCTCCACTTCGTTCGCTTTTACATTGGAGAGAGGTGTGAGGACATCCCGCTCAAACTCGTCCTTCCCTACAAGATGAGCAAAATAGACCAGATCGGTTTGAATCCGGGCAAGCTCCTCTGCTGCAGATCGGAACAATTCTGGAATGTCTCCAACGCGTTACCATACGGGTCCATTGCTAATCGAAAAATGTACCGTGCGGCTTTCATTCCATGAGAGGGAATGAGTTGGCTTTAATACTGGCGTTCGTGAGGAGATGGGTGATCGGTAACGGAAAAAATTAGACAGCACCATAAAGGTGTGCTATAATTAACTGTCTCTTTGAATGAATTCGATCCTCTTTTGTTTTCCGATTCACTTGGCGCGGTCATCGGAGCCGCAAGGATGAAAGAGAGGAAGGGCTTTCGTTGTTTTGGTTTTCAAAAGTGTTGCTTTTTGGCTATATATGACTCACCCTGAGTTTTTCCACGCTAAAAAAGGAACGGCTTCATTCAAAAGAGTGAAGGCGACGACATAAGCAAAAAGATAGTTGCATGTTATATTCGCCTGACTAAACTGCCTGATAAGGGCAGTTTTTTCTCATGTTGCACCATGGGGTACCGATAGGCAGAATACGATGGAGGGGTTAGCCGTGACACAGCCTTGGTCGCCGGAGCGAGTGGTATCTGAAAAACTTGCCTTCCAGCTCATCGAAGATCAGTTCCCGCGATTGGCACCGGTTGAACTGTCGGAGTTCGGAAAAGGTCGGCCAACTCCGCACTACCCGTGGCCGTTTACCGGATACACCTTGGTATCGGGAGAGATGCCTGGCAGGTTGACGACCGCTTAACGTCGGTAGGCAGTCGAGCCGCTCGCCGCTTTCCTGCAGAGATTGCACCACTTTCCCGTGGAGGAAGCTGAGAGAGCAGTTGTTGCTCGCGATCAGCTGCAGCGACTGGATGTGGCGAAGCAGAAGCCGAAACTGGAGGCAAATATAGAAAAGATGATGGCACATGGACTGTGGCCACGAGACAGACGTCTATCACAGTTCCTCGCTTCGCTGCAGCCCGTCGAAGCTGATGCGAGATTGGCCGTCGTACATGGCGACCTACATATTCGAAATGTACTGGTAGACGAGCAAGGTCTCAGAGACTAGTATCCGCTCACAGGAGAGCCTGCACTTGGCCTTGACGGAAGAGGAGTAAAAGAGGAACATCTGCGAGCAGAAGAGCACGTTTTTAGCGGACCACATGATACATGACAGAAGTGGGGAAAGAGAAGAGGTGGGACTCAGCATGAATCGCATAAACTTGGTGAGATGGGTAATTGGCATCGCAGTCTGTATTACTCTCATCGGCTGTAGTTCAGCAGCAGAGTATCGATCGGAAGCAGGATCTGAGGCGACTGGTGGCACAGAGACTCGTCCTGCCGGGTTGGCTGCAATAGTGACCAAGGTAGTAGATGGCGACACGATCAAGGTAGAGATCAATGGCAAAGAAGAGACGGTTCGCTTGCTATTGATCGATACACCAGAGACCAATCACCCCAGGCTCGGCCAACAGCCGTTTGGCAAAGAAGCAAAAGAATTCGTAACGGAAATCCTGACCGACAAAACCGTAGAGCTTGAGCAGGATGTGACGAATGGACCAGACAAGTATGGAAGGCTGCTTTACTATGTGTATGTGGATGGTGAGCCCGTGCAAGAGATGCTGCTGCAGCAAGGCTTGGCCCGAGTCGCTTATGTATACGTGCCAAATGTAAAATACGTAGACAAATACCGGGAGCTGCAAAAGCAGGCGCAGGAAGCTGCCGTCGGGATCTGGTCGATCGAAAATTACGCACAGGAAGATGGCTATCATGCGGAAATCGCAGGAGCGAGAACAGGGCTCCAGAACGGGCAGAACGCCACATCAGGAGACGCGAAACCTGATGCAGAGCAGCAGGGGGATGCGGACAGAGCACGTTTGCGCTATGATCCATCCGGACCGGATCGTGATTGCAGTGACTTCTCGTCCCATGAGGAAGCGCAGGCCTTCTATGAGGCGGCAGTCGGGCCAAAGAGCGATCCGCATCGCCTGGATCGGGATGGGGACGGCTTGGCTTGTGAAAAATAAAGCAGTGAATAAGCGAAAAGGAGGGGCCTCTTCCGGTTGGAAGAGGCTTTTTCAATCAGGACTGGAAAACGACCTGCTCCGCTTCACTTCCTCCACGATCACCTTTACTCCCTGCTCGATTTGCTCCGGCTGCGCCCGTGAAATACTGATCCGCAAAAACTTCTCCCGCTCCAGGTAATCCGATAAATAGAACTGCTTTCCGGATACAACGGTGACCTGCCTCTCTGCAAGCCGCTTGGTCAGGCGCTCCAGGTTAACTGTCGGCGGCAGCATGAACGGCATATACACACCGGAGCTGACACCCGATATTTCGATCAAACTGGCATCGTTATGCCGCTGTACGGCCTCATGCAGAGCTCGCATTCGTTTTGCGTATTGTCTGCTTATTTTACGCTTGTGCCGCTCGTACATGCCATTTTTGATGTACACGTCGAGAGCGGCTTGGGATAACAGAGAGGTGTCGACGTATCGTTTGTATGCGTAAAAGGTTTCCAACAATGGTTCCGGCAACACGGCGGCGCCCAAACGCAAGCCGGGGAAGATGATCTTAGAGAAGCTTTTCAGATATACGACGTGCGACGTTCTGCTGTACGCATATATGGGATCAAAACTCCGTTCTTCGCCCAGATCGGCCATATAATCATCCTCCACGATGTACACGTTGTACTTGCTTGCCAAACGTGCGATCGCTTTCCGTTCTTCCTCGCTATACGAGGTGCCCAGCGGGTTGTGGTACCTCGACATGGTGTAAAAAAATTTAATTCTGCCGTGTTTGAACTTTTCCTCCAATTCCTGCAAATCAATCCCTGTCGTGGAACGGGCGATTCCGCACACAGGTATGCCCTCAGCCTCAAGAAAACGCAAATAAATATCGTAGCTGGGCTGTTCGACCAAGATGACCGATTTGCCGTTTGGAAACGGCATTTTCGCCAGTATTTCCAACGACTGCTGTACGCTCGACGTAATCACGACTCGCTCCGCTTTTGTAAACACTTGATCGCCGGCCAAATGAGTAACAAGCGTATGGCGCAGCTGTTCCAGCCCTGTCGCATCACCATAGGTAAACAGCTGATATTTGTAGGTGTCGATCGCCTTGTTCAAACAATGCTGGAAGTCCAAATAGGGAAACACGTTTACATCTGGCGAGGCCGAAGAAAAATCGATCATGCTGCCTGTTTGCCTAACTGGCGGCTCTCCTTGTTTTTCGACCACGTAATAACCGCTTTGTGCTATCGAATATATGGCGTGGCGCTTCTCCAGTTCCGCGTATGCCCGGATGATCGTACTGATGCTGCATCTGTAAGACTTGGCAGCGTTGCGTACAGAAGGCAGCTTTTGACCCGCACGGTATTGCCCTTCCTGGATTTTTTGTTCCAGGTCGGAAAGGATGGATAAGTATTTTTTCACGCCGCTCCCTCCTCATGTTCTCTGATCATTATATAAGAGGCGGCCAACTGTATCGATACACTTTTCATAAAACGAGATTGTTCCGCTCTGCATATAGTCGTACAGTTCAAGTAACGGGGAAATGTTCGCGAACGACAATCCCGACGATTGAAGAGAGGTGGACATGATCATCAACCCAAAAGGACTGACACTTGCTTATCTATCTGCAGTGTTGAACGCAGCGATTATCGGATTTTCTTTTTTGTTTACCAAAATGGCGCTCGAACATGCCCAGCCGATTGACACGCTCACGTACCGCTTTGCTGTTTCGTTCGTGGTCATGTCGATCCCGGTTCTGCTCGGTCGTGTCTCATTAAACTACCGTGGCAAACCATTATATAAAGCGTTTCTGCTGGCAACGATGTACCCGCTCGGATTCTTCATGCTGCAAACGATTGGGCTGCAGCACGCCACCTCTTCAGAGGGAGGGATCTTGTACGCCTTCACACCGGTCTTGACCACCTTGCTTGCTTTCATATTTTTGAGAGAATCGATAACCGTCCCGCAGATGCTGTCGATTCTGCTCTCGATATTCGGTGTTGTGTTTATCTTTCTGATGAAGGGAAGCGGCATCGATTTGCCGAACATGACGGGAGTCTTTCTGTTGTTCTTATCGTGCCTGGCGATTGCCGGATACAGCGTTTTGGCCCGGTCGCTCCTGAGAACTTACCGTCCCATGGAAATCACATACTTGATGCTGGGCATCGGGTTCGTCACGTTTCTGGTTATATCGCTCACCGATCATGTGACCGCAGACACGCTTGATCATTTTGTTGCACCGCTGGCAAGCGGCACCTTTATCGTGTCGATCCTCTACCTTGGGCTGATGGCTTCACTGGTCACAGCGCTGACGGCAAATTACACCTTGTCCAAAATAGAGGCTTCCAAAATGAGTGTGTTCAGCAATCTGTCCACAGTCGTCTCGATCGCGGCTGGGGCGATGTTACTCGGAGAAGAGATCATGGGGTATCATCTCATCGGTTCGGCGCTGATAATAGCAGGGGTGATAGGAACAAATCGTTTGGGACGAAAAAAAGCAGAGGCGCGCATCTCCGATGAGAGACCATCATACGGTACCATTTCTGATCATGCGGTGAGGGAATAATCGCCTCAGCGATAGGAGTTGTCACTTGAAAAACATATTGTTAGGAGGCAGGATGAATGAGTAAGTTGAATGCTTTATTTCGCGAGAGAATCGGTCTGCCGCAAGACGAACCGATTACGTTTGATGACTTGGAAAACGTGCTTGAAAAAACGGCCAAGGCGATTCCTTTTGAAAATCTATGCATCATAGAGAAAAGAACGCGTGCGATTACCAAAGAAAGCTTAATAGACAAAATACTTGTTAAAAACGAAGGTGGACTATGCTATGAGTTAAACGCTATTCTCTACCTTTTCTTGCTGGAAAACGGGTTCGATGCAGTCCTAACACGTGGACGCGTTTACCAGCATGATCTGCAAGCTTATCACACAGTTGGCAGAACCCATGTCACCATTCTGCTTACTCACGAAGAACAGACGTATGTAGTCGATACGGGTTTTGGTGGGAATCTGCCCTTAAAACCTGTCCCTTTAAGCGGGGAAACCGTTGCCTCCAGCAATGGAGACTTCCGGATCATAAAAGGGAAGGGCGAACATGGAGACTATGTTCTGGAAATGAAACTGAAACATAAGGATACGGATTGGAAGATAGGATATGCTTTTGATTCTAAACAGGTTATCACCGATGTATCGGAATGTAATGCCGTTCAAACAATCATTGTTGAACACCAAGAATCTCCCTTTAACAAACATCCGTTGGCCACAAGACTGACAGATGGGGGAAGTGTAACCGTGACAAACAGCTCATTTACCCAATGGAGGGATGGAACCGTTGCAAAGGAGAAAATCGATCACGGGAGGTTCAAAGAGCTGTTGAAACAGCATTTTGGGCTGCAGATCATCTCGTCTTAACAGTGGTTGGCTGTCGTTTGTACAAAGTGAGCCTCTAACCCGTGGTCAAGCAAGATTTCCCCGCATAGGATGGAAGTAGCCGATCGGCTGATAGATATGTTCATCATAAGGGGTGAGGCAGATGTCTACGGGGACAGCAATTGCCGGACCCGCTCTGGCAACGGTGGAGCAGGCCCGGCAGTGGGCGCAAAGCAGAAGTGCAGCTCAAGCGTTCATTGAGGTGGCTGCGATTTACTGGAGGCTGGGCACCGACATCGGCATTCGGCCGGAGGTTGCCTACGCCCAATCGGCCAAGGAAACAGCCTTTGGGCGATTTGGGGGTGTGGTGGACCGTTCGTTCCACAACTGGTGTGGTTTAAAAACGACTGAGGGAGGCAGCAGCAGCGATCCGAATGCACATGCCAGGTTTCCCGATGATGAGACCGGAGTGTTGGCACATATGCAGCACCTAGCTCTATACGCTGGCGTCGAGGTTACCGGACCGATTGTCGATCCGCGTCATTTCTCCTTCTTGCGAGGGACGGCCGAGACGGTGGAAGCCCTCGGCGGCAAGTGGGCGCCATCGGCGGATTATGGACAATCGATTGTTCGGGATTATCTGACCGGCTTGTTGGCTACGCAAGTGCCAGCACCGCCTGCTGACAACCGGCACTGGGCTCAACAAGCACACGATGAACTGCGGGCAGCCGGTTATCTGCTCAATGACCACAGCCAGTCGTTGGATGCACCTGCCACAGAAGGAATGGTGATTGAGCTTGTCAATCGGCTGAGAAAAGCGATTGGCGCTCCTGACATTTGATGCTGGTTCATACGATGATTAAAAAAGTTGACTGATCTCGGCAACATGCTATGGAAACAGCAATTCAGCAACAATTGGCTGCCTTCCGCCATGCTATTGTTCACTGAACCGAATGGTTGAGACATTTACAATGAGAGGAACGGATGGGAAAGAGTTGATTTCTGTTCCTCTCTTTTATCTTGTTGATTGTGTCTTGGCAGTACCTCTATCAGCAAACAGTAAACAATCCGTCATAAAAAGCGATATGGACAGCTTTTTTCTTCTGTATCCATACCTCTTTTTCGTACTGGTCTACTTGCTCGCTGTTCTGGTGCGGAAGACAACTGTTTTATCGGTATTGCTCGGTTCTACACTCCCATGGCTCCTCTGGCAACACCAGCCAAGACGCTTTTCATCCCTATCATCTCTTCTTTTCAAACATACATAGTGTGCTGTTGTCATTAATTATCAAAATATATCGAAAATTAAAAATGGACAAGTTGTTGAATTTCTTTTACTATTTTTTGTGAGCAGTTTCAATTTTGTGGAAAAGCGAGGGGATCACGATGAGAAGAAAAGCACTTCTATCACTTTTGCTTACCGCTAGCCTTTGTTTCAGTACTGCCGCGGTATGGGCGGCACCGGAAAAAAATCTTACATCAGACCAGGCGTTTGATAACAAGATTGTCAAACGGATTAAGGTAGAGAACATTTACAATCACATTGCTGAACTTTCAAAGACTCCACGAGTTGCCGGCACTCCGGCTGAGGATCGGGCGGTGGAGTATATCAAACGAGAATTTGAATCATATGGTTATGATACAGATGTACAAGAGTTTGAGATATACACCTATACAGAGCCTGACCAGTTGGAATTGCATGTCGACGGCATAACGTTTGATCCCGCTCCAAGCAGCTTCCAATATGGCGTCAATGGAACGGTAACGGGGGAGTTAATTTATTGTGGGTTAGGAGCCGAGAGTGATTTTGAAGGAAAGGATGTTACAGGAAAGATCGCCCTGATCAAACGCGGCAGCTATACCTTCGCAACCAAGATCTTAAACGCTGCTGCGGCAGGAGCTTCTGCTGTGATTATTTACAACAATGCTGACGGTGTGATGAATGGAACGCTGGGTGGTCCCGATGATGGGTATGTTCCGTCGCTAGCCATCACCAACGAGCAAGGGGAAGCTCTGAAAACCCGCTTGGATGCTGGTGAGACCGTTACCGCCACCCTGATTGTGGAGGGAGCGGCGACAGACAAAGCGATGTCCCATAACGTAGTGGCCACCAAAAAGGCGACCCAAAAGTCGACCGGGGAACTGATACTGGTTGGTGCTCATCATGATTCCGTAGAGGGAGCGCCGGGAGCAAATGACGATGCGTCAGGCACAGCGACCGTTCTTGAGTTGGCACGTGTGTTTGCCAATGCTCCGACTGATACCGATATTCGGTTTGTCACCTTTGGGGCAGAGGAAAATGGGCTGTTGGGGTCGTATGAATACGTGGAGAGAATGACGGAAGAGGATTACGAGCGCACGGTGGGCATGTTCCAAATGGATATGGTTGGCAGCAAGGATGCCGGTCCCTTAATCATGTACACGGCTGACGGGGAGAAAAACATCGTCACCGATCTGGGAGCAGCAGCGGGCGCCCGTCTATCGGAAACAGGTGAAGCTACTCCTTATGGGATGGAAGGACGCAGCGATCATGTTCCATTTACTGAGGTGGGGATACCTGCTGCACTATTCATCCACGCGCCGGTAGAACCATGGTATCATTCTCCGGAAGACACCATAGACAAGATTAGTTTGGACAAATTAACAGAGGTATCCCACATTGTTGGGGCGGCCGTATATCAGGCGGCCCGCCCTGATACTCCGGCGTTAGGCAAGGCCAAGGTGGCGCCTAAAGAAGTGGATTATCATTTTGAAGAAAGAGAACTGGAGTAACTGCGGGTAAGCTTTGCCTGCACATGAAGGACACGCGAAGGACACGCATCATGCGTGTCCTTTGTTGTGTTTTTGGTGTACGATGAATAAATCTGTTTTTTTCCTGTCACGTTTCGGTGTAGTTGATTCGTTGTATAGGATGAAAGGGGTGATAGGAGTGGATGATACTGAGCTACGTCAGCTCGTTGCTGACGTACTGAGTGGTGATACCGAGAAGTTCGAGCATATCGTGCGAGAATACCAAAAATCAATCTTTCTGTATTGTTACCACATGCTTGGCGATTACGCTGAAGCAGAGGACTGCGCACAAGAGGTATTTCTGAAAGCATATCGCAACCTGGAAAAGTATAACCGGGATATCCCGTTTGGCGCTTGGTTGTACAAGATATCCTACAATCAATGTATTGATCTGATCCGTAAGCGAAAACTGGCGAAATATCTTCCCTTCTTCTATCGAGATGAGAAGGAAAACAAAGAGGTAGATCTGCAGATTGAAGCCAATTATTTCGATGAATTCGTACATCAGGCCATGTCCCGATTGTCAGCAGAAGAGCGGAATTTGATCATTTTACGCTGTGTTGAGGGCAAGAGTTATCAAGAAATCAGCCTCATCTTTCATCAAAGCAGCGCCAATCTGCGAAAAAAATACGAGCGTACGGCTGCAAAGTTCCGCAAGTACTATCTCCAAGCGAAGGGAGCGGATGGTGTTGGACAAGGACCAGGATTTGAAAGAACTTTTTCATAACGCACAGCTTCCCGAAGTTGACTTGACGGGAAGCGTGATGAGGAAGCTAAATGCCAATCAAAACAAAAAGGAGCGATTTACTGTGAAAAACAAAGTGGGTCTGTTGGTCGTAGCGGGAGTACTGTTGACGGTGTCATCTGGTTTTGCGATGTTTAAATATGGGTCGTTGCAAAATCAGCAGGGTGAAGTGGTGTATGAGGTAAAACCATCGAAAGAGTTGGAGCAGCCTCAATATCAAGAAGAAGACCTGAATCGCTTGGCGATGAGCTCACAATTGGCCGATGAGCTGCTGCAGGATGGTTCAGCGGCGATCTTTTACATCGTTCCAAACAACCCCAACCACCAATTAGAGACAGAAGTCAAATCAGAAGTCTTTACCGATGCGTCCGCCCTCCGGAGCAAATTGAAGGATGAGTCGGCTGCGATTATGGACAGTTTAAAAGAAGATTACAAGTTTACTTGGGCTAGGCTCACCTTTGATCCCGTCACGGAAGTGAATCCTCTAACTCCTAAAGAGCAAGCGGCGACAGCAGAAAAGCTGCGGAAGCAGGCGGAGGAATCGAACAAGGAGTACGCGATGATGCCGGTGGAACTCTCTGATGATCATTGGCGTATCCTGAGCACATACAAAAAAGGAGAGAGCGAGATCCAAGTTTTTGTCTCCAGATCTGATGAGCCAACTACGATCTATGCGCACGATGAATGGAACTGGAAATCGGAAAAGATCGATGTGAATGGAGTCGAAATGCTGTACACCGAATATGAAGGCGGGGGAAAAGGGATCGTATGGGTACATGAGATTGCGGGTACTGAGCAGCATCTGCAATACAATATCCAAGTAGGCAACGATATCAGCAAAGAGGGCTTGATCGAAATCGCCAAATCGTACCTGAAGTAACCGATTGGAGTGTTGAACGGAGCGGTTGGTCCGGGGGAGCCTCGGGCTCCCGCTCCGTTCCTGCTCCAATTCGCGTTTCGACTTCAACGTACCCCCGCCACGTCGATGTGAACCGGCTGCGGCTGCCGCGCATCTTCTTGTTCACCGGCGGACGAAACAAGATCGAGAGTTTGAAACAGCAGCTGCGAATAGGGATGGCGGAGTTGATGAACCTCGCCCTGAATAAACGTTTCTACGAGTTCTCCTTGATACATGACCGTGATGCGGTCACATAATTGCAGGGCAGATTGCAAATCATGCGTGATGAACAGATAAGCGATCTGCTCTGTTTCTTGGATGCGCTTGAGCATACGGGTGATCGAGGCTTGCGCTGGTTGGTCCAGGCTGGCGATCGATTCGTCAAAGATAATCAACTCCGGATGCACGGCGAGGGCTTTCGCCATGCAGACGCGTTGCTTCTGCCCCCCGCTTAATTGGTCTGGATATCTGGTTAAAAAGGAATGATCAAGCTCTACCAAATCCAGCAGTTCTCTACAGCGTGCCTCCCAATTGGCTGCTTCGGGGAAAAAATTGCGAATCGGCTCTTCCAGAAGCTCACCCACGCGCATGTTGGGATAGAGCGAAGCAGAGGAATCTTGCAGCACCAGCTGCATCCGCTTGTAAATCTGGCGTTCCTTGAGGCGCCTTTTGGTCAGCGCTTGTCCATCCAGAAGGATCTCGCCGGATGTGACAGGTTCCAGGTTCATGATCAGCTTGGCTAGCGTACTTTTCCCGCTCCCGCTTTCTCCCACCAACCCCAGGCTTTCACCTTTTTTCAGCGCCAGGTTTACCTGTTTGACTGCTTGCAGAGTCGGATGTGACCGAAACCACGGTCTTCTTGTACGTACTGGATATTCTTTTGTTACGTTGCGCAGCTCTAGCAAAATCATCGAACCATTCCACCTCGCTCCATTCGAATGATGCGATCGGCAAACCTCTGCACACTTTGCTGGTCGTGGGAAATCAGCAAAACCGTCAAGCCCAAATCGTGCTGCAGCCTTTTCAGAAGGGATAAAACCTTTTCTCGATTGATCATATCCAGCGCGGTTGTCGGCTCATCCGCAATGAGAATCTTGGGATGCAAACTAACCATCATCGCCAGCAACACGCGTTGGCGCATCCCCCCGCTTAATTCAAAGGGATAGGAAGCCAAAACAGAAGCAGGGTCGCGAAAGCCAACCTGCAGCAACAGCGAATGCAAGTATATGTCCCGTTCTTTTTTGCTGATCTTTCTCTTCTGTTGCAGGAGCGTTTCTACCATCTGCTTTTTGACAGTCTGAATAGGGTTTAACCCATGTAAGGAATCCTGTATCAGCAAGCCAATTTCTTCGCGTCGAAGCTTCTGCCTGCCCCTGCTGTCAAGATCGAGAATCTGTTTATCCTGATAACGGATACGACCATTGGTCACTCTCCATCCCGCTTCCAACAATCCAACGATGGCATGTGCGGTCAAGCTTTTCCCACACCCACTGGGGCCAGTAAGTGTGACCATCTCTCCCGGATACAACTGAAACGAAACATCTTGGACAATTGGCGTCCACTTTCCATCTTCCTGGCAGGAGATTTCCAACTGTTCAACACACAACAAAGATGGAGGCATGGTCCTCATGTCACACCTCTTGCGATATCGGCGGGTTCGCTTTTTCGATACCGTTCACTGATGAATTGGCAGCACAAAACAAAGAGCAAAATGGCCAATCCCGGAAAAATCATCACATGGGGAGCTAATTGAAAATATGCTGTGGCGTCATGCAGCATGACCCCCCATTCTGGCGTAGGCGGCTGAGGGCCTAATCCCAAAAAAGAAAGTCCGGCCATCATCAGGACGATTCGGCCCATATCCAATGCCCCAAAAATGCCGATTGGCGAAGCAATTTGCGGAAGAATATAACGCCACATGATCCGCAGGCGCGAATTCCCCGCCATCCGCGCTGACAGGATGTACTCTTCCTGGCACACTTTCTGCACAAGGCTGCGTATCAATCGAACATAACTCGCCCAGCGCACCATGATGATAGCCAAAATCAGATGTACAAGACTAGGCCCTAAAAGACCGACAATGGCGATCGTCAGCACAATATCGGGAATCGCCAGGGTACTGTCGATCATCCGCATCAAAAAACGATCGGCACGTCCGCGCAGGAACCCTGTCATCAGCCCGATGGGAAGACTAATCAGCAAGGTGAGGAGCATGATCAAAAACGCGGACGTCACGCTGATTCGGATCCCGTACAAGATCCGGGAGAACACGCAGCGTCCCAAGTGATCTGTGCCAAACGGGAAGTCCCAGGAGGGAGGAGATAACCGATTGGACAGTTGAATCGCCAAGGGATCGTGCGGAGAAATCGACGGCGCGAAAGCACCGATCAACATGATCAGAAAAAGCAAGCCAACGCCTGTCAAAAAGCCCTTATCTATGCCAGCCAAGTCGTTGCTCATGAAACGCATGAAATGGGTTACCTCCTCCTATCGAACCCGTAGTCGCGGGTCAACAAGCACAGAAATAAAATCAACGACTAGATGAATGATCACGAATAAGATCGAAGCGAAAATCACATAGCCTTGAATGACCGGATAATCCCGAAGCGAAATCGCCTTCATCACGTATTGCCCGATGCCTGGCCAGGAAAAGATCGACTCCACGATGACACTGCCGCCCAACATAAATGCGAAGCTCGTCCCTGCCATATTCACAATGGGCAGAATGGCATGTCGGAAGACTTGGGATAGAAAAATGCGGCTGTTTGAAAAGCCCCGTGCCTTTGACGCAATGACAAAACGTTGTTTCATCATCGCCAACATATTGGATCGCAACAGGCGGGCGTACACTGTACCCAATCCCAGCCCAAGTGTCAAAGCTGGCAAAACGAGATGTTTCCAGGTGCCGCGCCCCATGGAGGGCAGCCAGCCGTACTGGACGGAACAGACATAAATGAGCAAGAAGCCAAGCCAGAAGGAAGGCAGGGAAGAGCCTAACAGAGCGAGCGCTCTGCCCAAGCGGTCCAGCCAGCCACGAGCGTAAATCGCTGTAGAGATCCCGACAACCAACGTGACCGACATCATCACCAGCAGTCCGGCCGCGGCTAGTTCAATCGTGGCCGGCAGCCGTTTGAGCAGTTCTTCCAACACAGGTTCCCGAGAAACGTAAGACGTACCCCATTGCCAGGTAAACACATCCGTCATCCACTGTACATATTGACTGCCGAGCGAATCGGTTAATCCCAATTCTTTGCGCACGTGCTCCAATGCATCTTCGGACACAGGAACGCCAGTCGTTGTGAGCAAAAGGTAGGCGGGATCGCCGGGAGATAACCGCAACAAGAAAAAAGTAAGGCTGGAGACAAAAGCGATCACAAATAGCAACTGCGCGATATGCCTTGCCCAGAAGTGAATCATCCCGCTCTCACTCATTCACGTCGAGGCGGGCATCGATGTAGTAAAACTCAACCGGATGGGGAGTGAAGCCTTTCACGCCACGTCTGACTGCAAAAATCGTGTTGGGATGAACGATAAACGCTTGGGGGAGATCCTGCTGAATCTGCTTTTGGATGTTTACAGCCAATTGATTGCGCTTCGCTTGATCGGTTGTTTGGTTCAGCTGATCCAGCATGCTGTCCAAAACAGGCGAGACGTAGCGGCTCATATTGGAGAGGCTCGTAGAGCGATAGAAAATGTTTAAAAAGTACTGCGGATCGCCGGTGTGGGCCGTTAACATGCTGTACATGGACAGATCCCAATCTTCCTTTTCCAAAGTTTCATCGATATTCTCTACTTGCCGAATATGGACCAGGATGCCCGCTTTCAACAATTCATTTTGAATGATCTCCGCCATGACCGTTAATTCGGGCCGTTGCGGAAACGTCACCAGTTTCACTTCAAATGGTTTCCCTTGTTTTTCCCAGATACCTTCTCTGTTTTTCTCCCAGCCGCCTTGCTTCATCAATTGGTCGACCGTCTGTGTTTCTCTCTCTTTTTGGATCTTGCCAAATGGCAGGACGTCTGGAAAGGGACTGTTCGCTTCCGCAGCTTCGCCTCTCATGATCGAGTTGACCATCTCTGCTCGGGGGATGGACATGTTGACCACTTTTCGATGAGCCAGTTCTGCAAAAAAAGGAGACTTCATATGAAACATCAGCATGTGTGTGCGCAGGGAGGGAGCGGTTAATACGTCGATGTTTTGATCCTGCTTCAGGAGTTCGATCGAGTCAATCGGGATATCGACCGCGGCATCGACATCCCTTGACTGCAGGGCCATGACTCTCGTATTGCCATCAGCGATGAATCGAATCGTCACTTCTGACAAGCGTGCTTTTTCTCCCCAGTAGTCCTCATATCGCTCTAGGACAAGCGACTCGTCTTCGTTGAATTGCTTGAATTGAAAAGGGCCTGTCAGAGCAGGATAGCTGTCCTTCTGATCAATCGTTTCTGTGTCAACAATGATAGCGGAGGGGGATGCCAAATGGGCGATCAAGGCTGCGTTTGGCTTCTCGGTCACGATTTTCAATTGATTCGCAGCCAGTACTTCGATTGACTTTACTTGCAGCAGATCCTTTACGGTTGGATCATTCGTCATGGACCGCAGCAGGGAGTTTTTCACACTGGGCGCATCCATTTTCTTTCCGTTATGAAAATGGACGTTTTCCTCTAGCGTTACGATCCATGTCGTTTCATCTTCTTGTTTCCACTCCTTGGCTAACCAAGGTGTCGGCTTCAATTGTTCATTTAGCTTGATCAAGGTTTCCCCAGCACCAGACCGCAAGACCTCCCAGCCATCACTGCCATGTGGGTCCAGGCTAGCTGGTTTCCAACTGAAAGCCATCGTCAAGGTTTTGGCAGGAGTCGGATCTGCTGAAGGTTCTGGGTTGCTGCCCTGCCCGATTGTCTGTTTCGTCGGAGTGGAGCATCCGACCAACGACAGCACCAACACGAAGGCAGTTATCCAGGTAACGAATGCATGCTGTGTATTCCTGCTTTTTCTCATTACGAATTCTCCTTTTTCCTTTTTGCAAACAAAAAAAGCATTCCTGCCAGGTGTAAGAGGTCAGAAATGCTTGGTCAAACCACATGCGAAACAAGACCTGTTATGGAGAGAGGACTCACATCAGGTGTTTGTCCATCCAAATGGTCATCAGCATACCAACCACCTTCCCTAATATCCCGTAGGTCAACAGTGATCGTAAAATAGGCTGGTCTCCTGACTGAGGGCATCCCTTTCAGACCTTCCCAGGCACAAGCCCAGTGGTTTTCCTGAAAGTTGTCAGCACATCATGCTGATACCCAACACAGTGGCGGGTCCGTGCCGGATTCGAACCGGCTTCCCAATTAAGCCGATAAAACGGCAAGCGTTTTATCATGCACCTATTCCGGATATGAATTTTTAGACAATGCCAGAATTCAAACTCATTCTAATGCTTAGACTTTTCCTTGTCAACGGCACTCTGTAAATCCAAATGTGGGGGTCATAAAAAAATGTAGAGAATAGGAAGGCAAACGCTCTCCCAAAGTTGTTGCTTGCACCACGAATTTGGTCGGTGCAAGCAACAGTATGTTCTATTGTATACGTAAGACAAGCCCTTGGCTGATTGCGTCATCCGATCATCTCAACCGTACTTCTAACTTTTACCGCTTCAACGGATTTGGACATTCGTTTGCTGTATCTAATAATGCGGCATTAATGCCATTCAGGAAAGCCATTGCGCTCGCTTTGATGATATCCGTGTCCATGGCTCGCCCAGCGTAAGTTTTGCCGTGATGCTCAATACGGATATTGACACGCCCAATGGCTTCTTTTCCTCTGGACAAGCTGTTGATTTTGTAATCTTTCAACTGGACATCCAGACCCACCAATGATTTGATCACGCTATAAAGGGCATCGATCGGTCCGTCGCCAACCGCGCTGCCTTTAAAGACTTCTGTTCCTTTGTTCATTTTGACGGTCGCTGTCGGATACAGATCATTGGTTACCACTTGGAAAGAAATCAATTCGTACAGATGGCCGCTCGCCGCTTCATGTGTGCGGTGATTGGCTACGAGGTAATAGACATCGTGATCATAGACCTCTTTTTTCGCATCGGCAAGGGCAAGGAATTTTTCGAACAACGCCTCAAAATCAGCCGAATCGCTTGTTTCAAAACCAATTTTCTCAACGGCATTTCTAAAGGCGTGGCGGCCGGAGCGTGCCGTTAGAATCAGTTCCATACTTTCTGCCCCGACCTCCTCTGGCGATAGAATCTCATACACCTGCTTATCCTTCAACAGTCCATCCTGATGGATTCCGGAAGAATGTGCAAAGGCGTTTTCACCCGTAATCGCTTTATTCACCTGCACATCCAGTCCCGTTAGATAGGTGAGCAGTCGGGAGGTCCTCATTAACTCAGTCGTCTTGATCTTTGTCGAACAGTGGTAAGAATTCTCCCTTACTTTGAGTCCCATCACCACTTCTTCCAGTGAAGTGTTGCCGGCCCGTTCGCCTAATCCATTGATGGTACACTCAACTTTATCGGCTCCATTTTTTATTGCGGCGAGCGTATTGGCCGTTGCCAGTCCGAGGTCATTGTGACAGTGAACACTCAAGATTACGTCCTCGTTTAGATTTTTTAAGCGTTCATTAATTCTGCGGATCAGATCGCCGAACTCTTCCGGTATCGCATAACCGACTGTATCGGGTACATTGATGATCGTAGCCCCTGCTTTGACGACAGCTTCAATCGTTTGCCACAAATACTCAAATTCCGAACGTGAAGCATCCTCCGTAGAGTACTGCACGCGGGGAAGCAGAGATTTAGCGTATTTGACCGCGTCAACACCCATCTGCAGAACCGCTTCCTTAGACCGGTTAAACTTTTTGTCCACGTGAATGTTGGAGGTGCCGAGCACGATATGAATAAACGGATCTTGTGCGATCTTGATGCTTTCATAGACAGCGTCGATGTCGCTTTTCACCGCACGGGCGAGAGCGGTAATCGAGACAGCATCCCCTACGCTGCGGGCAATCTCCTGCACTGCTTGAAAATCGCCCTGAGAAGAGGCAGGGAAACCGGCTTCAATCATATCCACTTGCAGACGCTTCAATTGCTGTGCAAATTCTACTTTCTGTTGCACATTCAGTTTGGCACCCGGTACCTGCTCTCCGTCACGCAAGGTGGTGTCCAATACGAGTATATGACGTTTCATCTCCATTTCCTCCTCAGAAAACCTGAATATCTATATGTCAAGCGGGGCTGATTAAACCCGGACTTTAATCAAAAAAACCTCGTCTCTATCTAGAGACGAGGTTATTCCCCGCGGTACCACTCTACTTCATTTCAATTGAAATGAGCTCATTCGATGGCCATCACCATCTATCCTTGTAACGGTGGAATTCCGGCTTACCCTACGTTGTCGGGCAGCTGTTCATAGACGAGTTCGAAATGAGCGATACTGCCGTTTCACACCAACCAACGGCTCTCTGGAAGATCTCTTCACTTCTACTACTTCTAATCGTAACATTTGGGTATGAAATTAGTAGAAATTGTATTGCATTATGATGATCATGTCAACATAGATTTCTTTCATAAGCACGAAATGCCTGATTGCCTGCTGCCCGTGGCTTCCCTTTACGATTCGTCTTGGCGGCGCGGCACCTGCTACATTTCCTTCGTTATCGCTTGCTTTGCTAGTTTCTCTGCAGTACGCTTTCCGAATCTTGAATAATAAAGCAATACAATCACAACTGGCACGACTGCCAGAACCAGGTACAGATTGCTATAGACGGTTGCTACCGGGCTTGTGTTCATCGGATTCCAATGGGCCACAGTATCTAGATCAATGATCCTGCCGTATACGCTTGCGGAGATGGCGCCGGCCAGAAAGTTCAACATGGAAAGAAGTCCCATCCCGATCCCGACTTGCTCTTTCGGTAGCGTCTGCGAGATTGTATTGGATAAAGCGATGAACATGAATGTCTGACCGACGATGCCGATCACAAGGAAGCACATTACGAACCATGGCGAAGCACCTGCAAACGTCGACAAGAAAACAAAGCAAGCGAACAGCAATATGAAAGAGGTGTAGACGAGAAAGGAATTGCCTTTGGCATCGGCCCACTTGCCCGCCTTCTTCCCCAACAGCGCAGACGCCAACGCTGCCGGTACCATGACGAAGCCGACCAGCCCCGGGTCAAGCTGATTCAACGTGAATAAAGTAAATAAAGGCATGCAGAACAACCATCTCCAATCAAGGATGCTTACGACGCCAGAGGCAACGACCGGACCGAGCACGTTGCCGATCGATAGTCCGGTCATCGAGATTCCGATCGCATGTCCGCGTCTTTCCGGCGGGAAATAGCGGACAGGAATGATGGAAGCAATGGCCGGGACGACCGCGGCTCCCGACGCCTGCAAGATTCTTCCCAATAAAACCATCCAATACGCTTGCGCGATCAATCCGACGAGGGAACCTGCGGCAAAAAAGCAAAGCCCGAATGTAACCAGATTTTTCAGCTTGAAGCTGTCGGCCAATTTGCCGTACAGCACCGTTCCGATCGCGTAGATCAACAGATAGACGGTGGATACCCAACTAACTTGCGCGAAGGTTAAGTGAAACTCCGAACGGATCTCGGTCAATACAATATTGAACATCGTCGCGCTCATGAAGGAGACAGCGAGGGTAAAGGCGAGAACGAGAATCAATTTTTCTCCGTTCTGTTGCGGTATGGAATCATCCATTGTAAGAACCTCCTAATTTCCAGTGCAGCAATTGTCTTCCTTGCAGCCTCTATTTTATAATCGTGATAACATAAATAAAAATATATCTTATTCAATATAGCTTATTCCTTTAAGTATATGAATGGAGGCAGACAGCGATGGAATTGCTTCAGCTTCATTATTTTCGAACGGTCGCAAAGCACGAGCACATGACCAGAGCCGCGCAGGAGCTTCGCATCGCACAGCCTGCTCTGAGTAAGACGATTTCCAGATTGGAAGAGGATCTGGGCGTCCCCTTGTTCGATCGGCAAGGACGGCAGATCCGTCTCAATACGTATGGAAAAGCGTTCCTGGACAAGGTGAATGCAGCGTTGAACCTACTGGAGGAGGGGAGAAGAGAGGTGGTCGACCTGGCAGGCATGGACCACGGCAGCATTCATCTCGCCGCTCCGACATTAGATCGGCTGACGGAACCGCTTGGCGCCTTTGTGTCCCGATATCCCGACGTGAACATTCGGATCACGCAAGCTCCGACGGAAGAAATGACCCGTTTGATCGACTCTGGAGAAGTAGACTTTTGCTTTTCCGCGATGCCTCTGGAAGGGCAGTGGATTCGTTCTGCTTCCGTTCTGAGAGAGGATGTGTATCTCGCAGTCTCTGCCGGGCACCGGCTGGCCGGACGGCAGAGCGTTTCGCTGAAGGAAATCACTGATGAGCCTTTTATCGGCTACAAAGAAGAGTTTGTCTTCCAACGCATGAACGATGCTTTCTTCCGGGAAGCAGGCATCGCCCCTAAATTCATCTGCCGGGTCGACGAGCCGTCTGCGGTCGCCAAACTGGTTCAGGCTGGACTGGGGATTGCGCTGATCGGAAGCTGCGGAAGAGATCCAAAGTCCGAGTTGACGACGATACCCATCGAATATCCGGTATGCAAGCGGGATTTCAAGATCTTCTGGCATGATAAGCGCTATCTATCTTTGGCCGCGCGTAAGTTCCGAGAGGCGATCATCGCATACTACGCCGATCCGTTGGACGGGGAGAACGCTCTGGCGACGCTTTCTTCCTGATTCTTTGCTTGAATCGCCTCCAGTCCTGTTGTTATCTAATAGGTGAGAAAAGGGTGGGATAATGAAACTGAATCATCTCAATTTAACCGTTCCGGATGTCCCGGCTACTCGGAATTTCTTTTGAATCCTATTTTGGTTTAACGTGTGGAGCGCAGCGCGGAGATGGCTTTGCGGTCCTGTTTGATGACGATGGTTTTGTACTGACCTTAATGAGAGGGAGCGAAGTGAAGTATCCAAAAACCTTCCATATTGGCTTTCCCCAGAAGAGTGAAGAGGAAGTGAACAAAATCAATCAGCGCTTAAAAGAGGATGGGTATGATGTAAAACCACCCGTACATTCACATGGTTATACCTTTTATGTTGAAGCGCCTGGGGGATTTTTGGTTGAAGTGCTTTGTTAAGGCAAAGGGATGCAGAGAATCCCTCTTTTCGTGTTATAGCCAATACAAACAAGCGTGGTTGACTGCAGCATGCCGAATATAAAAAGATTGCCCTCCACCTTGTCAGGCAAGGGTCGGAGGGCATTATCGTCACACCATGATTTTGCAGATATCGTTGGTAAATTCTACAGGATCTTCGATCGGCAGTCCTTCGATCAAGCAGGCTTGGTTATACAGCAGGGCGGTGTACAGATTCAGTTTCTCCTTGTCTGTTTCAAACGCTTCTTTTAGCGAACGAAATACGCTGTGATCAACATTGATCTCCAACACCTTGTCCGCCTTCACGCCGGATGCATTGGGCATCGAGTTCAATACCTTTTCCATCTCAATCGTGAGTTCACCCTCAGTGGACAAACAGACGGGATGCGTCTTCAATCTTTTGGAGGCTTTTACTTTTGTCACTTTTCCAGACAACTGGCTCGTCATATAATCGAACAGCGTCTTGTTCTCGTTGTCGTCGGCATCGGTATCGCTCTTAGCCTCATCTGTGTCAATGCCCAGGTCGCCGCTGGATACGGACCGGAATTCTTTCTCTTTGTAGTTCTGCAGCATCTTGATCGCAAACTCGTCGATATCCTCCGTGAGATAGAGGATTTCATAGCCTTTTTCCGTGACGAGCTCGATCTGCGGCAACTTGCTGATTCGTTCCACCGATTCCCCGGAAGCATAGTAGATGTACTTTTGATCCTCTGGCATTCTCGATACGTATTCGTCTAGCGTAACCAGCTTTTTCTCCATGGAGGAGTAGAACATCAGCAAGTCTTGCAGAGCGTCCTTATGCATGCCGAAATCGTTGTAGACGCCAAACTTTAATTGTCTGCCAAAAGCGTTGTAGAACTGTTCGTATTTTTCTCGATCATTCTTTAACATGCTTTGCAGTTGGCTTTTGATTTTGCTGGCAATGTTCTTTGCGATCAGCTTCAATTGGCGGTCTTGCTGCAAAATCTCCCTGGAAATGTTGAGAGACAAGCTTTCTGAATCTACCATACCTTTGACAAAACTAAAATGATCGGGGAGCAGTTCGGCGCACTTGTTCATGATCAGCACGCCATTCACATACAATTCTAGTCCCTTTTCATATTCCTTGGAGTAATAGTCAAACGGGATGGTCTCCGGGATATAGAGGATGGCTTGGTAGACAATCGCTCCATCTGCGTTGATATGGATATGTTGGAGCGGCTTGTCGTACCCGTAGCGTTTTTCCGTATAAAACTTGTGGTAATCTTCGTCTGTTAATTCGCTTTTATTTTTCCGCCAGATCGGTACCATGCTGTTGACGATCTGTTCTTCCTGATACTCCTCGTACTCGGTGTCACTGCCTTCTTTCAATCGTGAGGTGGTGATGTCCATCTTGATTGGATAGCGGATAAAATCGGAGTATTTTTTAATAATGGCTTTTAGGCGATATTCGTCCAAAAACTCATCGAAGCTTTCATCCTCCACATTTTCTTTGATCTTCAGGATGATGTCGGTCCCCACTGTTTCTTTCTCACACGGCTCTATCGTATAGCCGTCAGCGCCAGCGGACACCCATTTGTATGCTTGGTCGCTGTAAATGGATTTGCTGATCACCGTCACCACATCGGCAACCATAAACGCAGAGTAGAAGCCGACACCAAACTGACCGATCAGATTGTGGCCGTCCGTCACGTCTACTTCTTTTTTAAAAGCAAGCGAGCCGCTCTTGGCAATCACCCCTAGATGTTCCTCAAGCTCTTCCTTGGTCATGCCGATACCCGTATCGCGAATCGTCAATGTCCGCTGATCCTTGTCAGGAGTCACCTTGATGTAGTAGCTGTCTTTGTTAAAGACCAGATTGTTGTCCGTCAATGCCTTGTAGTAGATCTTGTCGATGGCATCACTGGCATTGGAGATCAACTCCCGCAGGAAGATTTCTTTTTGTGAATAAATGGAGTTGACCATCATTTCCAACAGCCGCTTGGATTCGGCTTGGAACTGCTTCTTTTCCATCGTCTCTGTTCACCTCTCTAAAAAAATAGCGCTCCAACCGGAGGGGATCGGGCAAACGATCCGTAAGCACTCAGGGCATCAGAGTGCTGCTCACTTTTTTTATAGCAATGCCCGTATGTTGTGTCAATGTGACAAAACGAAAAATGTCATTTATATTTGTGTCAGTCATTACTGACAGACATTTTAAGATTGGGGTTTTTGCATGTTTGAGAACAAAAAAATGGACACTTCCGAAAAGATTATGATTGCTGCTATCGACCTCATGGCGGAAAGTGGCTACAACGGAGTAACAACGCAGCAGATTGCAGAGAAGGCCGGATATAGCGAAAAAACTTTGTTCAGACATTTTAAAAGCAAGCAGAACTTGTTGGAGTCGGCTTTTAATCGGTTTCATTATGCTGAAGAAATGAAAAACCTGTTCGAGTCAAACATTCAATGGGATCTCCGCGCGGATCTACTCATGATTACCCAAAGCTATCACCGAATCATGTACCAAAATCGAAAATTAATCATGATTGCAGCGAAAGACGGCGGCAACCTCCCGGGGTTTCGCGAAAAAACACATAAACATCCGCAGCAATTGAAGACTTTGTTGACCGATTACTTTAAGCAAATGGAAAATATGGGGAAAATCATTCGGACCGATCCGGAAACGAAAGCCCTGGCGTTCATTTATATGAATTACGGTGCGGCTATGGGCAGAATGAACGGAGATTCCATGCTACAAAATATTTCATTCGATAGGTTTATCGAAGAGGAAGTGGAGATTTTCACTAGGGCATTATTGCCCTGATTATTTTCAAACGATATGTCAGTCATTAGTGACAGACATAACAGGGAGGAAGAGAGTTTATGGATGCCGCTTTACAGAAACGAATCGGAGAGAAACTGATGTACATCGTCATGTTCACATTGGCTTTGTCCGCGATGAGTGTACTGATGTTTAACCTAGTCCTTCCGCAAATTAGCGAGGAATTTTTACTTAACAATGCTCAAGTCAGTTGGGTGACATCCGCATACGCGCTGATTTATGGGATCGGCACAGTCGTTTATGGAAAACTGGCGGACCGATACAAACTCAAAGATCTATTGACGTTTGGAGTGATTCTTTTTGCACTCGGCTCGTTGCTCGGTTTGGCCGCTCAGACCTTCTGGATGGTCCTCTTGGGAAGATGTATGCAGGCAGTTGGAGCGGCAAGTATTCCTGCCAGCGCTATGCTGATTCCGCTCCGCTACTTTCCCCCTGAACGCCGCGGCTCGGCTATGGGTACTGCATTCGTTGGGTTAGCTCTAGGCAGTGCGCTCGGGCCTGTCTTATCGGCATTGATACTAAGTGTCATGCACTGGAGATGGTTGTTTGGCATTCCTCTTTTCATCTTGCTCACACTTCCTTTTTATCGACGCTATTTGGGGGATGATCAAGGATCTCCAGGAAAAATGGATTGGTTAGGAGGTAGTTTACTTGCTGCTGCGGTGACTTTATTGCTGTTGAGCGTAACATATGAAACGATATGGTTCGCTTTGGGGGGATTGGTCAGTTTGCTGTTGTTCATCGCCAGAATACATTTGACTTCCTTCCCCTTCTTTCCGCCAGGGCTGTTTAAAAACAAGACCTATACCCTAGGATTGATCATCACCTTCCTGATAAGTGGGATCGGCTTCTCCCTTTATTTTCTAAGCCCGCTGCTGTTAGCCCATGTCAACGTGCTTCCCGCCAGTTGGATCGGGTTTGCGCTTGTCCCGGGCGCTGCAGCATCAGCCATTTTAGGCAGAAAAGGAGGAAAACTCGCGGACTCGAAAGGCAACTCCTATTTGTTTTTTCTAGCTTCTGGGCTATTATTCAGCTGTTTTATCCTGCTTTCCACTTTCACCGGCATAGCTGCAGCATACATTGCCATCTTTTTAATTCTTGGCAATGTAGGGCAAACCTTTATGATGATTGCAATGTCTAACTCGGTCTCAAGAACGCTAACGAAGGAACAGAGTGGCGTGGGAATGGGGCTCTTGAGCATGATGAACTTTATTGCGGGGGGAATAGCAACCGGAATTTACGGAAAACTGGTTGATTTTGATCAAGTCACTCATTGGAATCCTGCCAATATGTATTCGGCTGGTGCTATTTACAGCAACATCTTTCTTGTCCTTGCCATTCTTCATGCCTTGATCCTGTTGGTATACCAATATTATTTTAGGAGGAGTTGGAGAGATTAGGTAGGTTATAAAAAAGGACTGTTCATATTGAACAGTCCTAATCCTTTTTAAGTATGGTGGAGCATAGCGGGATCGAACCGCTGACCTCTACACTGCCAGTGTAGCGCTCTCCCAGCTGAGCTAATGCCCCGTATTGTTTTGACTGCCTCCTGACTGCCGACAAAAGTGATTGTAGCATATTGGGATAAGGAAATGCAAGAGGGAATTATGAGGTAATATATGTAAAGGTGATCCTTATCACCGCCAGCCGAAAATCGCCAACAGAATCAGCCCCCACAAGATCGCTTCGATTATGTTGCCGACAACACTAACCGTAAACCGAATCTAGGCCATCGACGCAAGGTTGTGGCTCTCCTGCAGGATCAATGGCAGCTGTGCGTTCAGGTAGGGGCGGACCAATTCAATGATCATGAGGCCGCTCAACGAGAGCAGCGTCAATAATGACACTGCGTTACATCATCACCAGGCAATAAAGAAGGGGAAATCTGGGAGCACACCACTAAGCGGCCCCTGTAGAGATCCGCTACACCTCGTAATACCTCGAACCAATCCACCCCGCCAGCCGGTCAACTCCAGTCCGTCGGTTGGCAAATGCATCGAACGAAAGTGTATTTCGCTTAAACTGCTGCAGATAGGCAAATCCGGGTCGCGCGACGGTATCGGTCAAATAAGCGGATCGGGCAGCATCTGGTTTCCGCAGGCTGTTTAGTACACGGATCATCCGGCTTGCATCGGTAATGCCGATCCCGTGTCCGTAGTATTGACCGTTGCTCAACACGATCGCGTTTTCTCCCTGCCATTGGGGAGTGTCCGGGTGATAGTCCGGGTTTTTGAAATAGACCACGTCGCCTGGCAGCATGACGGTTCCGGTTCGCGAGGACAAGCCGAGGTCCTGGTCGTAGTGCCAGTCGTAGAGCAGCATGTTGGCAAACAATCGGTTGAAGTCAGGCAGCTTAATCGCGGCTAGTACGGCTCGATAATACACGATAACCATAGCGGTCGCACATTCAAAAGCATATAGACGTCCATTGCGATAGATATCCTGGATGCCGTCAGATGGAAAGACGCCGTCACGGATGCGAAAGCCGCCGAAATCGGTCAGGTTCCAGTACTTCTCATTACAACGCGACTTTTTGAAGGTGGCAAATGAGACGCCGCTGGCATTGAGAGCTTTCGCTGCTTGGACAATGTATTGGCGCAGTGTCAGTTCGAACTGCAGGGCTGTTTGGTCTGGGTAGGAGAAAACTTCATTACTTGCCGCCATCTTCTCGATCGTTTCCACCTGGGCTTCCGTCCATTGCTGCTCTTTCAGCAAGGAATCGGCCTGGACATTATTCCCGCCAAGTTGTATCATTCCATGTTTCCCCACCATTCGTACGAAATCTGCTGACTTCCTCCATGTATATGCTCATCTCTTGTTTCCTGACACTAGCTGATTTTTTTCCATGATATGGGATGAATCAATCTGATTATTTCATACTTTTATCATTGTTTGAACATATTTGCCTGTTATGATGTAGGTACAGTCGATCTACGGTATCTCCTATCAACCGCACGCCAGCGGTTGCAGCCGATAAAAAACCGTCCGGTATCTCCTCAGCCGACATCAGCAGGAAATCCGGGCGTTTAAATAGATCAAAGCCCTCCGACAAAGGGAAAGATCGGAGGGCTTGGTGTGATGGAAACGGGTAAAAGGGTGAATCAGCTCTCGTTTACAGCAACCTGCAACATGTTGCTCAACTGCTTCATAGGGATGGAGAACTCGGGAATTCCGGCCGCATATGGTGTGTATTCATACACCTGGAAGTAAATGACTAAAGCGTCGTCTGTCAAGTAGAATTCCTGATCTTCGTCGATCGATGCAAAGGGGGAGAGCAAGTAAAGTTCGCCGTCCTGCACCTTCTGCTCGATTTGTTTTTTGATCTCTCTATTGATTGTTTCTACATAAGAAGTCCCTTCACGAAACAAATCCTTTAACCCATACAACTTGCCGTCGGTCAGTGAAAAAGTATAAGAAGAGGCATTCGTGATCCCATGCGCCCCTCCAGTGTAGACATAATCGTAAAAGACGATGCTGAGCCAATTATGCTGATTGTATTTTACTTCATAATTGAGATCGAGGGTGTATCGACTAGCGCTTTTCAACGCTGGGTCGAGCTCTTGGTCCATTGCTGCTTTGTCAGTTAGGAACGCCTCTTTTACTTTGCGTGTTCTCGTTTTGATAAGATCGTTAATGGTCGATTGAATCGTCGTATCGCCCAATCCCTCTATTTGTGGGTACTGGATGGCAATCGATCCGTTGTCCAGTTCTTCTGATTCTTTTTGGTTACCAACGTCAGGTCATTTTCTTCCTTGTGCTGCAGATGGACGAATCTGGTCGCTTCGTCCCAACTGACCTCCATACCTAGATGGTTGGAGACGAAGCGAAGCGGGATTAGCGTCGTTCCGTCTTGCATCACGGGGGCCGTCTCCATGAACAGGTCATGGTCATTCACATTGACCCGATGTTCATCCACCCGTAATTGAATCACCTTTGAATCAGATTGGAGGGTAATCTGTTTGTCGGCTGGTTCCCATGTGACACGAAATCCGAGTACCTCACTGAGTGAACGGAGCGGGACCATTGTATGTCCATTATGTATTTCTCCCTGCAGCGGCAGTCTCTTTCCGTCAAGGGTAATGACAATCTCCGATTCTGCTCCAGCGGACGCTGGCAGAGGTGCAGGCGCAGCAAGCAGCATAGGTATGATTATGGCTGCGGCCAGTTTATTTCGCAGCTGTGCCATCTCATTCTCTCTCCCTTCCTTTGATCTCTCTAGTATAAGCCATATCATGTCATTTGTCTGTTCCGAAACCTTCTGAAACCCGGCCCGGTCGAGAGGGTGCAGAGATCGGGTACCTTGCCGTCATCTCTCCCCTCTAAGAGTTGCAATCCCTAATGCCTGGTTCTCCCACAAGAGCTGCTCAATCATATTTTGTTGAAATTCTTCACAACGAATCAGGATAACAACTTCAGAAGTGATGCCTTTTGTTCCGTAGCGCCGTTGTTTAACCATGAACAGTTTTAGCAGCAGCCCCAGCAAGATGCCACCTACCGCCCCGATGATCCCCCAGATGATCGGCCCCCATTTCAGTTCATACCCGTATATCGCTCCCAGTAGCATGAAAACGGTACCTAAGATTGCACCCAGATCGAGCATACTAAACCCGTCTGCGCGATGAATGGTGTCAAACACCTTCTTTGGTTCAGTCCTTTTGTCCATGGGTACTGCCAGAATCTGATCTTTGCCTAGCCCGATCTGTTCCATCGCTGTGAGGGCCAACTCCAAAAAGATCGATTGTTCAAACGTCGCCACAATATACATGCTTGCATTCCTCCGCTTACAACGGCAATTCAAAATTTTGATTTTGATACTGCCTGCGCAGATATTGCGACTGTACTTTTTCAAACAGCTTGTTTAATTCGGTTGCACTTACATAAGCATCATAAAAGATAAAACAGTAAATAGAAGGCAGATACAACAACCATTGCATGTCGAGGATTTGCGTGCCGCGAGCGAAGTTGCCAACAAAAGTGTGATGAATGGCTTGCGGAAGATGTGAAAAGTACATTCACGGGGGGGACCGTCACGTCTTCTCGGTCCGCCAGCAGATAGAGTTTGTTCAGGTCGATAGTAGAGCGATAGCTGTCCCAGATCGCAAACATATAAATGCCAAGATAAAGAATCAGCCACCTGGTATCCAGCACTTGCTTTGCCTTTTCAAAATGACCCTGCATCGAATACATGATCCCCAGATTTACCTTTGCCTGATGGTTGATAAAGACTTCCCATAAGATCAGGATCAAGGCCTTTCCATGGCGATGGTGCATGAGATTGCCAAATCCGGGATAAGAGAAGGCAAAAAAAGAGACTACCCAAGGGTTGCGCAGGTGCAGATGGTTGGTTGTCAGCGTAGACAGAAAAGCCCTTGGACGCCGAGGCGAAACGTTTTGGTTCATTCTCGATTCCTCCGCAGTGGTAGAGTAAAGCATTTGTATTATTTGCCAGTTGCCTCTGAATATACACGGTCTCCATCGTTTCGGAAGAAGAGAGATGAGTCATCCACATTTCGATGTAGGTTGAAACATCAGGGTGTTAGAATGGGCAACGAAGCGATCATAGAGTTGGAGGAGTGCGAGATGCCTGATCAAGTTGAACAATGCAAAGCAAGCCGAACGATTCACCCTAGCATTTTATACTATGGCACACCCGTCATTATGCTAAGCACGGCAAATGAAGACGGGACGACCAATCTATCGCCGTTGTCTTCGTCGTGGGCGTTGGGTTCCTGCATCGTGCTGGGGATCGGATTAGGAGGGAAGGCGATCGAGAATCTGCAGCACCGACCGGAATGCGTGATAAACGTTCCGCATCCAGGGCTGTGGAGAGCAGTGGAATCACTTGCGCCGCTGACAGGAAAGTCTCCCGTTCCCGAGGCCAAACGTCAGAACGGGTTTCGCTACGAAAAAGATAAATTTACGGCAGCGGGCTTGCTCCCCGTCCCATCGGTCGATGTACTCCCTGATCGTGTCAGTGATTGTCCCTTGCAGATGGAGGCAAAAGTAATGAACATCCGCGTACCCGAGCACAACGCCTTTTTTGCGATCGTGGAGGCGGAGGTCGTGCATGTACATGCCCACGAGGACATTATGCTGAATGAGCGTCACATCAACCCCCAAGCGTGGAGCCCGTTGATCTATAACTTCCGTCATTACTTCGGCTTGGGGGAAGAGTTGGGCAAGTCGTACCGAGCCGAGACGTGAGATGAGTGAAAAACCGGCTTGGCCGTACCTCCTTTCCGGGGAGCGGGCCAAGCCGGTTCACGGTATCTGTCTTGTCATGCTCATGATGGTTTGTCCAAAGACGTGTCGGCGGTCCAGTAGAGAATGGCGGCGACGACCAGAAAAGCAATCAGGGAGAAGCCAGTCTTCAAATCTTGTGACGTATCGCCAGCCATTGCGGCCGCGATGCAGATGACGGCTCCAATCGTAATCGCAGCGATCATCCCGGATTCGCCACTGAATGCAAGCATTTTGAGCAGCAAAGAGATGATGATCAGGGCGGCAATGGTCATGCCTGATACCGGGTTGGAAGAACTGCCGACAATCCCTACGATGCGTGATGAGACGGTGACGAAGAAAAAGCCAAACAACATTACCAGCAATGCTCCGGGTATACCGATATTGATGGTGGGAGTAAAGGCCAATACCCAGATGAGAATCAGCACGAGCAGGACGATGTACGGCATCGCCATGTCCTGCTCTGTACGCAGTACGCCTTGATTGCCGCCACCCCTGGCCGCACCAAACCCTTTTACCGCGATTCGAAAGGAGGAGAGGATCGTGGAAGAAGCTTTAAACAGGCTGATGATTCCTCCGAAGGCGACTGCACCGGCACCGACATAGCGCAGGTAGTTGCTCCAGATATCCCAAAAGCCCAGATCGCCAATGGACGCAGTGGCGGGGAAGATCGGCTGCGTCGCGAACGAGCCGAAATAGCTGATCAATGGTATGAGCCCGAGCCAGCCAAGCACTGCGCCTGCCAGCATGTAGCCGGCAATGCGCGGTCCGATGATAACCCCTACCCCTAAGAGTGAGGGCAGTGTATCCATTCCGATGGCGGCATTTTTGAAGCCGGGAATCGCAGTCTCAATCTCCGACGGAAACGCCTTGACCCCATCGGCAATCACCTTGAATAAAGCACCGACTCCCAAACCGCTAAAGACTAGTCTGGCGAGCCCGCCTCCTTTTTCTCCGGCGATCCTCCGGATAGGGAAGGGTTTTGTGTCGTTGACGATCAATGCTTTGCGCAGCGGGATCATCATGATCACGCCGAGAATCCCTCCGGCCAAGGCGATGACAGCGATGGTCGACAGACTGGGATTCAGGTTCCAGATAAACAGGGCGGGCAGTGTAAAGATCACACCAGCTGCGAGTGACTCCCCGACGGAGGTAATCGTCTGCACCATATTGTTTTCCAGGATCGAGCTGCGGCGTAGAATTCCTCGCAAAATCGCCATGGAAATAACGGCGGCTGGAATAGAAGCACTTACGGTCATCCCAACGATCAAGCCCAGGTAAGCATTGGCGGCACCGAATAAGATCGCCAGGATGCCGCCCAACAAAAAGGCTGTCCAGGTCATTTCCGGTCGACGTTCGTGCGGGGGGATGTACGGAATAAAATCCGGTTGCGGATTGCGAGCCCCGGAGGAGCGCTGTTGATCTGCCAAGATGATCCCTCCTTATCCATTATCTTGTAGTATTCGAACAAGAGGGGAGCGAAATGCATGCGATTCCATTCTTCCCAGCAGCAGGACCTCTGGAAAGGAAAAAAGGCCCCGCTTAAGCGGGACCCAATCTGCACAGCTTAGATTTTAAATCGGCCAACCAGTTCATTCAGATTTTGCGCCATATCGGTGAGCGTCTGGAACGAATGGGACATTTTTTCCACTAATTCTTTGGTCTCCGTGGATACTTGCGTCACCCCTTCTGTAGCCGCCGCCACTTCTTTTGCCACATGGCTCATCTCGTTCACCGAGGAAGTGACCTCTTCTGAGGAGGCATAGAGCTGCTGAGCGCTTGCTGAGATGTCCTCCATCTCTTCGGAGACTTTTTGCGAAGCAGACAGGATGCGGGCAAACGTCTCGCCAGCATCTGTCACTACGATGCGCCCTTTTTCCACCTCTTGGGTACCGACACGGGCAAGCTCTCCTGCCCTGTTTGTCTCTTGCTGAATCTCCAGGATCAGGTCTGCGATCTGGTGAGCGGATGTACTGGACTGCTCCGCCAGTTTCCTCACTTCGTCGGCTACCACGGCGAAGCCTTTGCCTTGTTCGCCTGCTCGCGCTGCTTCAATCGCCGCATTTAAGGCAAGCAGATTGGTCTGGGAAGCAATATCCGTGATGATACCAATGATTTGATTGATCTCTTTGGAGCGGTCTTCCAACATTTTGATGACCTGGGCAGAGTCGTTGACCGATCGGGAGATGAGGCCCATCTGGTTAATCGAATCTTGCAGGGCTGTATTCCCCTTGTGTGCTTCTTCTGTTGCCTGATGGGCGGTTTCGGTCACGGTATTGGCCGATTCGGCAATTCGCCCGATACCAATCGCCATCTCTTCCATTGTTTTGTTCGTCTCCAGCGAACCTTGGACCTGTTTCTCCGTCCCTTGCACCATCTCTCGTACCGAATCAAATACTTGGCCAGAAGAGGCAGAGACCGTTTGGACGACCTGCCCCAAGTCATCGGAGGAGACTGCGATGTGAGCGGAGGACTGCTTGACCTGCTGCAAGACGTCTCGCAGCGATGTCCTCATCCTGTTGAAACTGTCGGCCAGTTTGGAGAATTCATCCTTGGAGGAGAGGATTATTTGACGGGTCAGGTCGCCTTTGCTTACCTCGTCTGCGGCCTCGACCAGAACAGCAAGCGGTCGGGTAATGGAACGAATGATGTAATACATGATACCTGCGCTGATGATCAAGGAAGCAATCACGACGAACCCGGTGATCATAAATATTTGATTCAATTCCGCAGCGTTTTCTGACGGTACCCAAGTGCCGCCTATTTTCCAACCGGTCAATTCGTTGGTCAAAAAGACCATTTGTTTTGATCTGCCGTCATTAATCTGGATCTGCTGCGTTAATTCCTGCAGCTTGGTTTGCGCTCCTTCCTCATTTTGCTCAGCCCCCTCTTGCGGGAGGGTTTCCCCGATCGTTACTCCCTGGTCCACATAGTCAAACGTTCCCTCATTTTGCGCCATTATCTGGCTCAGATATGAGGAAGCAGGCGTCCCCGCTTTTACTTTCGGGTGATAAATGACTTTTCCGTTTTTATCCAGGATAAAAGAGAACCCGCCTCGACCAATCTCCACTTCCAGCGTTCGTGCTGCCAGCGCGCTGAGATTGAGGTCAAAGGCGAATACTCCCTTTCCATTGGCCAGCGTCTTTGCTATGGTGACATCCATCCGGTCGCCATTGCTGCTGAGGTATGGTTCGGTAATCACTACTTCTCCTTTGTGTTCCATTGCCAGCTTGTACCACGGACGGGTTCTGGGGTCGTAAGAGGCGACGTCGAGTGAATTATCGGCTGAATCAATATAACGGCCGCTGTCCAATCCGACGTAGGGGATAGCGTCCGGATTGTGCTGGTGGTACTGCTTGAACATCTCATGGATCGCTTCCGTTTCCTCGTCGTTTTCATCGGTCACTCTGATCACTTGGCTGAAGTAGTTGGCGGCATTGATTTTAGGCTGGATGATGTCCGTAATCAGGTTATCAACGATTGCCGTGCTTTGCCTTGAGTTTTGCAGCAACAAATCTTGAATCACGTCTTTTGCCGTTTGATACGAGAAAAACCCGAGCACCAATACAGGCAATAGCAAAATTAGAAACGAATGCAACAGCTTCTGCTTGACGGACAGGTTGATGGTTTTCATAGATGTTTCCCTCCTGTTGAATCCAGTCTCGTCAGAAGTTATTCCCGAGTTGCCGAGATGGGAAACCGGGAGTTCATAATTGTCATAATATTACGGGTAATATTGGAAGACTGAGTGTTCGATTGCCATCTGCGCAGGTCGGACAGAGGGGAGGGAGCACGTACAGAGGCCGCCTCAATCTAGGCAAGAGATTCAATCTATAGTATGATGTAAATCATAATTATTACGAATTGCCAATATCACCAATCGATTTGTGGCTATTGCGATGGGGAGACGAGGGGGCCGTACGTAGAAAAGATGGATAACGTCTGGAGTGCAACAGAAAAACAGAACGCTGAAAGGATAGATGTGGCATGTCTACATGGGATTTAACGAAAACAAAGCATCATGTGTTCATCTGTAATGGCGGAAGCTGCTCGAAAATGGGAGGAGAAGAGGTGACCCTGGCCATTCGTCAGGAGATTCAGCGTCAACAGGCTGATGACTTGATCCACACCACCCGAACAAGGTGCAACGGTCGCTGTGAAGACGCATGTGTGGTAATCGTGTACCCGGAAGGGACATGGTACCGAAATCTGCAACCGGCAGATGCTGCGGCACTGGTTGGCCAGCATTTGCTTGCCGGGAAGCCGCTCGACCATTTGCTGTCCCATCGGTATGCCGATGGTTCGTTTTTACGGATGGAGGGAGCGGCAAAAGGGACGTTTAAACGGTCTATACCCAGTCAGTAGTCAAGACGGAGCGTATCTGTTACACGTGTTCGCGGTTAGCCTGCAGCACTCCGGCAGGATGGGAGTTGCGCGGTGCCGGTCGGAACCTTCCACTGATCAGGGAATCGACACACTCTTCCAATTCTAGTGTAATGTAGAGATTGAGCTCTGGGACCTGAGCGACAAATTTGCCCGTTTGGTACTCGTAGATGAGCTGTCCTGTTGGCTGCAGTGGATATACTTCGAGATCCATTTTCTGCTTGATGGACAACTGCTTGAATTGACGCAACATATAAAACAGCTCGCCCCAGACTGGCATATACGGTTTTTTCCGGTACCGGGCGAGTAGATGGAGCAGCTCGTCTTGCAGCATGGAATGATTTTTTTCTGCTTTGTTGGTCATCCGCCATCACCACGATGTTTTTACCCCCTATCCACCACGGATAAACATGGGAATCGCTGGAGGAAATTGCTTTAACAGGTGCGAATGATTGCGGGAAACAGAAACGGAAAACAGGAGGTATAGGCATGAGCAAAGTATGGTCAGCGCAGCTGCCGGTGGTACAGTTTCGGGTAGCGCGGCCGACGGACCAGCTTGACAAGATCATTACGTTTTATCGGGATGGGCTTGGCTTGAGGCAAGTCGCCGCTTTTGAGGGACATGATGGCTATGATGGTGTGATGTTTGGGCTGCCGGGGGTGGACTATCATCTGGAATTTACCCAGCATGTGGAGGGGAGTCCATGTCCCGCACCGACTAAGGATAATCTGCTCGTCTTTTATATCCCGGATCAGGAGGCAAGGGATGCGATCGTCACCAGATTGGAGAAGCTGGGCTTCGGTCCCCCGGTTGAACCGGAAAATCCATACTGGCGTCGAAGCGGGATCACAATCGAAGATCCAGATGGTTGGCGAGTTGTTTTGATGAACACATCCGGGTTGTCAGGTACATATTAAGAAGCTCGGCACTCAGAGGGGAGGAAAACGTGGTTGAAGGATCAAAATCGGATCGGCATCGCCCAGTCAGAACGTATCAGATTGCGCCATGCCGGACGTGACGACTTGCCCTTCATCTTGCGGACAGAAGGAGAGACGGAGAATCGGCAGTATGTCAGTCAATGGTCGGGCGAGCAGCATCATACGGCGATGCTGAACAATGATTATGCTTATCTGCTGATCGAGGCGTTGGCGGAGAGGAGGCCGCTTGGTTATGTGATCATCGCCGGGCTGAAGAACCCCAATAGAAGCGTGGAATTGTTGCGGATTGCCTTGGCGGAGAGAGGAAAGGGGTACGGAAGAGAGGCTCTGCAGTTGATCAAACACTGGGTGTTTACCGAGTGCAGGGCCCACCGGCTGTGGTTGGACGTGAAGGAAGGAAACGGCAGAGCCCAGCATCTGTACCGTTCAGAAGGATTTGTCATAGAAGGGACCCTTCGCGAATGTATAAAGGTGGAGGGCTCTTCTGATGACTATGAATCGTTGATTGTCATGTCGATATTAAGCGGGGAATACGGAACCGCATGATAGGATGATAATGATCAACGAAGAGCCGATTTTCCGAGAAGGAAAGTCGGCTCATCTGTTTACCGCTTGCTACATCTATTTGTATCGAGAATGGTTCTAGAAGCTGATCGCAGAACGTACCATGTACATATCTTGTCAAAAACGTTCATTGACAAGTGTCACTTTCCCAACCGCCTGTCCTGATTCCAGATGACGGTGGGCCTCAGCTACTTCTTCAAACGTAAAAGTTCGCGGATCAAGGAGCGGACGAAGTTTTCCTTCATCGGCGATCTGGGCCACTTTGGTCAGGATCTGACCGTGCCGTTCACGGTTGGTTTGATGGAGCAGGGGGATCAGCATAAATACGACGTGCAGGTTAAGCCCTTTGCCGTGAAGGGGGCTGAGATCGTGCGTGGACCTTGCCGCGATTGTGACCACTGTTCCGTTCAGCTTGGCTGCTTCAAATGAGCGGTCCAGATTGTCACCGCCTACTGTGTCAAAGACGAGGTCGAATCCATCTCCTGCAGTAAGCGTCTCAACGTACTCCGCCACACTCTGTGTGCGGTAATTGATCACATGGTCCGCGCCCATGTCACGAGCCACGGCCAGTTTGTCTTCTGTGGAGCCGGTAACCGATACCGTCGCACCTGCCCACTTGGCCAACTGCACCGCAATATGACCGACGCCGCCGGTTGCGGCATGGACCAGGACGTGCTGATCGGCTTGGACGCCAGCCCGGTCGATCAGACCTTCCCAAGCGGTTATGGCGACGAGCGGCAAAGCAGCCGCTTCCTGCATGGAGAGCTGCTTCGGTTTGGACGCGACCAGCGCAGCATCAGCCAGCATATAGTCAGCCAGTGCGCCACCTGGTGTGCCTTTCACGCCACCTGCGCAGGCATACACTTCATCGCCAGGATGAAAAGCGGTTACCCCCTCGCCAACCTCTTCCACCACTCCAGCCACGTCTCCGTGCAATACGGCAGGTAGCTGCGGCGAGATCCCTGAGAGGACTCCTTTTCGGATCTTGGTGTCCACCGGGTTTACACTTGTGGCCGCTACTCGGATCAAGACATGACCTGGGATAACCGCAGGACGGGGCAGATCCGCCGATTGAAAGAGAGAAGGATCTCCAAACGAATGAATGACCTGGGCTTTCACAGATATTCCCCCTTTTGGATATTTTACATCTATCGTACACTTCTATTGTAGGTCAAATAGGATTGAACGGAAAAGGGGATTTACCGTTTTTGCCCTGTAGTATACCAGATTATAGAAGTCTGAAATCCTGAAATAACAGGAACAAGGCTTACATGTCTATTGATTATTCTACCAATTACTGGTTTGGAGAATTTTACGATTTTTTTTATCATGAAAGCCTTGGGTCGAAAATATGGATATATCGTATGATAAAAAGGCAGACCCTTTTGGGGTCTGCCGAGGACGGCGCTGTGGGGTCGGAAGCGATTTATCCACTTTACTCCACCGCCCGGCTGCTCTCCGGCGATGGCAGACAGATGGACTGGACTACCAATCGTTTCTTACCCGTGTCCAATATTTCATCAGGCGCTTTCTTATCCGTTTGTACAGTTGGGTCGCATTTTTCTGTACAGCGGGATAATGAATCAGCAGCGTGATGAGGATGATGAGAAACTCATAGAGTGTCAAAACACTCACCTCCTAGCTTCCGACCCACAGTATCCCGTCAGTACATCTTATTCGCTTACATATATTCACATTCGTAACTTTTTTGGCGATGCAGATCTATTGTCAAGGTTTGTTTGCGGAGACGGGAAACGGGATATTCGCCTCGATCAGGCAGCCCCTTTGTGGACGATGGGCCATGAGGGGGTTTTTGTTTGATTCGATCAGGGGTGAACTAGGCGAGGTACCTCCCAACCTGTTGCAAAAACGTGATACAATCAGGAAGGGGCGGAGCCCCGCGACAACAAAGCGTGGAATAAAGAGAGGGTTTTCTCAGATGCGAATCATCCTATACTTGCTAGTCATTATAGCGGCCAACATCATTACCGCCGCTTTTCCACCGATCCAACTGTGGTGGTTCCTCGTGCCGACGGGGTCCTTTTTGATCGGGGCGACCTTTATCCTGCGGGATCTGGTTCAGATGCGTTACGGCAAAAAGACAACCTATCTGGCGATTGGCATCGCCTTGCTCACTTCGGCGTTAAGTTCCTATCTGCTCGGTGATCCGCTGGTGGTCACCTTTGCTTCAGCCGTTTCGTTTATCGTCTCGGAGGCGACGGATACAGAGATCTACTCCAGACTGAAGCGGTCGCTGGCCAAGCGCCTCTTTTGGAGCGGAACGATTGGTGGTTCGCTGGACAGCGTCATCTTTGTCATTCTGGGCATCTCGCCGATCGGGGCCGGGTTCATTCCTTGGGAGGCAGTACCATTGGCTGTGGCGGGTCAGGTACTGGTGAAAGTGCTGATGCAAGGCTTTGGAGCTGTGGTGCTCAGTCAATGGGGGGCAATCCGCATACAGGAGAACATAAAATAGATGAATTGCTCAACCAGTACTCTGATCACTGCGGATAATATGGACATAGAAAAGACCGGGAGCTGTGCTCCCGGTTTTTATATTTCTATTGCAAGCAGCTAGTGCGGCGATATTTCTGCTAGCTGGTTCGCGCCGTATCGTTAAGGGTCTCCGCTGATTGGGAAACTTTCTGGGTAGCGCTTCCAATCTCTTCAATCACGAGCACCAGCTCATTCATCTGTTTTTCCACGCTTTTGATCACATCGAGGCTCTCTCCCATCGAGGCGGAGATATGGTCAAAGGCACCGCGAGCGGTTTCTGATTCGGTTTGAGCCGCTTGTACGTTCTCCTGTACAGTGAATATCGACTCTACCACTTCCGTCGTGAAGCGGGAGGTATGAGAGATTAGTTCCGTGATTTGCTTCACCGAATCTTTGGTCTGTTCTGATAGCTTGCGAACTTCATCGGAGACGACGGCAAACCCTCGACCGTGCTCACCCGCTCGCGCCGCCTCGATGGCAGAGTTAAGGGCTAGTAGATTCGTCTGTTCAGCGATCTCCTTTACGATGTGGATCACTTGCTTGATCTGATCGGCGGATTCGTTCAGTTTTTGAACCGTTTCTTCCATATTTATCATTTTTTGATGAATCGAAGTGATTCGTCTCTCCAACTCGACAACGCGAGCGCGACTTGATTCAGCCAGTGCCTGGGTTTGCTCCGTTTTCTGGGAGCTGTTGTGAACCGCCTCGTTCACCTCGTTGCTGCTCGCCACCAGTTCTTGCACCGAGGCACTGGTCTGTGCGGTGAGCGCGGCCAGGTCGTCGCTAAAGGAAGCTATTTTTGCCTGCAGTTCTTGCTGAGCCCGATACTGCTCTTCTCTCTGCCGAATGTTTTCTTTTTCGTAGATTTCCAACACGATCTGCTGTTCAAAGTTGAGGATCTTGGAGATTGTCGTTGCCAACTGGAGCCACTCCTCCTTGCTGGAAAAGTGGCTGCTTAGCAGTTTCAACAGCGCAACCTGCAAGTTTTGAAAGGCGCCCATGTACCATTTCGGTTCCAGGCCGATGCGCAGGTGGATCTGTGCCACCCTGATTCGTTTCTCTAGGTATTGTTGGTCGAACGTGCCCGAAAACATCTCGATCAGATGAGTGTGAAGGGTCTGTTTCAAACGTTCGACGGTGCTATGTTCGTCGATCATGTCGCGAAGAGCCTCTACTGCTAGCACCTTTTGATAGAAATAATCCACAACCTCGTCAATATGCCTCTCGACCAACGGCTGCAGCTTCTTGGAAAGCTGGACTTCCGCTGCCGACAGGTCGATCATCGTCATCTGTTTGGAGATGTCTTCATGTTCTCCCAGATCCAGCGTGATCTGTTCGTGTCTAGCTGCGCTGATCCAACTGGAAGATTCCCCTGGCTGCTTCGAGGAACCAATGAGTCCTGTCAGTTTTTGAAAAGGGTTTTTTGTCATCAGCATCCCCGTCTCCTTTTCTGCAATCGAGCAAATGATGGAAAATGAATTGATTTCATCATACTAAAGATGTTCATACCCTTTCAACAAAGAGATTCAAACATCAGCGGCTCATGTCGGTGGCAGTTGCCTAGAGCCAATTGCAGCCTATCTCGTTACTATTCCAACTGCTTCCATACACAATGAGTTGCCCCGATTGATGAGCCCTCGGGATCAAGAACCTTTCCTCCCTTAGGCCATACACTATAGTGAAATACTGATTCCGTATGGAGGAGAAGAGATGCAGTTTTGTTACGAGGACAAGATGCCGCTGCGAATTCTCGACGAAGGAGAGTTCTGGAAGCAGCAGGAGAGTGAGCACACTGTCGTGATACGGGAGCTGGTTTCCAATCTGGAAAAGCCGTTTGTCGAGGCGCTGGAAGCGTGGGAACAGGCGCTTGCCAGGACACAAGCTGTGTTTGTCAGGTATATTGAAACGGTCGTTCGGTCAGGAAAGTGGGTTGGAGCGGAGATTGACCACCAGATCATGGAACTGGTGCAGTTCGCTCTGACGCAGAGTGAGCAGTTTATCAGTCTGCTCAACCAGTTGGGGAGCGAGAGCGAAGCACTGAAACAAAACCCAACCGCCATCGTCGTACTCAATCACATTCGGCGCGAGTCGGAATACTTCATCGGGATTGCGCTGGCGGTGCTGTCCAGCAAAGGGTAATCAGGCAGTGAACACGGTACCTGTATCGGGTACCGTGTTCTACATATGATGCGCCTTCGGGAGACGCTTTGGGGTGCGATTTATGGAAAAAAACCTCCGTATGTGAAAAAAATGTCTGTTGCAAGAATTAACCAGTTTGCTTAGAATAAATTATGATAATGAAAATCATTATCACAAATAATACGTTCTCATGAACTTTCAATCTGAAGGAAGGTTGACGTGGTGGGAATCCTGTTCAAAGCAGTTGGCCGGATTCGAAGCAACAAGCCAGTTTCCTATGCGGAGGGGATACCAATGGCAAAGATTGTGCTGGTTTATGCCAGTATGACCGGAAACACCGAAGAAATCGCAGACGCCGTTGCGGAGGGAATCCAAGAGACGGGAGTGAGCGTTGACATCAGGCAAGTGCTGGACGTGAACGCTGCCGAGTTGGCTGAATACGAAGCGATCCTGCTGGGGGCGTACACATGGGGAGATGGTGAACTGCCTGATGAATTTCTCGACTTTTACGACGATCTGGACCAGCTTGATTTAAGCGACAAAAAGGGAGCGGTATTCGGCTCATGCGATTCCAGTTATCCGCATTACGGAGCAGCCGTGGATATTTTGACGGAGAAGCTCCGCGAACGCGGCTGCGACATCGTTCGTGAAGGTTTAAAAATTGAGCTGGCTCCGTCTAATGAGGAGAAAGAACAGTGCAGGCAATTTGGCCGCCAGTTCGTTTCCTCCCTACAGATTGCCAAATAAGATGGTGGCACTTTATCTTCACGCTGCCCGGGGCTTCGCTCCGGGTTTTCTCATGTCTGAAACATCTGCAGATTTTAAAGCTTTCGTAAAAAACGGTTGCAACGAAAAGAGGTCAACGTGTAGAATAGTAAAAAAATAAAGAAAAGAACCAATGGTTCTAATAGAGAGACAGTCAGGGGGTGTCAGTTCCTTTGTGGCGCTAAAGACATTAGATAATGCGTTGGAATTATTGAAGTACTTCTCCCGGGAGAATCCCTCATGGGGAGTACGTGAATTAGCTAAGGAGATGGGGATTAGTCATTCCATTGTTTACAGAATTTTGACTACTTTTGAGAAGCATGGCTTTGTGGTTCAAGATGCAGAAACGAAGAAGTACGAATTGGGTATGCGGTTTTTGGAGTATGGTCTGATCATGCAGGACAAGCTGCGAATCTCCGACATGATGCTGCCGGTGATGAGACGGCTCGCTGAACAGTCTGGAGAGTCCGTTTTTTTGACTTGGCTGGATGGGATGGAAGCAGTCTATGTGGAGATTGCCGAGAGTTCCCAGAGAATCAAGTATGCGGTCTCCAAAGGGAGCCGCACACCGCTCTACGCCGGGGCCTCGAACAAGACGATCATGGCGTTTCTCCCTGAAGAAGTGCAGATGCGGATTATTGAGAAAGGATTGGTTCCCCGCACGAACAGGACAATTGTCTCCCCCAATGAACTCTTGGCCAATCTGCAAGAGATTCGTCGGCAGGGTTGGTGCTATTCGATCGGGGAGTACGCGGACGATGTGGTAGGGATATCGATGCCGCTGTTCGACAGAAGGGGCAAGGTAACAGGTTCCTTGACCGTCGCCGGACCTTTGTACCGCATGCCGGAAGAAAAGGTAATGCCGCTGCTGGACATCCTGAAAGTCGGTTGTCAGGAAATTCAGGACTACATTCGCACCTTGAAGCTGGATTACGCTGAACTCACGCAACCACAGTGATCAGGCAACAAAGAAAAGGGGGATTTTCATGAGAAAGAGCGTAAAGACATTCATCACGTTGATGCTAGCCCTGTCAACCGCTTTGGTGGGCTGCTCATCAACACCAGAGGGGAGCAGCAGTCCGACTGCGGAAAAGCCCGCTGAGTCAGCAGCACCTAGCACAGCTCCAGACAGGCCTTTTGTCTACCTGGAACAACAGGTGATCAACTCGATCGACCCGGCCAAGCATACCGATGAAAGCTCTCTGCACGCTGTGATCAATACTTACGACCCATTAGTCTACCCGAAGATTGAGGAGGGCTCGATGGAGCCTGGTCCGCATATCGCCGAATCCTGGCAGGTGTCGGAGGACGGGAAAACCTACACCTTCAAACTGAGAGAGGGCGTTAAGTTCCACAGCGGCAACGAATTGAAAGCGGAAGACGTAGTCTTCTCGATGCAGCGCATGCTTTCCCTGAAAAAAGGTTTCTCCTGGCTGTGGAATGGCATCCTGGAGAAAGAGAATGTGAAAGCGACCGGGGATTACACGGTGGAGTTCACACTGGACAAGCCGTATGCCCCGTTTATCTCCACACTCACCCAGCTGTTCATTATCGACAGCAAGACCGTGATGGCCAACCTGGCGGAAGGGGAGTTTGGCGAGTTTAAGGACTACGGCCAAAAGTACCTGGAAACCAATAACGCCGGTTCCGGCCCGTACCTGATCGACAAGTGGGAACGTGGTTCGGAGATGGTCCTCAAGAAGTTCCCGGACTATTGGAAGGGTTGGAAAGAAGGGCAAATCGAGCAGATTCAGTACAAGATCGTACTGGAAGAAGCAACCCTGAAGACCATGATCAAGTCGGGTGAGGCCGACATGGTGAACCAGTGGATGTCGATCGAAAGCTTTGAGCAGTTGAAAAAAGAACCAGGCATCGTTGTCGAGGAAGATCCGAGCGTTCAGCTCTACCATCTCCCGATCAATACGCAAAAGCCGCCGTTTGACGATATCAACTTCCGAAAAGCCGTCTTGCACGCCTTTGATTATAAGGTAGCCACCGAACAGATCCTCAACGGAGCCGAGCAAGCAGCAGGACCTGTTCCCTCACTGGTGCCTGGCCACAATCCAGATGTAACAGTCTACCAAAAAGACATGGACAAGGCTAAGGAATTCCTGGCCAAATCCAAGTATGCCGGTCAGGAAGTAGAAATCGACTATATGTACATCTCGGACAACGCCACCGAGCGCAAAACGGGATTACTGCTGCAAAGCAGCTTGAAACCTCTGAACATCAAGGTAAATCTGGTCGGTGTGCCGTGGGCACAGATTACGGAAGCGACAGTGCAGCCGGAGACCACGCCGCACATTGTTGCGATCTATGACACGCTGAAGTATCCGCACGTAGACAGCCATACGTACGGTATCTACCACCCGAGCTCCAAAGGAAGCTACCGCTCCTCTAGCTGGTACGACAACCCGCAGACGGCGGAGGTGCTGGACAAAGCGAGAAGCTCCACCGATCCGCAAGAGCAGGAAAAGTACTACAAGGAAGCGCAGAAACTGATTACCGATGATGCCGTTTCCCTCTATATCGCCAACCCGATGCACTACATCGCATACCGCGACTACGTACAAGGGTACAAATTCCTGGGGATTCTCGGGTATGACGTCGGCTTCTACTACTTCACGCTAAAAAAATAAGGCGGTTTGACAAAGATAGAAGGCCTTTTTCATAAGGCCTTCTGTCAATCTAGGCGAGAAAGGTGAGTTTATGAAGGCATTTATCATCAAACGTGTCCTGCAAATCATACCTGTCATGATTGGACTTTCGATACTCATATTTACTCTCTCGCGGATCATGCCTGGTGATCCGGTCCGCCTTGCTCTGGGGCCGGAAGCGACGCAGGAGCAGATCACCAAGATGAGAGAGGAACTTGGACTAAACGAATCTCTGCCGGTTCAATACCTCCATTACATGGGTGGGGTGCTGCAGGGGGATCTTGGAATCTCGCTTCGCACCAACCGCAATGTCATGGAAGATTTGGTTGACAAGTTTCCCGCCACACTGGAGCTGACCACGGTCGCGATGGCCTTGTCGATCCTGCTCGGCGTGCCCCTCGGCGTAATCGCTGCTGTACGGAAGGACAAGTGGGAAGACCACGCTACCAGGCTGGTCGCACTCTCCGGGGTGGCAATCCCACGCTTCTGGCTAGGGATTATGCTGCAGATCGTGTTTGCGTATTGGTTCTCGATGCTGCCAACGGTGGGCAGGGGCGATATCGTGCCGACGACCATTACGGGAATGCGGCTGTTTGACAGTTTGATTACGTTCAACTTCCCGGCGTTTTGGGATAGCTTGCAGCATATCATCCTGCCGGCGATCTCTCTTTCACTGGGAACACTGGCGCAGATCATGCGTCTGACCCGCTCCAACATGATCGACCAGGTGAGAAAAGACTACATTCTGGCCTCCAAAGCTTACGGACTGCCCAAGCGGATGGTCGTCTACAAGTACATGCTAAAAAATGCGTTCACCTCGACGCTGACGATTATCGGGATGACCTACGGCTTTTTGCTGGGCAACGCCTTTCTGGTGGAGGCGGTCTTCTCCTGGCCGGGTATGGCGCAATACGGAATTCAGGCGGTTATCTACAAAGACTTCAACGCGATTGTTGGGGTGACGATGGTGGTCGGTATTGCCTTTGCCATCGGGAACCTGATTGTCGATATTTTGTACGGCTACCTTGATCCGCGGATCAAATACAACTAACAGGTGATGTTATGAACGCTCGTATCGAAAAGGAAAACAACGTTGTCAAAACTCCGGAGAAAACCGAAAACGTACGGCTGGAGGAGTGGAAACGGGCGTGGAGTCGATTTCGCCGAAGTACGATGAGCATGATCGGTCTCGGGATCGTCCTGCTCGTCATCCTCTCCGCTGTTTTTGCCCCGTGGGTCGCTCCCTATCCGGAAGATGCGGGGGAAGTGGTTTGCTTCGACCGGGCGCATCAACCGCCGAGTATGGAGCATCTGTTCGGTACGGATGAGATTGGGCGCGATATCTTCAGCCGCGCGCTGTTCGGCGCACGGATCTCGCTGTCGCTTGGTTTTTCCGTGATGATTCTGGCGATTCTGATCGGTGTGCCATTGGGGCTGATCGCCGGTTTCTGGGGAGGAAAAGTAAACAGTGTGATCATGCGTCTCACCGATATCTTTCTGTCGATTCCATCGCTCGTGTTGGCGCTGGCTGTGGCTGCAGTGATGGAACCAAACCTGACCAATACCATGATAGCCGTCTCATTCGGCTGGTGGCCCTGGTTTACCCGCCTGGTTCAGGGGGAGGTTCTCTCACTTAAGAACGAGCAGTTCGTCCAGGCCAGCCTGGGGATGGGCGCAAGCAAATGGCGAGTCGCATTTAAAGAGATTTTGCCCAACTGTATTTCTCCGATCATTGTCAAATCCACCTTGGACATGGGCTTTGTCATCCTGCTGGGCGCCAGCTTGGGCTTCCTCGGCTTGGGTGCCCAACCACCGATACCGGAGTGGGGGACGATGATTTCCGAAGGCCGACTCTATCTGCCGGAAATCTGGTGGGCCGCTACCTTCCCGGGGCTGATGATCTTTGTCACCGTGCTTGGATTTAATCTACTGGGAGACGGACTGCGCGACGTATTTGATGTCCAAGTCGACCAACAGGGGTGATAGCTGATGAGTGCGTTGTTGGAAGTACGCGATTTGAAGATAAACTTTAACACCTACGAAGGAACGGCTCAGGTGATTAACGGCGTCAATATTGAAGTGAAAAAAGGAGAGGTCATCGCGCTGGTCGGAGAATCTGGCTGCGGCAAGTCGGTCACGGTCCGTTCCATGCTGGGATTGGTCCCGACTCCGCCGGCCCGTTACGTAAACGGAGACATCCGGTTTGAGGGCAAGAGCCTGCTTAACCTCTCCGAGGACGCATGGCAGCAGGTGCGCGGCCGGGGGATTTCGATGATTTTCCAGGACCCGATGACCTCGCTCAATCCTGTCTTCACGATTGGTCAGCAGCTGATGGATGTGTACATGTATCAGGGGCGCAAGAACCTTTGGCTCGGCTCCAAGAAAGAACTGCGAGCCAAGGCAAGAGCGAGAGCGATTGAGATTTTGGAAAAAATGCGCATCCCTGACCCGGAAGCGATGCTGGATCGCTATCCAGTAGAGCTGAGCGGCGGCATGCGGCAGCGGATCTTGATCGCCCTGGCACTGATCCACAATCCCAAGCTGCTGATCGCGGACGAACCGGGGACCGCCCTGGATGTCTCGGTGCAGGACCAGATCCTGATCGAGCTGAAGCGCCTGGTGGAGATGGAAGGGATCTCGATGATTTTCATCACTCACAATCTGGGGGTAGCCCGGATGATCAGTGATCGGACGTATGTCATGTATGCAGGAGAGGTAGTGGAGGAGGCCAAAACGGATTTGCTCTTTTCCGAGCAGTACCATCCGTACACCCAGGGACTGTTAAGCTCTATCCCCAAGCTAAGCGGACGGATGGGAGACGGGATCGACGGGAAAATCCCCGACTTTACCAACCCGCCGCAGGGGTGCCGATACTATGACCGCTGCCCGAAGCGACTGACGGAGTGCAAGACAGTTCCGCCGCATCTGCAGCCGATCGAAGACGGACGCAAAGTCGCCTGTCATTTATTCAACGAAAAAGGGTGATATGCGATGGCAGACTATATGCTGGAAGTGAACAACTTAAAAAAATACTTTCCTATTTATAAAGGTTTGTTGAAGAAGCAGGTGGGCGAAGTAAAAGCGGTGGACGACATCAGCTTGCAGATCCCCCGCGGCAAGACGATTGCTGTCGTCGGTGAATCCGGCTCCGGTAAGACGACACTGGCCAAGGCGATCATGCGCTTTCATGAGCCGACAGCCGGCAGCATCATCTACGATGGGCGGGATATTACCCATATCGGGGAGTCGGAGCTGAAAAAATTGCGCCAGGAGATGCAGATGGTGCATCAAGACCCGTCTTCTTCGCTCAACCCCCGCAAGCGGATCAAAGACATCCTGGAAGAGCCGCTGATCATCCACAAGGTAGGGACAAAGGTGGAGCGAATCAAGCGGGTAAAAGAGCTGCTGGAGATTGTAGAGCTGCCGCAGGACTTTTTGTACCGTTATCCGCACTCCCTCAGCGGCGGTCAGAAGCAGCGGATCGGCATCGCCCGCGCGTTGGCGCTCAATCCGCGATTCATCTGTCTGGACGAACCCACCTCGGCGTTGGACGTTTCCGTGCAGGCCAAGATTGTCGCGCTATTGAAGCGACTGCAGCAAGAGTTCGATCTGACCTATCTATTTATTACGCACGATTTGAGTCTTGTCCGCAACTTCGCTGACATCGTAGCGGTGATGTACCTGGGGAGCATCGTCGAGTATGCCGAGGTAGAGACCCTCTATACCAAGCCGCAAAACCCGTACACGCAGTCGCTGCTCTCGTCCATTCCAGTGGTCAGTGAGGAAGAGCAGTCGATGCTGCCGGCCAAAATACCGCTCAAAGGGGAAATCCCCAGCCCGAGCAACATGCCCAGCGGCTGTCGCTTCCACACCAGATGTCCGTACAAAAAGGAGATCTGCATGACACCGCCTGACTTGTTCCAAACGGAAGAGGGCTCGCTGGTACGCTGTCATCTGGTCAACGAATCAAAAGAAGCAGTAGGGGTGTGAACGGGATGAACAAACTGAACAAACTGACTAGAGAGATGATCGCTCCACTGCTTACCGGCGGCTGCATTCTCGGCGGTGGCGGTGGCGGTTCCATGGCGGAAGGGAAAAAAGTGGCCGAGCTGGCGTTCTCGCTCGGCTCCCCTACTCTTTTGCCGATCGAAGATTTGGGCGATTCCGATACGGTGTTGACGGTGTCGGCAGTGGGAGCACCGGCGGCCCCTAATCAATACGTAGAGCCGATCGATTTCGCCCGCACTGTGCAGACATTTACCCAGTACACCGGTCAGCATCCACGCGCCATGATGACCAACGAAAACGGTGGTTCAGCCAGCGCCAACGGCTTGCTGCAATCGGCGGTCTTGGGTATACCTGTTCTGGATGCTGCCTGCAACGGACGGGCTCATCCGACCGGCGTGATGGGCTCCATCCGTCTCAACGAACTGTCCGATTACCGCTCCGTACAGGTGGCGATCGGAGGGAAACCAGGCACCCATTCACGTGTCGAACTGGCTGTTGCCGGCACCATTGACGCCTGCTCCTCAATGGTCAGACAAGCAGCTGTACAAGCAGAGGGACTGGTCGTAGTCGCGAGAAATCCGGTGAGCGGCAGCTACGCTAAAGCAAACGCGGCGGTGGGAGCGATCTCCCACGCCATCGAAGTAGGACAGGCTAATCTGGACGGAGCAACCCCGCTGGACAAAGTAGAAAATGTGGCAAAGGTGTTGGGTGGATCCGTTCTGATCGAGGGAGAAGTCCGCAATCTGGTGCTCAACACGATCAACGGATTTGACTTGGGTGGATTGCGTATTGTCTCAGGCAGTCAGGATATGGAGCTCACCTTCTGGAACGAGTATATGACGGTAGAACTGGGAGAGCAGCGCCTTTCCACCTTCCCGGATCTGATCATGACGTTTTCTGCCGAGACAGGAAGCCCTGTTACGTCGGCTGAGATTCGTGAAGGTGACCGGGTATTCGTGATCGCCGCACCGTATCAGAACATCCTGCTGGGAAGCGGCATGTTTGTCGAATCCAACTATCAGATCGTCGAGAAGGTGCTGGACAAATCGATCATTCCGTTTATCAAGCCTTTGTTTCAGTAGATGTGCAGCAACCAGATCACGAGACGTGAGGAGTAGGGTAGCCATGAAAAAATTAGGTGTTGCGACCATTGGTCAAGCCCCCCGTCCGGATGCGGGGCCGATCCTTGAGAAGCACCTCGGTGGTAAGGCAGAGCTGGTTCAAGTGGGCGTGCTGGATGGTATGAGTGAAGCAGAGGTAAACGAACGCCTCGCCCCTGCTAAAGGCCAATACACGCTTACCTCCCGGCTGACAAACGGCGTATCTGTCGTGATGGCGCGGGAAAAAATCGAGCCGATCCTGCAGGAAAAGATAGACGGACTGGAAAAAGAGGGCTGCGAGCAGATCCTGGTCCTCTGCACAGGGGTATTCCACAACTTGAAGACAAAGTCGGCTTACCTGATCGAACCCGATCAAATCATTACCCCAACCGTTGCAGCCATGGTCAAAGGACGTCGCTTCGGGGTGATCGTCCCCTTGCCGGATCAAGCGGCTTCGCTAGCGGATAAATGGCAGCCGCATGGAGTAGAGCCGCTGTATGCAGCAGCAAGCCCTTACGAGTTTCAGCGGGATACCCTGGAGGCAGCCGCCGTTTCGCTCCAACAGCAAGGGGCTGAGATCATCCTGCTCGACTGCATGGGATACGTGGAGGAGATGCGCCAGATTGCAGGGGAAGCATCGGGACTGCCTGTCATCTTGTCCAATGCGATCATGGCTAAAATCATATCTGAGATGCTGTAGGAGGGATTATCATGTTTGAAGCACGCAGAGCAAAACTGATCCAACTGCTTGGCGAGAACAACCTGGACGCAGCCGTCCTGGTGCCGGGGCCCAATATGTACTATTTTACCGGGCTGCAGCTCAAGCAGAGTGAGCGCCTCAATCTGGCTATCCTGACCAAGAGCGGGGAGCTGATATTCCTCGTTCCGCAGGTGGAATTGAGCAAGACTGAGTCGATCGCCGACTCAAACAAAATCTTCTGGTATACCGATGAGCAGGGGCCCAGTCAGGCGCTGGCGCAAGCCAAGACCGCACTTGGCACGCTTTCCCGGATCGGTGTCGAGTACAACCAGATGCGGGTAATGGAGGCAAAAGCGGCAGAAGCACTGGGTGCGGCGCAAACGGCTGATGTCTGTCCGATCATCGACACGCTGCGCATGCAAAAAGACGCGCAGGAAGTAGAGCTGATGAAAAAAGCGGTCGCCATCGTCGAGGAAAGCCTGCAGGCGACGCTTCCTTATATCAAGCCTGGCGTGGTGGAACTGGAAATCGCCGCTCAGTTGGAGTACGAGATGCGAAAACGCGGCTCGGGGGGCACGCCGTTTGGCACCATCGTCGCTTCCGGCTACCGCGGGGCACTGCCGCACGGTCGGGCAGCCGATAAAAAGATTGAATCAGGTGATTTGATCGTGCTTGACTTTGGTTCCACCTATGGCGGGTACGTTGCCGATATCTGCCGTACCGTAGCCGTTGGGGAGATCGCAGATGAACTGAAAACGATCTACGAAGTGGTCCGCGAAGCGCAGCAGGCAGCGGTTGACGTGATCAAACCGGGAATTACTGCGCGTGAGGTAGACGAGACGGCCCGCCGGATCATCCGCGAGCGGGGGTACGGTCAGTATTTCACGCATCGCACCGGTCACGGCATCGGACTGAGCGGCCATGAAGCACCGTACATGATGCAAAACAGTCAGGTCGTATTGAAGCCCGGCATGTCGTTTACCGTGGAACCTGGGATCTACCTGCCGGACAAGGGCGGGGTACGGATTGAGGACAATATCGTGATCACCGAAGACGGATTCCTCAACCTGATGTCTTACACCAAAGAACTCATCACACTGTAGAAGGTGGTAGGTGGTACAAGTGGACATACAAAAGATACGACAAGATACGCCGCTGCATCAGCAGTATGCTTACATCAACACAGCGGCTGCTTCGGCTCCGCCGCAGCAGGTGATCGACGCGATGACCGGTTACCTGCAGAAGACGACCAGTGTCGGCCCTTATCTGCCTGCATTTCGCCGCGAAGTGTATGCCAAGGTAGATGAGATTCGGGCCAAGACAGCTGCTTTTATCGGGGCCAAGCCGTCGGAAATCGCCTTTACCAAAAACGGTACGGAGGCGATCAACTTTGTGGCCAGCGGCCTCAACTGGAATGAAGGCGATCAAGTGATCCTCGCCGATCTGGAGTTTCACAGCAACTACGTACCCTGGTTGAAGCTGCAGAATGATCGCAATGTGAAACTGACTGTCCTGAAGACAGATAAAAGCGGTGTGATTCGCCTGGATGCATTAGAACAGGCGATCACGCCCAACACAAAACTGATCACCGTTTCCCATCTGCCCAACGCATCAGGCGCGCTGCAGCCAGTCAAAGAGATCTGCCAGTTGGCCAGGCGTCGCGGCGTGCTCAGCCTGATCAACGCCTCTCAGACACTGGGTTTGGTGCCGCTGGATGTGAGTGAGTTGGAGTGCGATTTCCTCGCCGCCTGCGGTCGCAAATGGCTGCGCGGTCCCGAGGGTTCTGGAGTGCTCTACATCCGAGAAGAGCGGATTGGCTCGATCACTCCGACCCTGATCGGCTGGGGTGGGACAAGCTGGGATTTTGACACCAACGAATATTCGTATCTGCCAATCGCCAAACGTGTGGAGGCGGGTTGTCCGATCATCCCGTCCATTTTAGGCTTGGGAGCCGCGATAGAATACGCTGACGAGATCGGGATCAAAGCGATCTACGAACGGGTGAAAAAGCTGACGCGCTATACGGTGGACAAAATGTCCACCGTGCCAGGAATGGAGATATACGGTCCAGAGGACATCAATAACCGACTGGCGATTATTCCGTTCAACATCGCGGGACTAACGCCGGATCGGATCACTGAGTATCTGGAAGAACATCACATCATCATCGAAGCGGGCACGTTTATGGCCAACACCATGCTGCAGCAGTACGGCATCAACAAGATGGCCCGCTTCTCACCTCATTACTTTAATACCGTAGAAGAGATTGACCGGGCGGTAGAACTGATGATCAGCTTGGTAGAGCAGGAGGGAAAATAGATGAACCAGTTTTTTATCCAATCCGCCTTTAACGTACTGAAAAACGGGCTGCAGGTAAAAGAAAACGAACAAGTACTGATCGTAGCAGACGATCAACAGCAATCCTCCCTGGTCGACGCATTTGTTACGGCGGGATCGCTCTTGGGCGCCAAGGTGGGCAAACTGGTTTATCCGGCCGTACCCCAGCAAAACAAGGAACCGATGGGCTTCGTCGGGGAGAGTCTCAAGGCGGTGGAAGCGGCCGTCGTACTGCCCAAGGTATCGATCACCCATGTCGAAGCGATCCGTCAGGCCCGCAAGCACGGGACCCGTTTTCTCGTCTGCAGCGGCCTGGATGAACGGATGATGACAGGAGCCGTCAACGCTGATTACCAGAAGATGAGTCAGTTGACCAACCGCTTCGTCCAGTTGTTTGAGGCGGCGGATCAGGTACGGGTGACCTGCCCCAACGGTACGGATGTCACGTTCTCGGTGAGAGGGCGTGCCACGATGGCTGTAGACGGGATTTGTACCGAAGCAGGTGCCTGGAACTTCGCGCCGGCCGGAACCACTGCCACCGCTCCGTTGGAGGGGACAACCAACGGCACGATCGTGTTTGACGGAAGTCTCGCTCCCTTTGGCGTAGTGGATGAGCCGGTCCGCTTGACGGTGAAAGACGGCCTGATCCGGGAGATCGCTGGAGGGCGGACGGCCGCAGACTTTGCAGAACTGCTCCAATCGTACGAAGATCCCAATGTGTACAACATTGCAGAAATGGGAATCGGAACGAACGAAAAAGCCGAACTTTCTGGTAAACTAATAGAGGATGAGCGCATCCTGGGTGCGTTTCACTTCGGGATCGGCAAAAGCCTGAACATCGGCGGTGAAGTGGACGCGCCGTTCCACACGGACGGGATGATCATGAAACCGTCTGTCTATGTAGACGGAAAACTGGTTGTGGAGGCTGGGAAGATTCTCTATGGCGAATAAGGAATGGACGGCAATCAGCTGCCGGGTGCTGCAAAACTGCCTCGGTCTGAAAGAAAACGAACAGGTATTGATCGTGGCCGACGACAAGAAAAAAGAGATCGGCGAAGCATTGTACGAAGCGGCTAAACAGCTTGGCGCAGAAGCACTGCTGATGGTGATGCAGGAGCGTCAAAAATCGGGTGAAGAACCGCCGCAAACTGTCAGCGAAGCGATGAAACAAGCTGACGTGGCTGTCTGTGTGACGGAGCACTCCCTCACTCACACACAGGCTCGCAAGCAAGCGGTAGCCGCCGGCACACGGGTAGCGACGATGCCGGGGATTACTCCGGACATGTTCCTGGAGGGGGCGATAGCCGCCGATTACCAGCAGGTGAAAGAACTGACCGATAAGGTAACCGGCTACCTGACCCGCGGCAGACAGGTGAAGATCGTCAAGGACGGGTGCGAACTGAACTTCTCCATCGAGGGACGTCCCGGCGTTCCCAGCACAGGCGTCTACCTGAATCCCGGTGAGTCAGGCAACCTCCCGTCCGGGGAAGCCTACATTGCGCCACTGGAAGGAACCGCTTCCGGGAAGATTCTGGTAGATGGCTCCATTGCGGGTATCGGCAAGATCGATGCCCCTCTGCTGCTGACGGTAGAAGATGGACGGTTGGTCAGTGCCGAAGGGCCGGCAGGAGAGAAACTGCTGTCGATGCTCGGTGAACAGGATGGCCGCCTCTTGGGCGAGTTTGGCATCGGGACTAACGACAAGGCCCGGATCACCGGTGTTGTCCTGGAGGACGAAAAGGTGTACGGTACGATCCACGTCGCCTTTGGCAGCAACGTTACGTTTGGCGGTACCGTACAGGCAGGTGTGCACATCGACTTGGTCGTCAATCAGCCGGATGTGTACATCGATGATGTGAAGCTGCTGGATAAAGGGCGGATGATGGTGTAGGCCGGACACGGATTATTGTCTGGCGGCAGAGGAACATCAATTGCAATGGCATCATCTCCCCTATCGCTATTGGGCAAGTGGTGGTTGAGGAGTACGAAATACGACAAAGCGCCTCCGTTTCTTCAAAGACGGGGGCGCTTTGTTTGATGATAGAATGCGGGATGTACAACCTCTCACTTTAGGTTCGTTCTTTCTTATCGCTTCTTTTTCTATTAGCTGCATCAAAGCAGTGCCTATACCTCTATTTTCTTCCGTACTATCTAACGAAATCATCTCGCAATCATTTCCTATAATCATAAACGTGCATTGCCCAATGATGGTTCCTGTCTCATTTAAATGAAGTTGCAAGAAATGGAGTCTCTCATACCCGCAGTCCGGATTTGGGAATTGATCACGGATTCAGGCTTGTGTTACCCTGTATGAGTCGGAAATATTAGGCAAATCAGGAAGAAGAGTTTTCGCGTTACAAGTTTTTCAGAGATTGACATACCTGACGCTTGTATGCGTATTGCTGCTCACCGGATGCACCAAGGGATCGGAAACATCGCAACAGTCACCCTTGGAACAGGTCGGTTCGGAGACGCCCGTACCGGAGCAGGCCGAACAGGATCCCTCATCCGGCGGCGGAGAACAAAGCGGCGAAGATCTTAACCAGCAGGCGGTTCCCGAAGGCTGGGGAGAAGCGCCCCCGCTGCCAACGTCGATGATGGAAACGATCGAGTATCCGGTGGGGCGGTTTCATGGGGTGACAAAGATCGAAGCGGATCCAGAGGCGAAAGCATTCTATGCAAAGCTTCCCGTCCCGTCCGAAAATGCAAGCGATGCGGAAATCGAGCAGTATTTTACTTATATTTACAGTTTGGTGAAGCCGGATTTCCCGAACCCGCGCAGCATCAGCATGAATTACAGCCAGTCGATGCCGGACGGCTCCGGCGCGGTACCGGCAGAATTGCAAAAGGAAACGTACAACGTCGAGATTGTGCTCGATGCGAGCGGCAGCATGGCGAATAAGATGGACGGCAAGACGCGCATGGAACTGGCCAAAGGAGCGATTGCCGATTATCTATCTTCTCTTCCCAAGGAAGCGAATGTCGGACTTCGCGTATATGGGCATAAAGGCACCGGTTCCGATGCGGAAAAAAATGTGGTTTAGGATTCTTCACAGAGCTTGACAAAGGATAAACAAGGCGGGTATTATTGCATTGTATATGAGCATATGCTCATATGCTGTGTTTTCTGTCTATGGCTCACTTTGGAGGAAGTCTCATGAATGCAAACGAACACGATTTCCTGACGGCAAAAACAGTTCAGGATGTCTCCCTCATCTTCAAGGCCTTGGCCGATCCGACCCGGATCAAGATTCTCTACCTGCTCTCACAGGAAGAGTGCTCCGTCAATCATATCGCAGAAGTGCTGGGGATGTCGCAGTCAGCTGTCTCCCATCAGCTTGCTTATTTGCGCAACCTCCGGCTTGTCACCTATCGACGGAGCGGGAACACCTTTTTGTATACCTATGATGATGAGCATGTGATCGCTCTGTTGAAACAGGCGATTGATCACGTGCAGCATCAGTGAGGAGGAACCCTATGCATCACCACCATGGCCATTCCCATCACCATCATCATCACGATCATAATCATTCGCATCATCATGATCACGGTTCCAGAGAGGGCAATAAAAAGGGTCTTACTATCGCGTTGCTCATTACAGCCGGCATCATGTTGCTTGAGTTTGTAGGTGGCTTGCTGACCAACAGTTTGGCGCTGCTCTCCGATTCCGGACACATGTTAAGTGACACTAGTTCCCTGGCGCTTAGTCTGGTGGCAATCTGGTTTGCTGCCAGGCCTCCCTCTCCCCGCAAGACATACGGGTTTTACCGCTTCGAGATATTGGCCGCGCTGTTTAACGGGGTCACCTTGTTTCTGATTGCCGGTTTTATCGTCTGGGAAGCGTACGAACGATTTCTGGAGCCGCCGGAGGTGGCCGGCGGTACGATGATGCTCATCGCGAGTGTTGGCTTGATCGCCAATCTGATCAGCGCATTTGCTCTCATGAAAAAAGGAGACGTCAAGCACAATGTGAATCTGCGCAGCGCCTATCTGCACGTGATCGGGGACGCTCTCGGTTCCGTCGGTGCACTGCTCGCCGGTCTGCTCATGTATCTGTTCGCTTGGTATTGGGCGGACCCGTTGATCAGCGTGCTGGTCGCTTTGCTGATCCTGAAGGGAGCTTGGGGAGTCATCAAACATACGGTACACATCCTGATGGAGGGGACCCCGATCACGGTAGATCAGGATGAGGTAAAAGCGACGCTTGAAGCAATCGACGGTGTGGTCAATGTACATGATTTGCACATCTGGACCATTACATCTGGGCTTGATTCCCTTAGCTGCCATCTGCTGATCGAAGATAAGGCAGACAGTCAGGAAATCCTGCAGCAAGCGATTGACAGAATCAAACAGCGATTTCAGATCGAGCACACGACAATCCAGGTGGAAAAGTCGCAGTTGCAGCATGCGGAGACGAGAGTGTGAGCGGATCAAGACTTGAGGAGGTTACACCGTGATCGAACGATGGCTGCGCCAGTCCAAACAAACCGTCATCTTTACCGGAGCGGGGATGTCGACCGAGAGCGGTCTTCCTGACTTCCGTTCCGCACGGCAGGGACTCTGGAGAGGAAAAGACCCTGCGATGTATGCCAGTACCCATGCACTAGAGTACAATCGCGCGCTGTTTGTCGACTTTTACCGCATGCGCATCGAGGGACTGCTGGCCTGCCAGCCGCACATCGGACACCGGATCATCGCTGACTGGCAGCAGCGCGGCCTAGTATCGGCGATTATCACCCAGAACGTCGACGGGTACCACCAGCAGGCGGGCAGCCAGGATGTGATCGAACTGCACGGCAGTTTGCGCACCGTACGCTGTCTGGCCTGTGGGCGGCGCTATCCGGCGGAAAGATACCTGCAGGAGGACGGGACACGATGCACCTGCGGCGGTTTCCTGCGGCCGGAGGTGGTCCTGTTTGGCGAAATGCTGCCGGAGCAGGCCTTGCAGGCAGCGGAACGAGAGATGGCTAACGCGGATCTATGCATTGTCCTCGGCTCTTCGCTGCAGGTCAGCCCGGCCAACCTGTATCCACAAATCGCCAAACAGAATGGTGCCAGATTGGTAATCGTTAACATGGAACCGACCGAACTGGACGATCTCGCCGATCAGGTCGTACATGATTGCAAGATTGGTGACTGGCTGCAGAGAATGGACCAGGCACTACGTCAGTAAAAACACGGCATACCGGCCTTTGCCTGCACCTGACAGAAGCTAGGCAGGTTTGTACATTTTTTGTCAACTTATTTTATATAAGTAAAGTCGGATTTGTGGTAAGATGTTGTCTTGAGGGACAAATCTGAATCAATATACCTGCGGGTAGTCCTTGGCTCTTACGCGGGTATCTAAAGGAGTTCGTATGGGAAATCGCCAAACATGGTTGGAACAGGCCTTATTTGTATCTTGGGCTATATCGGTTGTTGCCACGCTGGGCAGCCTCTATTTCTCTGAAGTGCTGATGTTTATCCCGTGCGAGTTGTGCTGGTACCAGCGAATCCTGATGTACCCGCTGACGATCCATCTCGGGATTGCCGTCGTGCGCAAGGATTACAACCAATCTCTCTATACCGGGGTCTTGGCGGTCATCGGGGCTGCCGTATCCACCTATCATTACCTGATCCAAAAGATGACGACCTTAAGTGAGTTGGGTGCCTCCTGCGGTGTGATCCCTTGTACGACCCAATATATCAACTGGCTTGGGTTTGTGACCATTCCGTTCTTGGCTTTGGTTGCATTTCTATCGATTGCCCTGCTTCAGTATTACATTTGGCAAAAGCGGAAAGGATAGATCAGCTTATGAAAAAAATCATTATTTTTCTTGTGGTCGTGATCGCATTGTTTGCCGCGTTGGGTGTCGTCACCTTCTATTCCAACAAACAGGCGGCGCAGGGAAACCCGTACGGCAAAGAGACGCTGCATGCGGCAACCATTGAGCAGTTAGACGATCCACTGTACGGCAACCAGATCACGCCAGACGAACTGCAGGAAAAACTGGATAACAAAGAAGAACTGTATGTCTACTTCTACGATCCGACCTGCCCGCACTGTAAAGAAACCACACCGATCCTCGTTCCATTGGCCGATGAACTGAAGATCGATGTGAAGAAGCACAATGTCCTGGAATTCCAAGAGGCATGGCAGAAGTTCCAGCTCACCGGAACCCCGACGTTGATTCACTTCAAAGACGGGAAGGAAGTGGGCCGACTGGCAGGCGGTCAGGAGGAAGCTTCGCTCAAGAGCTGGTTTGAAGAGCAGCAGTAACGGTCAGTCTGGAGCCGTTTTCCTACATGGAAAATGCGCTCCAGTTTTTTTGCTTTGCTACTCTATTTGCTCTTGCGGTAATGGTAATGAAATGGAAAACCATGCAGCCATAAGTCAACGTATTGATAGTGATGCCTTGTTCGCATACAGATCAGCTGTAGGCACACAAACAAGACGAATCATATCGTCTCTAGAATCAGGCGATCTCAAAGAGAAGGTTGAAGCTAGTAGAATCAAAAAGTTATTCGTTTTGATACATCTCCTGGTATTTAATCAATACTCGTTTTAATAAATATAATTTTTACGACAAAATACTTTGGTTTTGAAATACTTCAATTCAGAGTAACTAAAGTAAAGGGTAAAAAGAACTAGGATTGAAAGCCCTAAACTTGGAACAGATTCATTTCAAGTTCAGAAAAAGGCCTGCTTCGGTTGTAGGCCTTTTTCTTTATTTTGGAAAACTACCGCTTATTTGTCATAATTCGACAGATTTCTTGCTGGAGATTCAGTACAATCGCTCTGAGGACGCTGGAAAATTAAAACAAGAGGTGTGTTCGACAAATGGCTGGAGATGGATCACGTTTTTTGGTAGGAACATGATTTTTACAGAGGAGAAAGAGGTAATCACCACATGCTGGAGTCAAAGCGAAGAGCCATCATTTTTTTAACGTTATCGTTTTTGCTAGCCCTGCTGGCCGGGTTCCTGTTTTTGAAAAAGATCCAGCAGATCAATGCAGAGCTGGGAGAAATGGTTGAGATTTACGTTGCCTCAACCGATGTTGCATCCCGTTCGCTGATCCAGCCAGACCAAGTGACGACCAGGCAGCTGCCCAAGAAGTACGCAGATGATTCGTACATTACGGACAAAGCGAGTCTAAAGAACAAAGTAACCGTTGTGCCGTTGTCCGAAGGTGACATTATTACCACGAACATCATCAAGCCTGCTACCATCGTACGGGACCAGAACAATCGTCTCATTACCGTGTACGCATCGGGGAGGGTGATTTTTGATCAGCAGTTGGAAGCGCTGGATCGCGTAGACATCATCGTCTCCCACGAGGTGAATGGAAAACAGGTCACAGAAGTGTTTATGAAGGATGTCCCGGTGGCGATGGTAGCCAAAGTGGATGATCAGTTTAAAGGTGTGGCTCTAGAACTGCCGTTTGAGCAAGTACCGTCTTTTATCCATCAACAGCATTACGCAGATCTCATCCGAATCTTGAAGGCAAACGTCGGGAAAGGTGAATTGGGCATCCCGCAGCCCTTTGATCAGCCCCCTCAGCAGGGTGAGGAGACGTCCGAGCAGCAACCTCAGAGCGGGACTGGCGACCAGGCGGTCACACCGGTTGGAGATCAAGCCAATCCATCCGTCAATGTGCCGGTCACAGATCAGCAGCCGCCCGCCAATCCAGACGCGAAACCGGAGGGGCAGCCATGAATACAGGGATCAAACTACTCGTCGTCGCTGATTACGATTCAGTAAAAGATCTGCTGCAGGAAGCACTCGCCTCTTATCAACAGGTAGAGTACACCACGTCACGCGAAGTAAAAAAAGAGATTGACCGGATCGGTCCGCAGGTTGTACTGCTGGTGCAGCCAGAGGACGGTTCCGGCGTGGAACTGGTGCAATACATACAGAGTGAACTGCCAGAAGGAATCATCATCTTTCTCACCGAGAAGCAGGATTTTGTGCTGCTGCGGGACATCGTCCGCGCAGGTGCGGTTGAATATATCCTGATGCCGGATGAACTCTCTCTGCTGACCGATCGCTTGGATAAAATTTCCGAACTGATGCAGCAGCAGCAGAGAAAGAGAGGAACGTCTGTCTCGGGACAGGCGTTTGTCCGGGGGCGTGGAAAAGTATACTCCTTTTACAGCGGCAAAGGGGGGAGCGGCCGGACACAGCTGGCGACCGGCTTTGCCCAGTCGCTCAAGCTGGAGTCCACCGCCCGCGTGCTGCTGATCGACCTGAACTTGCAGTACGGAGGAGCAGAGACCTTTTTGTCGTTGGACAGCAACCGCACGTTGGCAGATCTGATCCCGGTCATGCACGAGATGAACGAGAATCACATCCGCAATGTGTCGCAGCGGGAGAACCATTCCAAACTGGAGGTCCTGCTCAGTCCCCGCGATGCGGAGACGGCAGAGAACATGACCGAAGAGTTTGTGAGCCGTTTGATCCGGGCCAGCCGACGCAGCTACGACTTTGTGATCATCGATCTGCCGGCCAACATGAACGAGTTGACCTATACAGCGCTGGAAGAATCAGACTTTATCTACTATGTGATGAACCTGGACACTCCTTCGGTGCAGATCTTCCGGTTGGTCGAGGATTTGTTCAGACGGCTGCGGATCGATACGGCTGGGAGAATGGAAGTGGTAGTGAATCAGATAGGTAGGGATAACGAACTGACCATCTCCGACCTGAAGGGACTGATCAATGCCCCGATTGCCGCCGAAGTTCGGCGAGACCATCGCGGCGTCCAGGCAGCAGTCAACCAGGGGCTGCCGCTGCAAAAAGAGGCAAACGAGAAAAAGCTGATACCGGCAGCAAAAGACATTCGCAAATGGGTGCTAAAGAAGCTGTCGTAGGAGGGTGAGGCAGGGTGGCCTTATTTCAACGAAAACGAGACAAACCAGCAGAGAGCGAGCAAGCACCACGTACCCAGGTGGCTTCCTCCTACCATAACCCTTATATTGATGAACTGGCTGAACACTACAAGGCCCGGCTGTTGCGTGAGACCAATCTGGAACGGCTGACCAGTCTCTCCGCCGGTGAGATGCGGTTGGCTATCGAACGGCTGGTCTCCCAGTACATGTCTGAAGAGAAAGTCGTCATTCCCAGGAATGAGAAAGAACTCCTGCTCACCCGGCTGATCAACGAGTCTGTCGGCTTTGGACCGCTGGAACCACTGCTGGGTGACCCTGAGATTACAGAGATCTCGATCAATGGGCACAAAGAAGTCTACATCGAGAAAAACGGACGTCTGGAGCGAACCGATCTGAAGTTTCGCGACGAGGAGCATCTGCGGCACATCGTAGATAGGATTGTCGCTCCGCTCGGTCGGCGGATTGACGAAAGCTCCCCCATGGTCGATGCCAGGCTCAAAGACGGCAGCCGCGTCAACGTGGTGATCCCGCCGATCAGCCTTAATGGCACTTTGATCTCCATCCGTAAATTCCGCAAAGAACCGTACACAATGGACGATCTGCAAGGATTTCAATCCTTTAACGAAGCGATGTCCCGCTTCCTGCAGGGGATCGTGGAAGCCAAGCTAAACGTCCTGATCTCCGGCGGTACCGGCAGCGGAAAGACTACCCTGCTCAATGCAGTCGCCCGGGCGATCCCGCACTACGAGCGGGTCATCACGATCGAGGACTCCGCGGAGTTGAAGCTGGAGCGGCCCAACTGTGTCGGCATGGAAGCACGCCCGCCCAACATGGAGGGAAAAGGGGAGATCACCATCCGTCATCTGGTGAAAAACTCGCTCCGGATGCGCCCAGACCGGATCATCGTCGGGGAGGTGCGCGGTGCGGAAGCGTTCGACATGCTGCAGGCGATGAACACCGGTCACGAAGGCTCGCTGACCACCGTCCACGCCAACTCGCCGCAGGATGCTTTTAACCGGCTGGAGGGGATGGTGATTATGGCCGGGATGGATCTGCCCGCCTCCGTCATCCGCGAATATATCGTCAGTGCCCTCGATTTCATCGTCCAGGTGATGCGTCTCTCCGACGGGACGAGGAAAATCGTCTCCATCTCGGAAGTGGTGACCAGACCGAACAAACAAGTGGAGGTAAACGAGATCTTTCGCTTTCATCGGATCGGGATCGGCAAAAAAGGAGAAGTGCTCGGCTACTTTACGCCCACAGGGGTGATCCCGCACTGTCTGGAACGGCTGAGGGTATTTGGCATCGAGATCGATGAATCGATTTTTCAAGTGGAAGAGGTGAAAACAGGTGACCATCTCTATCCTGTTTAGTCTCGCGGTACTGCTGGGTATCTGGGGGATCTATGACTACCTCAGCTACCGGTCGAAAAAAAGCGAGTGGAAAAAGAAAGCGGAAGAGTGGTATGACGTCAAGTCAACCCGCAAGAGCTTCATCATCGTCTGGGGCGACAGGTTTGACCAAACTGCTCATGCCAAAGAGATAGAGAAGAAGTTGAAGAAAGCCAACCTGCCGCTTGCCCCCTCTGAGTTTTACGGGATATTACTGGTCGGTTCGATGGGCATCGCTTTTTTCCTCAACAATGTAGTTGGTCTCTCGTTTCCCTACAATGTTCTAGGCGGAGTGGCCGCCATGTACGTGATCCAAAGCATCATGTTTTTCGTGCGGCGCAACAAGTATCAGCAACGGCTCAATGATCAATTGCCCGAGATCTGCCGCCTGCTGGCCAACTCGCTACGCGCCGGCATGACCCTGCAGCAGGGGGTCGCGCTGGTGGCCCGGGAGTTGAGTTATCCGGCAGGGGACGAATTCAGCCGGATGAACCGTGAACTGCAGCTCGGCGTCAGTTTTGAACGAGCCCTCATTGACATGGAGAAGCGCATTCCGTCCCGTGACTTCCGCATCTTCGCCGCCACGCTACTGATCCAGCGGCGGGCCGGCGGCAACCTCAGCCAGGTGCTGCAGGAGATGGCGGAGACGATGGAGGACCGGAGGATCGTCAACCAGGAGATCAAGACGATGACCGCCGAACAGCGCTACGTCTCGATCCTTGTACCAATCATGCCGATCGCCCTCGTCTTGATGATGAACATGATGAACAAGGGCTTTATCGATCCGTTGTTTAAAGGAGTGGGCTTGGTCTTGCTGGTATTATTCGCGATCGGTACGATTCTCTCTTACATCCTGGTTAAGAAAGTAACCAACATAAAGGTGTGAAATTATGGATGCCTTTATCATCACCAGCTTGTTTTTGTGCATGCTCTTCTTCGCCATCTTTCTTAAAGAATGGTACCGGTACACAATTGAGCGACAAAAGCTGATTGACCATGTGCATGACGTCACCGGATACAGAACGTACAACATCCGCAAGCCGGAAACCTCTTCAGAGCGTATGGTGAAGCGCCTGCTCCGCTACGGAGATGATTACGCCGCATTGGGCCAGCGCTTTAACTTTTTCAGCGAGTCACACGAGGTGGAGGACTGGTTGCTGAAAGCGGGCCGACCGCTTGATCTGACGGTCGCTCGTTTTCAGGGAATCAAGATCGTACTTGCCCTGCTCGGCTTGATCGTGGGACTTTTCTTCTTCCTGCTGGGCTTTCCCTTTGCCCAGTTTGGCTTGGTGATCTGGCCGATGATTGGCTATTTTTTGCCGATTATCTGGATCAAGAGGAAGGCAACAGAGCGGCAGAATCAGCTGCGTTACGACCTGCCTGAGTTTTTGGATACGGTCAGCGTCACCCTGCAGGCGGGGGTAAGCCTAGATCAGTCGCTGCGGGAAGTGATCAAGTTTTTTGAGGGACCGATCCGTGAGGAGTTCTCCCGCTTCAACCAGGAGCTGGACCTCGGCGTACCGCGGGAAAAGGCGTATGAGCAGCTGCTGCGGCGCAATGACAACCCGGAATTTCAGATGCTGATCAAGGCGCTGGTGCAGGGCATGAGGTTGGGAGTACCCATCGCGGTCACGTTTAAGGCACAGTCGGAGAACATGCGGCGGATACGGAAGGAACTGGTGAAGGAAAAGGCGGCCAAGGCATCGCCGAAAGTGACCTTGATTACGACCTTCGTCGTGGCGCCGACTGCGATTATGTTGATCGGCGGGTTGATGGTTCTGAACATCTTGGAGAATGCCAGCATTTTTAAGGAGCTGTTCCGCTGAAATAATAAGTACTTTTGGGGAGGTGGTGTTGAGTTCGGACGGTGTGGGAGGTATAGCAGATGGTAACAGCGGTATCATCAGGATTTATCCAAAAGAATACATTTGAAGGGAGAAATGAAAGATGAAACGTTTCATGCAAAAGACTTATGTGAAGGCAATGGGTGCGTTGCAAACACTGCAAAATCAGAAAGGTGCACAGGCGATTGAGTGGATTGCGTTGGCTGGTGTGGTATTGGCGATATTTACTGCGATTGCTGCTTACTTTAAGGACGGTGAGCAATCCGTAGGAGAAGCGGTATCTCAGACTCTTTCAGATATTATCAATGGTATAGCCGGAAAATAATACATCCAGCTTTTGGGGTTCTCCTTATAAGTTGAAGATAATGCGTGTTGGTGGTTAGAACTTTAAAACTCTCCACCAACACGATTATACATTCACACAGCGATAAATTAGAAGGATTTGCTTTTAGCACTGAAGTTGTTTTCCAGTAAGTAGGGGGGTATTTGGAAATGAGAAATATCAAGCTATTAGGGGTAACTATCCTCCTCTTTACCATGTTGAGCGCTTGTTCTCCAGATGAGGGAAAACAAAACGAACCTTCTCCAGAAACCGTAACCAAAACAACTGATAAAGAAAAGGCGGAATATCCCAGTCAATCTGATGACAAGACGGATCAAACAACAAGCCGTGAAGAAAAAATAAAGGATTTACAAGCGATGATTCCTGAAGGGATTGAAAAGATCCCAGAAACAGCAGAAGAGTTTGCCGCCTTTGCTCCAGGACGCTTTGCCGGTGTTTCTTATTCAGAACATCGAGAGGAAATAGAATCAATTCTACGGCAGTTTCCCAACATCGATAACCCCGATGACGAGATCATCGAGATGTACTTCCTTGCTCTATTGGGCTTGTTTGCAGAGGATTATCCTGATCCCCAGCAGCTCATTGATGAGATCAAAATGGCTTCATTCGGGAACCCAGAGATAGACGATCCCCGATATCAGTTTAAAGAACAGTACAACGTAGAGATCATTCTGGACGCTAGTGGAAGCATGGCGGGCAAAGTGGGAGGCAAGACAAAAATGGAAGCAGCGAAAGAAGCGATCAAGTCCTTTGCGGAGTCTTTGCCGGAAGAAGCCCATGTCGCCCTTCGCGTATATGGACATAAAGGTAGTAGTCAAGAATCGGATAAAGAACTGTCATGCGGTAGCAGTGAATTGGTGTATGATCTGCAACCCTACGACGCGGAAAAGTTGCAGACTGCCCTCAATCAATTCCAGCCCACCGGGTATACGCCCATTGCCCGCTCCTTACAAGAAGCGCAAAACGATTTAAAGGGCCTGTCTGGGGAGAAGAATACCAACATCATCTATCTGGTCAGTGACGGAATTGAGACGTGCGATGGAAATCCAGTAGAAGTGGCAAAACAGCTGGCCGACTCTGAGATTACTCCGCTGGTCAATGTGATTGGATTTGGTGTGGATGGGGAAGGACAGCAGCAGCTAAAAGAGGTAGCAAAGGCCGCGAATGGTCGTTACGTGTTGATCCAGAATCAAAAGGAACTACGGGAAGAATTTGAGAAAGCGGAAGAAGTGGCGCAAAAATGGCGAAAGTGGAGGTTTGAGGCATCTCAAGATGCTAATTCAACCCGAGTAAGGCGTATGCTGGATATCGGCGCATTTGCTCTTGAATGGGTTTTTTCAGCAGGTGATGAGAATCATCATTTACGACTAGCAGAATCTGATTTAGAGGACTATGTTTCCAAAGATATAATTGATGAAATTGTTAAGTTAAGAAAAGAACATTACAAAAGGGCTAAGAGTTTGGGAGATGAACAGAAAAAATTTCTGAACTCACTGAATAACAAAACCTACAAAGAAACCATTGAAGCCATCCATCAAAAGTATAACGAGAATACAAAAAGCAATGAGACCAAGCAATAGAGTCGTAAAAATATTCTAGCTGTGTAAAAAATGGGAGGGTAAAATGTGAGGAAATTAGTAAGAGGCCCGATATGGGCCGGAATGTTTGCGTTTCTGATTCTTTTCATGAACTTTTTACCCCTCGTTGCGTTCGCAGAAGTAAATCTTGAAGCACCGAAATACCAGGTTCCTGAATTGAATAACCCGGAATGGGAAGTACCGGAGATGGAACCACCCAATTGGGATACTCCAGACTTACAAGCTCCTGAGTGGGATGCTCCTGATCTACAAGCTCCTGAGTGGGATAGACCGGAACTAAATGTTCCTAAGTCAGATGTACCACAGTTACAAGTACCAGACTTGGATGTACCAGGGCTCGAGGCGCCGGGGTCACAAATACCCGGTTTGGAAGTTCCAAATGCACAGTCACCAGATCTGGAGATTCCTCAAACTGGTATTCCAACCCTAGGGAATCCAAATCCACAGCAACCAGAATCCCTTGTTCCAGAGTTGAACCAACCAGGCTTGGATCAACCAAACGCATCGGAGCGAAAGGGTCCAACAGCTCTGGATGCGTTAAAATCGACGACAGGGATTTTAAATCATACCGTTGTATTTGTTGAAGAGTTGAGTGCACCTGACTTTGATCAAAGTACTTTAAAAGGCAAAGTGTTGAACCTGAAAGGCCGCCAGTTTTTGGAGATCTACAAGCTAGGTTCAAAAGGAAACGAAGCTTTTGAATTCTCAGCCGATCTTGCTGATGCGGGGTTGAAAGTTTATGACGCTTTTGATGCGCGTAGGTATTTTCAAGACGCAAGAAATGCCGTTGAAACGAATTACCGACGTTTTGGACAGGGGACAAACAACTTAAAACCATGGTTTTCGAAAAGTAGCAACCTCAATCTGGATGTACCCAAAGCAAACCCATATTTGGGTGCTGTAGGATTGGGACTGTCTCTATCCGAATTCGCTAATAATAAACTTGCTTACGAAAATGCAAAAAATGACCAGGAAAAAACCGATGCAGTGATTGGTATGGTGGGTAATGTGGGAGATTCCATGACCAACGTAGGAATGATGATTTCACGCGTTCCGATTCCCGCAGTCCAAGCAGTAGCGGGAGGATTAATCGTAGTTGGAACGGTGTTAAGCGTAGGTAGCATGGTCGCTAAATGGGCTAATTCGAAAACGGGCAGAAAAGTAATCAAAGGAACCGTGGATGCAGTCAAGAAAGGTTTCAATAAGGTTAAATCCTGGTTCGGATTTTAATGTGGTGCAGACGGGGGATATCAGATGAAAGCGGTAGAGACACCAGAAATTAAGGCACAAATAAAAAAATACAAAAAATGGTTGGAAAGTGCCACGCTGTTTCCTTACACGTTTAAGTGGAACGATAGCGAATACTATTATGTCTATTACAAACGGACAGGAAGTAGAGCCGGGATTTTAATTTTGGATCTATATGCCCAGGTGGTATCGCGTGATGAAGCAGAGAAAATTGCCGTAATGGTTGGAAATTATAACAGTATAGTGGCGGAAGGGACTGACAAGTTAAGTCGTGACAAAGCTCGACCGATTTGGCCCATTCAAAACATGATGGCATTACTTGATCAACTGGAACCCGAGTGTTCATCTTTCCCTAGTTTTCTAGAGATTCAGGAGGATTGGCATAGTTTCCGACAATCCTTGCAAACTATCTACACCGGTCAACAACGGTTACAGGAAATCTACGATGAAATGCAGCAAGTAGATGATACTGTGCATGAGAAAAGAAATTATACCTTGACACCCGAAGATGTTGAGCAAATGCGCAAACTGATGAGAGAGTGGCAGCGAACCATGTATGCAGAAGGACGTAAGCAGTTGGAGTCTCTTCCCTTGGTTCGACGAATCAGAACGTTCTTAAATCAGCATCACAATCAGGTAGATCTTCAGGTAAGGTCTACTGTAGGTCAACTGCTGCAACTCATTAAAAAGTACCTTGATCCAGATTCTTTGAAAAAGTTACGTCGGTCACTTAGTGGGTTTGAAAAAGATGAACATGGTCAACCCGTAACCTTTGCACCGGGCGAACGCGGAATTGAACAAATGATGAAAATGTATGAGCGAAGGGCGGAGTTTGATTTAAAACGAGTGTTTATAGATGGTTTGAGAAACGAGTAATAAATTCCCTTCAACTTTGTTTTGACCGGTGCTATATCTAATCAGATTAACGTAAACACTACGATGCTTACTCAACATTTACTCACTCGGTAAAATCAAGATTGAAAACAGGTGACGGTCATGCATCCTTTTAAACAAAGTGTAATATTTTACGCGAGAAATATTGAATATCTGCTGTTGTTGGCGTTCGCCATCGTGTTGCCCTTTTCTCTGCTTCACACCTTTGTGACAAATTACGTTTACTTCTGGACGGTGTTAACAGATACAAATGCCTTTGGCGATGTTGTTAATACGTTTTACATGTTATTGTTTTTCTTCGTAGGCCAACTACCGTTTGTTCAATATGTGCAAAGTGAGGTTGAAGGAGAAGAGAAGGGGCTGCGTAGAGCGTTCCGCACATTTTTTGTACATGGGTTCTCCGTCTTTTTGTTTGGTCTGCTGTACGTTTTGCTGGTACTGATGGGGTCGCTCCTGTTTATTGTTCCAGGTCTGATAGTACTAACGCTTTTTTTCCTCACACCATTCTTGGTCGTAATGAAAGACCAGTCTGCGTGGAAAAGTTGGCAAGTAGCTTTTCAACTGGGGAAGAGGAATTTTCTACCGCTTTTTGGTCTGCTGTTGGTAATGAGTGTCGTAGAGTGGCTGATTGGCTTCACTGGTTTATTCGGAATATCTATGGTTACAAGCAATTATGCCGCCTTTCTGTTTAGTCAAATTATGTTAAATATGATCATCTACCCGTTTATGGTTGTTTTGATCACGTTTTACGTTCGAAAATGGCGGAATGATATGCACGGGGAGCGTAGCCCCGAACCGTTGGCAGACTAATAAGAGATGTCCTTGCGGGAGATGAATAGGAAATGGCTTCAAAACAGGGTTATTTCAACAACCAAAAAGGTTCGGTCACCGTTGAATTCATCGGTATCCTGCCCGCCGTATTTATCGGCATGCTGGTGTTATGGCAGTTTCTGATGGGCGTCTATGCGGTGATTGTCACCCAATCGGCAGCCAATGAGGCGGCTAAGGTATATTCGATAACCGAAAACGAGAGTGAGGCGGAGCAGGCGGCGGAGAAGATCGTGGAAACCGTAGGCGAAACATTAACCTTTGATAGCCTCTCCATCTCAAACACAACATCTGACGGGTATTTCACGGTGAATGTGGATGTTTCCTTTAACCTTACCTTTCTACCGGACATCATCACAAAAAATGTAGTGGACGAAGATGAGCAATACCTAGCCATTCCGATCGAGCAGGAGCTGCGCAGCCGGAAGATCCACTAAACCTCCCGACCACGACACGAACCCGGGTGCCTGGGAACCGAGAAATCAGGTGATGGATATGGGAAAGCAATTGTTTGTTCTGTTGCGCGAAGAACGTGGGAATATCACGATCTTTTCCATGACGATTTTCTACTTCATGATCTTCACCCTGTTTGTTGCGCTTTTTAATTTTTCAACGGTTTTCGTGGATAAGCAGCAGGCGGCCAACACTGCCCAGCAAGCCACCTTTGCTGCGACCAAAGCGGTGTATGAAGAGATTGAAGATGCGATTGATCGGTATGATCGATCGATAGCCCGATTGGAAGACCCGGTATTTATTTGGCCCTTGGTCCAAAAGGAGAAGGCCCAACTGCGGTCTCGCCATACAGGTTGGGCGGATAGTGAGATTCATTATGCGGCCATCGATAATGTATTGTCCTCTATGCTGCCCGGTAATCTCGAACTGCAAGCATATGTATCTGCAGGTCTGCTAGCGTCTCGTGCAAAGGTGAAACAGGCGGTGCATACCATCTTAGCTGAGAATGGAGCTTCACAGTCCGACTATACAATCAAGATGTTTACCAGTGATGATCGAATCGAAGTAAAAGCTGCGGTTGAGTATGAGTCAGTTACGTTCGGCTTGGAGTTCATGCCTTCCTATGAAGAGCAGGTGTATCAGACTGCGCAAAGCAGACAAGTGGGTTTCTTGGATGCCGTCGGCTTCAGCACGGCTGCCTTCTTTCCGTAACCATGCCTATTTCTCACACGCGTGCATCGACCTTTAAAAAAACAGCCCAGACACATTTACCGATCCATACCATCGTAACAAGGCGGTGAGACAGATGAGCTGCGTACAACGATTGCTGTTTCTACTGATGACCAGTAGCTTGCTTCTGGGCCTGCTTAGTGGCTGTTCACCCAGTGCATCCCCCCCGGGTTCCTCTGCTGAGAAGCCTCAACTGCCCCAAACAACCCAAGAGTTGGTCGTCGTCCAACCGGGACCGTTTGCCGGTACCCATTTTTATCTGTCCGATTACCCGCATAACCAGACGATCCAACAGGTGCTCGACCAGCTGCCTAACCTGCCGGACGGCTTGAATCCCGAGATGCTGCCGATGTATTGGGTCAAACTGAACTCGCTATTTACAGAAGACTACCTCAGTCCACAGTCGGTAGTCGATCGCTGGAGAATGGCGTCATTCGGCAGTCCTGACCTGGAGGATGCCCGTTTTCATTTTAAAGAGCATTTCAACGTGGAGATCATCCTCGATGCCAGCGGCAGCATGGCAGGGAAGATTGGAGAAAAGAGGAAGATGCAGTTGGCCAAAGAAGCAATTCAGGAGTTTGCCCAATCGCTGCCGGAGGGGGCCAATGTCTCGCTGCGCGTCTACGGGCATAAGGGCAGCAATGCCGATGAGCACAAAGAACTCTCCTGCAGCAGCAGTGAGCTGGTCTATCCGCTGCAGCCTTACGATGCAGAGGAGATCAAGGCAGCGCTGGAGCGGTTTGAACCGACTGGTTGGACGCCAATTGCCGGTTCCTTGAGGCTCGCTCAAAACGATATGGCAGGGTTGGATGCGGACAAGAATACCAATGTGATCTATCTGGTCAGCGACGGGATTGAGACCTGTGACGGTGATCCCATTGCCGTGGCCAAAGAGCTGTCCCAGTCTGAGATCATGCCGCTGCTTAATGTCATCGGGTTCGATGTGAATGCCGATGGCCAGAAGCAGCTAAAGGCGATTGCCCAAGCTGCTGAAGGATTATACGCCAACGTGACCAACCAGGAGCAGTTTAAGCAGGAGTTGGAGAGGGCAAAAGAAATCGCCGAGAGATGGGAGAAGTGGAAGCAGAACGCCCTCTCGGAGGCGGAGGCGGTCCGTATCGATCGGCACAAGTGGATCGAGCGATATGACAAAGACTGGTACGAGAAAAACTGGCGGGAAAGCCTCAATCTGGGCGCTGCGATTGATTATCTGTACGCTGCGCGAAAGATCGGTAGCGAGGCAAAGGCGTATTTTACCGAACAACGGGAAGCGCGGGAAGCGTTTGTGACCCGTTCGAAAGAGGAACTGATCGAGTATCTGCTGACGCTTACGGAGAAGTCCTACGAAGAGATGAAGGAGGAGATTGATCAGAAGTATAGCGGGACTGGAGATGAGTCAGTGGGTTGAGAAGGGATTAAGGCCGGTTATTTCCCGAAGATCTTCGTAAAGGAGTGATCCTCCCCGTGAGCACAAGAGAAAGAAGATATCAACGATTCTAGAACATCCTAGGTGTTCTTACATATGGAGTTTTGTTGCCGTTCACTTCTCTTTTGATTTTAATTGGAGAACCAATTCCCTACGCGATTATCGCTTTTTGGTTCTCCTTGCCGTTTATCGAAGATATGTCAATGGAGCAGTTGCGCCGACAGGAAGCGAAACGATCAGAATAGGATAAACTTTTCTAGCCCTACTATTCGTTTGGAGGTCTGATCATTGTGTCCAAGCAGGAACGAAACTGGCAGCGGTTTTGGAAGTTTATGATGATCTATTTTTATGTACTCATTACCCCGGCAGGTATAATCTTGTCATTCTACCGGTGGGAATTCCCTCTTGATCTGCTGATTCTTGCGATCGGGATTCCGTATATGCGCTCTAATCATCTGAAACAGATTAGAAAGAAAAATTCCGAACCAGTCGGTTAAAAATCTGATCCGTTACTGCTTACCCCTCCACAGACCTCAGAGAAATAACAAAGCCGCTCGAAGTCCGGCAAGCAATGAGATGAGGAAACTACCCCTCCTGATTAATCCCATGAAAAGCAGAAAAAGCAATGCCTCACAGGAATCGTAGTGGCAAAAACCAAGGCTGTCCTCCAAAGGCAGCCTCGGACCTTCCCCTCACCCCAACCCCTCACAAAAACTTACTCATAAATATCTCATCCACATACTCCCCATCAATCACAAAATGCCTCACCCGCGTCCCTTCCACCTCAAACCCGTACCGCTTGTACATCTCAACAGCCAGTTGATTGTTGGAAAACACATCGAGCGAGATCTTCTCCAGCCCGTGCGCTTCTGCCCAGTCGATCGAATACTGCATCAACTGCTTGCCGATCCCAAGCCCGCGGTAGTTGGGACCCACCCAGATCCGAAAATCGGCGACGTGCGCATTCATGTTTAGCTGCCCTCGCTTCAACTGCGCTACTCCGACCACTTCACCATCCAAGACCGCTACGGTGTACATGCTGCCTTGTTCTTTCATCTCCCGGATAGTCTCAGCCTCTTCCCGTGTTGTAGCGATCGAATCCGGTTCTTCTTCCAAGTACCCACCCTCATTGACCACACGCTTGATCCGCTTGATGATGGCAGAGGCATCATCGGATTGGGCGGGGCGCAGTGTGATCTGCTTGCCGTTTTTTGCCGTATAGCTCCGTTCGTAAGCAAACGTCTCAGTCTCCGTCTCAGTCGGCGTTTTTTCCATCACGACCATCGTGGATCAGCTCCTTGCGTATAACGTGTCCTCTACAGTGTTTGCTTTGCAGTCACCAATCCATTCATTCCGTCACTTCTTTTTCCGGCTGCGGTACTGTTTCGCGCAGCTGAGTCAAGGCCTGCTCTTCGGCCGGTATGCGTACTCGCACCAACAGCCAGAGGTTGGCCAGTGAAAACAGCACAGCTGTAGCATACGCAGAAAAGGTGAGCGGCAGCGTCAACAGCTCAATCCCGACGATCCAGTAGTTGGGGTGACGCAGATAGCGGTACGGTCCGCGTGAGATGCGGCCAGCATCGGGGAGGATCATGATTCGCGTGTTCCAAAACCGTCCGAGGCTGCTGATGCACCAGTAGCGTCCCGCCTGCGCCAGCAGAAACAAGCCAAACGGCAGATACCAGTAAGCAGCCAAAGGACGCTGTCCCCACAGGACTTCCAGCAGCAGGCTGAGAAAAAAAGCTGCATGGAGGGAGACGATGTACTTGTAGTGTTCCGCTCCTGCCTCATACCCCCCATGCTCTCTGATGTAGGCGGCATTGCGCTGTGCAATCCATAGCTCTGCCAGCCGCTGCAGCAATACGGCTCCGATCACGATCAGGAAAAACAGGTTCACCGATGCATACAACCTCCTGCCTGCAAAATCACCACTTCCGAGCTAAATCCTGGTCCCAGCGCTGTCAGCAGCCCGTATTCTCCCGCCGCCCACGGCTGCTTGAGACTTCGTTCCAACACGTACAGTACGGTCGCCGAGGACATGTTGCCGCAGGAGGACAGCACCTCCTCTGCATCCCGCGTCGACTCGTCGGTCAGCTCAAGCGTTTCTCGGTAGGCAGCGACTACTTTTGCGCCTCCAGGATGCGGGATGTAGCGGCTGATCTGCGACAGGGTGAGCCCATAACGTTGCAAGGCCTGATCAACCGTCTGCCGCATGCGCTGCTTCACCAGTGTGGGGATGTCGCGGGAAAAGATCACCCTCAGCCCGTCGTCGGTGACATCCCAGCCCATCACGTCGAGCGAATCACGCCAAGTCGTCGTGGCGCTGCCTACAATCATTGGAGTAGAGTGGAAAGTGGGATGGCTGCGCACGTATTCGTCACCGGCTACCAGTACAGCGGCAGCTCCGTCGGCAAATAGCGAAGTGGCGATGAAGTTGCTTTTGGAAACGTCACGTTTCACAAAGGTGAGTCCGCACAGTTCCACCGATAGCAGCAGCACCAGCTGATCGGGATGAGCCTTGGCGTAGTCGCAGGCCCGCGAGATGCCCATCGCTCCAGCGACACAGCCCAGCCCCCAGATCGGGATGCGGGCGATATCTTCTCTCATCCCTAGCAGGTTCAGGATGCGGGCATCGATGCTCGGCGTCGCGATGCCGGTACTGGAGACATAGATCAGGCAGTCAATCTCTTCAGGAGCCAATCCGTTTGTTTCGAGACACTGGTTGATGGCCTCCGAGCCCAATCGACAGGCGTTGTCCACATACTGCTTGTTTTTTTCAGCAAACCGATGATCACGTAGAAACCACTCAGGTGGCATGCAAAAACGCCGCGTGCGGATTTCCGTGTTGGGGAAGATCTTCATCAGCCGATCAATCTGGGGAAAGCGGTCGCGAAACAAGTGATAAACCAACCGCATCGATTCTTCCTGCGATATTTCGTATGGCGGAACAGCCTTGCCGACGGACAGGATGTGTGGCAAGCGAACATCACTCCCATTCACTGGAAAAAATCAGTTAGAGTGTGCCCATTCTGCCGCGAGGTCATTCGAGCGACCGATACTCAGTTGGAAGTACTATACGGGGGCGTGGAGGGGTAGGGGAGGTTATCATCTTGTGGCGAAGCAGTCAGTCAATGACTTCTCTCCTCTGGACAACAGCATGCAGGGACCTCTGTTGAGAGGTCCCTGATCCATGCAACTCAAATGAACGGTAATAGGTAGCTGAGGGACGAAGAGAGGGATTAAAATTCTCCCGGAATGGGCGGGGCGACGTATTCAATCGGTTCGTCAAAGGTGATGTAGTCCAGGTTGACCATTAACAAAAGATAGCGTATGCCCGTGTCCGGATCGCTAATGATCAGGTGGTCGCGGCCTGCTGCTTCGATGATTCCGCGAAACACTTTTGCATTCCATTCTGTATTGTTCTCAAACGTCATGTACACGGTTGCCATTTTGCCGCGATTTAAGCGTAAGATGTTTTCTACATACGATTGCTCCACGAAATCTCTTGTGCCAGGAATCGGGGCACCGCTCGGCGGCAGCATCGGTATCGCCTGCGGTGTCAGCTTCTGTGTTTCCATTTGTGGTGAAACCATTTGTCCCGGGTCGTAGTAAAAGGGTTGGTTGGGTGTCGCAAGTCCCTGATAGGGTTGATTCGGCGTCGCGAGTCCCTGATATGTCTGGTTTGGCAAGGAGAGTCCTTGATATGGCTGATTCGGCATCGCGTATCCCTGATAACCCTGATATGCCTGATAACCCGGAAAACCCTGATTTGGATTGCAGTACATTGCGCGATTCACTCCTCTTTTTTTACAATTGCATGGTATGTGGGGTGTCAAAACGTATTATAAACATTTGGGCAGTTTTGGCTGGTGGGGGCAAAGAAGCAGTGGGCTTTGTAGCGGCCCGTATTCGGCTGGTTGTACCATTCCGCAGGGCATCCTCCAGTAGGTCTGAAAAACCAGAGCGAGTAACTAGCGGGATGATATCGCTTGCCATTGATCACTTTGCGAGCCAGCCGTATCTCCCTTTCTCGTGCCCGCTGGTAAAAATAGGGTTTCTGTGTTGCCTCGAACCCGCCTGGTGACTGAAACACCATGTCGCGAATCGAGCGTATGCCTTCGAAGTCGAGGCAGTTGGACCGGACCCGGTTGACACCGACGTTGCCAACCATCAACATACCCAGCTTGCCCTCTCCCTCTGCTTCGGCCCGCATCAGACGGGCCAGCATCTTTACCCCGTTCGCTGTAGCTTTGATGACAGCCAATCACAACACCTCACTTATCGTCTCTACACCCATAATATATGGAGGGATTTGCAATGGGTGATTGACCTGGGGAAAAGAAAAAAAGTGGGCGAAAGGCCTATGCCATCGCCCGTTCGATTTGTCGAACCAGTTCTTTATCACCGCTGATCAGCAGGATGTCGCCCACTCTGATCTGCGTGTTTCCGTGCGGGATGAGCAGGTCGTTGCCGCGAAAGATGCGGATGACCAGCGCATCGTCGAGAAAGGAAAGATCGCGAATAAACCGGTTGTGCAGCCGTTCGTTGTTCACGGTTACCTCGTACATGCAGTCATCTTTCTCCAACATCTTCAACAGGGACGGATATTCGATCAGTACCTGCAGCAGCAGCCGATTGGAGAGAAAAGTGGAGAAGAGCTGTACGCCTTCCGTAAGTTCCTCGCTTCGCTGTTCGCTGTCCATCCGGCAAATCACATTTTCCACTCCACCTGACTTGGCCCAGTTGGCTATGCGTACGTTTAGAGGTTCATCGCTGGTGAGCGCTACCACGTAATCACTGTTCAGTACATCATAGTTGCTCAGCTCTTCTGGCTCCAGTGCGGAGAGCGTAACCATAGGAAACGGGTAGTTGCGCTCTTGCTGATCCGATGAAGGGTCTGACGTATAGATGGCTACTTCATAGCCATCCTGATGAAGCTGCTTGGCCAGCGCCAGGTTGATCGTGTTGGCGCCGATCAGGGAGATTTTCCTGGTGGACGTCTCCACGTGTTCAGGAACCGTTCGCTGGAACAGAATCGGCGAGATCACACAGGAGAGCACGGCACCTACGATCAACGCAGCTTGCACATTTTCGCTGATCACCCCCAACTCCAATCCCACAGCCGTTCCGGCGATGATCAGGCTGAGGGTAGACGGAAGCAGAAAACCTGCACCCAGGGTTTCCTTCCAACTGAACCACTTGCGCCAGATTAGGACAGGCAGCAGCTTGGACACATAGTAACTGATAATAATCAGCGGCAGCAGCAGCAGGACGTTCGCGTCGCCGAACAGATTGTGCAGTTCCATCGTCGCGCCGACCATGAAGAAAAAGATGGGAATCAAAAAGCCAAAGCCAAATGACGTTAACTGATGGGTAAACTCTTTCGATGGTGCCAGCAGGGAGACGATCACCCCGGCCAGGAAGGCACCAAGAATGCTTTCCGCGCCTACCTCTTCCGACAGCACGACGAAGAACAGGATCAGCGCAAACACGCCGCGAGTTCCCAACTGCACACTCTCTCGAGAGATTCTCTCGATCAACTTGTTGGTGGCAAACCGCAGGCTGAACCGATAGACGAAAAAGACGACAACAAACAGGATCAGCAAGAGAAACGGTTTGGTCAGGTTGTTTGCCGAGAAGGCGACGTACAGAGACAGCAGAATCATCGTCGCAAAATCGGATATGACAGCCGTCAGCAGAATCGTCTGTCCGTACGGCGTGTTGGTAATCCCTTTGTCCTTTAGCGTCGGTACGACGATGCTGAGTGAGATCGTTGAGATCAAAAGGGTCATAAACCATGGATCACGGACCAGACCAAGCCACTGCATCAAGAGGGCAAAGCCGCAAGAGATCAATAATATCAGCACAAACGTCACCGCTGAGAGCACCAGCGGATTGGCTTGTGAAGGTTTTTTGCTTTTCACCCGGAACGATTCGAAATCAATCTCCAACCCGCTCAAAAACATCAGGTAGATCAATCCAAGAGAAGAAAGCAGGGAGAGCCACTGATCGTCATGAATCAGTCCCAGGCCGCTCTTGCCCAACAGCAGACCTGCGATAATCTCTACTACGACGACCGGCAGAAAGCGCCAGCGCAGCCGATGGAGGATGATCGGGATCAGAAACGACAAGGTGACGACGATCGTTAAAGAGAGTACAGAGTGATTACCTTCCATGTGGAACCTCCTGGGTAGACAGCCTAGGTTTCTATTTTACCGAAGGATGCTCCGATGGAAAAGCGGAATTCACACTTACAGGACAGCTTCTTTTACGTGACGTGTATAACGGGCGCGGATCAGCAGGAAATAGGCAATCTGGGCCGCGATGAAACCAAGCAAAACGCTGATCGTATGGAACGCGATTGACAGCTGGAACATGCTTTGCAAGGCGACAAAAGCAAACGAACTGTGAATCACAGCTACCACGAGGGGGACAAAAAAGAGCAACAACAACTGCGTCGTTACAATTTTCGTCAACTCTTTTTCAGACAACCCGATTTTGGTGATCGCCTGATACTGACGACGATCATGATCCAGGTCCATATACAAGCGGAAATAGAGAAAGCTGCCGGCGGCGATGAAAAATACCGCCCCCACCAATAGTCCGACAAACAGCATGACACTGTTTACTTGTAGAGCATGCAGATAAGCAGCACCGCTTGTAATAAAACCAAACCTGGGGAGTGTGAACGGCCCCTCTGACTGTTGATAAAACGCCAACAGTTCCTGGTTCACTTGTTCGCCGATCTGCGTTGTCTCTTGCCAATCCTTCACGGTGTAGCCAACATAAGTGGCCTTCTCCCAGCTCCAGTTCTCTCGGTTCATCTCTTCCGATACCTGGATCGAATCATATACCTGGTCAGAGATCAGCAGCAGATTCATCCCCATCAGCGCACGAGAGAAGATTGGTTTTTCAACGGCTCCATTGATCTTGAGGGTAATCCCGCTCTCTTGAAACGTCACCGGTTTTCGTTGATTGGCCACTTTTTCGATCTGACTGATGTTGCCCGGGATCAATTTGGCTTCTGTTTCTGCAATCGATTGGGCAGGGTACCCCAAGCTGTTTGCCAACCGGTTGTAGTCCGTTTCGCTCACCAGCACCACTTTGTTTCCGTTGGTTTTGCTGGTCTGAGACTTTACTGTTACACTAACCTTTTCAATCAGGACTTGCTGCCTTTGCAGGTCAGCTTCGATCATGGCCAGATGTTTCGCTTCCGACGGGTTTTCCCCGTACGACGCATAGCTGACGGCAAAGGGAAAGTTCAGCTCGTATTTTTTGCTCATCGTACCGGTTGCGGCCAACGCTCCCACCGCACAAAAGGCGACAGTAGACACAATCGTGACCAAGAAGAACATGTGAGCGTTGTCTTTGAGGCGATAAGCAAGCGTCGACAAGGTGATGAGGTTGGTCTGCTTCCAGTAAAGAGCTCGATTTCGCTGCAAGATCCGGATCGCGAATACACTCAGCTGCGTAAACAGGAAATACGTGCCCACGATGACCATACCCGTGACGGGCAGCAGGCGTTCTATGATCGTATCATTCGTAGTCGTTACCGCCAGATAATAGCCAACGGTGAGCAGCACGGCGGACAATAGGGAGAGAAGCGGCGATGTCTTCGGTTCCCGTTTTGGCTTTGCGCTCGCTTGAAACAGGTCGATCAGTTTGTTGACACGGGTGAGCAGTGCCGTAAACGAAGAGTACAGTGAAGGCTCCGAAGGTCAGCAGTAGTGCTTTCCATGACAGATGAAACGGCAGCGACTCCATGATGATGGCTTTCGCCCCGATCATCAGAAAGAGTTTTGCAAACAACATCCCTGCGATCATCCCTGTTACAGTTGCGGCTAGGCCGATCAGGATGTTTTCCAGAAAGATCAGCTTGTTGAGTTGTGAACGAGTCATCCCGTGCATCATCAGAATTCCGAATTCCCGCTTGCGCGACTTTAGAAATGCACGGACAGAATAGAAGATGAAAAAGAAGGAAAATACATATATCACGTATTCAGCCGCTTCCATCCCTCTGATGGCGATTTCTCTGAATACCCCTTCCTTGACATCTGGGTGAAAGATAAACATCGCGTAGATGAAAAAAATCATCACGGAAAAGGCGCTGCTCAGAAAATAGGCGGCATACAGACGCTTGTTCCGGATTACGTTGTAAAAGGCGAACTGGCGAAAAGTCATCGAGGTACTCCTTCCCACATAATGATCATATGACAACACCCACTGTAGAGCGTGCTTTTATTGTAAAGGACCAGATATTGCCTCTCCCATTGAATTAACTTTCATTTTTCTTACAAGATCGTAAGGATTGTTTCCTTTCCTCCTAGATCATGACGCGGCTGGCGGTTATCCGGTCACGACGATGAAGCCGGCTGGGAGGGGGTATGAAACTGACCGCCGGGCAATGAAAAAACCGCACGTCCTCTATTTTTAGAGTGCGTGCGGTGCTTTGCTGTGCACGATGGATACGATGGATCTTTCTACTTCGCCGTCAATTGGAAGCTCTCGATGATCTGCGGGATCTGTTCAGATAGTGCGCTGTAATCACGGGCTTCCTCCCCTTCCAGACCCATGTCAAGCGGTCTGCCGTACAGGTAGACCTGATCTCCGTGAGTGGTAATGATCGTACCCGGATTAGGCCCGTCTTTCTCTTTCTCCCATTCCGCAGCAGGGAGAACGCGAATATGGAAGAGCTGCTGCCAGACTTGGGGATCTTCTGCATGATAGAGAAAATAGGTGACTTGATGACGCGTTTCGATCCGATACTTGCCTGCCCAGTCACTGGGAATGGTTAGCGAGTATCCGGCATCGTTTTGATAAAGGCCTCCTTCGCCAGGCTGTTGATTTGCTTGCTGAGCAGAGGAGTCAGTTTGGGTGCTATCGTCCTCCGCGGGGCTGGAGTGTTGGGAGCTCTCACCTTCAAGAGGGCTGGAATGCTGGCCGCTATCCTCCACGTCGGAATGCTCGGTGCTTCCTGCCTCGACGTTAGAATGGCTTTCACTCGCGGCAGTGTCTGGCTGCTGGGCGGTCAGGCTGCATCCGGTAATCAAGAGGAGGAGCAGGATGATGAGGGTATGTCTTTTTTTCATGACGTAGAGAAGCCTCCTTGGGCAACTGGCGTATCAGAATAAGGATTATTATTTCACCGCGTCTTTGTCAATTCCTGCTGATCGTCTCACGAAGGAGAAAGGATTGGGGTAGTACGCCCGGCCATCGATGTAAAAAGGAAGGAACCTACCTCATTGACGTTAACGTTAACGTAAAGTAAACTATTTGTAAATTCTGATGTTTCCGACAGGAGGGATTGTCCAAAGGAGGACATATATCGATGAGTGATCGCAAGGAGTTATTTTCGATCTCAGAATTAGCAACTGAACTGGACATTAGTACGCGCACGATTCGTTACTACGAAGAAGTGGGATTGATTCAACCCGCGCGCTCCGAGAGGGGGATACGCCTCTACACACGGAGTGACCGGGCGAGACTGCGCCTGATATTGCGAGGGAAGCGGTTTGGTTTTACCCTCGAGCAGATCAGGGAGATGATCCAATTGTTCCAGGAGGACCGAACTGGGCGCAAGCAGTTGGAACGGACAATTGCTTACGGGAGCGAGAAGCTGCAGGAGATTGATCAGCGGATCAATGAATTGCTGCTGCTGCGTGAGGAAATCGTCACGTACATGGAGAAGTTCGAGCAGCGCTTGCGCGAGACAAGCAAACATTGAGCAGACGGAAGAGGTGGAAGCGTGAATCTATCTGCATTATTGGCGACAAATGGTCGAAAGCACGGTGACAAGGAAGCGTTGATCGATGGAGAGAGACGGATCAGCTACCGGGAGTGGAATCAGCATGCCGATTACTGGGCGGCACGACTGCGGCAGATGGGGATCGAGAGAGCAGATCGGGTAGCGATCATGATGCCCAACTGTCTTGAGTTTGCGATCATGTACATGGCGATCATGCGCAGCGGAGCGATCGTGGTTCCGATCAGTGCCCGTTCTGCACCAGAGGACGTCTCCTACGTTTGTGAGGAAGCAGAGTGTAAAGGGATGATTGTGCACGATCAGCTTTTCGCTGTGGTTGCACAGCTTCCTGCCGGCCGACAACTGAGAGCCCTGATCAAGACCGGGGAGGGACGGGATGGATGGCTCGGAATGGATGACGGTCATTCTGATCCATCTAACAGAGAATGGAAAGCGCTTCCTTGTGATGCGGAAGTACCCGAGTTTAGCGAAGATGACGAAGTAAGTATGCTGTTCACCTCCGGTACGACCGGCCGTCCCAAAGGGGTGCTGTTCACTCATCGCAACGTGTTGACGGTTGCCAAGATGATGGCGATCGAGATGCAGATCGATCATCGCAGCCGGATTCTGCAAATGATGCCGCTCAGTCACTCAGCTCCGCTTCATCTGTTCTTCCATACGGGGATCATGGTAGCAGCGACCCAGGTGTTGGCTCCTACTTTTTCACCGGAGCTGCTGCTCGCGCTTGCCCAGAGGGAGCGGATCACCCATTTCTTCGGTGCTCCCGTCGCCTACTTGCTGACCATGAAGCATCCGGATTTCCTTCATTGTGATCTCTCCTCTGCACATTGCTGGGTCTACGGTGGGGCACCGCTTTCCAAAGAGATGGCAGAGCAGATCGAGCGGGCATTTGGCCAAGACAAGGTCGTATGTGTCTATGGATTGACGGAGGCGGGGCCGACCGGAACCGCTCTGCGTCATGCCGAGTACCCCGACAAGGCGGGCAGCATCGGGAGAGCGGTGCTTTACACCGAAGTAGAAGTAGTCAACGAACGGGGTGAGCCCGTACCTGCAGGCGAGCCGGGGGAAATCCGCATCCGCAGTGAAGGAACGATGAAAGGGTACATCCATAATCCGGAAGCCACTGCCGAGGTGGTGCGCGACGGCTGGGTGTATAGCGGCGACATTGCCCGTGTCGATGAAGAGGGCTTTCTCTGGGTGATCGACCGAAAAAAAGATGTGATTATCAGCGGTGGTGTCAATGTTTACCCGAAAGAAATCGAGCAAGAGTTAGAGCGTCACCCTGCTATCCAAGAAGTGGCAGTGGTCGGGGTTCCCCACCCTGAATGGGGTGAGACGGTAAAAGCTTGCCTGGTGCTGCGGGAGCAGGCGGCAGCCGATGCCGGGCCGACCGACTGGCTGGCGGAAGTTCGCCGTTTCCTGAGTGGAAAAGTAGCTGATTATAAGCTGCCTCGGTTGGTAGAGTGCTTGACTGCCTTGCCTCGCAATGCAAGCGGAAAAGTGCTGAAGCACGTCTTGCGTGAACAAACAGAAGCATGAGGAGGAGAAAACGGATGAGCAATCTGCAAAAGCTGATCGACAGTCGGGGGTACTCTAACAACATTCCCCATCCCCGCAGTCGGTGGCACGATAATTTTTATACGGCTGATCCCAATCTCGACTACCTGATCGGACGCTATCTGCCGCAGTCGATGCAACCCTGGGCCAGAGAGCAGCTATCCCGGTTCGGAGCCTACGTCGCCGGACCAGTCGACGAACGGGCTGCGTATACCGACGGCGAGGGCAGACCGCGTCTGCGCAAGTACAACAGGCTGGGGGAAGATGTGTCAGAGATCATCACCAATGAAGGATATCGGAAGACGGTTGCCGATGTATATGGAGCGGGGATTGTCAGCTACCTCTACCATCCGGTTCCCGAATTGGGTGAGAGGGTTCCTTATCTCTATTCCTATATGATGGGCTATCTGCTCAGTCAGTCGGAACCGGGCTTTTACTGTCCGGTGACACTGACGATGGCTGCTGCTCACCTGGTGGATCGTTACGGCAGCGAGGAGTTGAAGCAGCGCTACCTGGTCGGTCTCACTTCTCGCGACTATGAGACCTTGTACGAGGGAGCCACCTGGTTGACGGAGCGGCAGGGGGGATCAGACGTAGGGGCCAACCTGACAGTGGCCGAACCGGTGGCGGATCGACCTGGCACCTATCGACTCACAGGGGAAAAATTTTTTGCCAGCAATGCAGGTGCGATGGTAGCCACTGTGATGGCGCGGATTGATCCCGACAAGCCAGGTACCAAAGGGTTGGGATTATTCCTGGTGCCGTGGACCACACCCGACGGACAGCGGAATCGCATCTCGATCAGGCGGTTGAAAGAGAAGTTGGGCGTAAATGCGGTCCCGTCCGCCGAAGTATTGCTGGAGGGAGCAGAGGGGTATCTGATCGGGCGGCCGGAACGGGGTTTCGCTTACATGGCGGAGGCGCTGAACATCTCCCGCATCTGCAATGCCGTCGCCTCCATCGGGATCATGCGCAGGGCGTTTTATGAGGCCAAGGATTATGCGGCGCGGCGGAGCGCTTTTGGCTCATCGATTGACCGATATCCCATGGTACGGGAGATGCTGGTTTCGCTGCTGGTCGATCTGGAGGTAAGCACAGGTGCGGTGTTTGAGATGATTCATTACTTTGACAAGGCAAACACTTACGGTGATGCGGACCAAGCAGAACGTGTGATAGCCCGTCTGTTGATTCCGCTGCTGAAGTACCGTACCGGTGACGAAGCTGTCCAGGCGAGCCATACCGCGATTGAGATCCACGGCGGCAACGGCTACATTGAGGAGTACGTCACTCCGCGTCTGCTGCGGGATGCGCAAGTGACTACAGTCTGGGAGGGCACGTCCAATATTTTAGCCCTCGATCTGCTGCGGGTCATGCAAAAAGAGCAGGCCCACGAGGTATTTTGCCAGGTGATGCGAGAGCGCATCATAAAAATGACCCATCCGCTATCCAAGGTGTTTGCGATGCGCATCGCCGAAGAGCTGGAACTGCTGGAGCAAAACCTCGCCTATTTGCTCCAACAGTCCGACGAGTACGTAAACTACAAGCTGAAGACTGTGGCCAATCATATGATTGATCTGTTCTGTCTCAGCAACATCGTGCTGGATGCAGAGCAGCAGGTAGAACAACAGGCAAACGCCCGCAAGTATGTACTGGCACACCTCTACTGGAAGCAACATTTTGCCGTCAGTCAGGATCGAGGTGTCAAACAAGATCCTCTGCTGGATGTTCGGTTCTTCACAGCGCTGGTCGAGTATCAGCAGGTTGGCGAGTCGGAACTGCAAGCTGCTTTATCTCTTTTTTCGACGCTTCAGGAGGAACCATCCTAAGGTAAGGATGACAGCCACCGCAAGCAGCGAAACCTCCAGATATTGATCCAGCAGCTCTTTCGCATGCTTGCCGTAGAGAAAGAACAAGACACCGATCAGGTAAAACTTGATCCCTCGTCCGAGGATCGAATACACGATCAGCCGAAACAGCGAAAATCCGAATACGCCGGAGAGGATCGTAAATACCTTGTACGGGATCGGGGTAAACGATCCGATCAGGACGGCGGCATCGCCGTCCTTTGTAAACTTATCCGTCGCCACCTCAACCCAGCGGGCGGGAACCACTTTATGCATCAGCGGTTTGCCCAATGCCTTGCCGAGCAGGTACCCCATCGGGGCGCCCAGCACCGAGCCAAAGAAGGCTACCGTTGCGTAATACAACGCGTCCGCTGGTGAGACAAGGCTCATCGCGATCTGCAGAAAAAATGGCGGCACAGGCAAAATAAATGAGTCAAGAAAGGAAAGGGCAAATAAACCGAATTGCCCGTACTGCATGAAAATCTCGGAAATGGTATCAAACATCGTGATCTCCTTCTTTGTACCAGATGGCAATCATTC